>JBFRWO010000294.1:0-13675 GCA_051439625.1 Crocosphaera sp. | reverse complement strand
AGTAAGCTAGTGATATCAGAAAAGCCGATCAACCATTTGGGATAATGGGTAAATATCGTTTCCCAGTCTTTTTCTTCTAATAATCTGGCTGCGCCATAACCCCCACGAACGGCTATACTGGCTTTATAACTGGGATTTTTCAACGCTTCTAGTAAGGCTTCTCTGCGTTGTTCGTCGGTTCCGGCTAAGTAACCATACTGGGTGTTCCAATGCTTACCCAGTTCTAGATTATAGCCTTGTGATCGCATAATTTCTCTTGCTTTTTCTACTGCAGTAACCTCTTTTATTGCTCCACTGGGAGAAATACCTATAATTGTATCGCCAGTTTGTAGAAAAGGTAATTTTTGCCAGGAACCCATTGAACTCATTAATTTTATTATTGTTACCTATTGTCTAGGGTAACTACTATATATTAACTGTATTTTTTGTTGTATATTTCCAATCTAAAAATTGCTGACAGAATGGGACAACCCACTATCTAACCAATCAAAAATTCTTTCTAATTGAGCGATGGTGATTAATCCGTAACGCCATAATAGCATAGGAAAAGAACTATAAGGTAGTTCCGGATGACGTTCAACTAAAGCAATAGACTCAGCAGGAATTTTTAATTCTTGTTGTAAAAAGTTTACCAGTTTTTGATGGTGATCTAAGGGACTCATCTCATCCTCTCCTCAACCTTTAAGGAAGTTTACTAATTTTGTGTAGCTACCAGTTTAGAATAGTTGGCGTTAACTGACTTCATCAGAAAGGTTCACCCATTTGGGTGAATTTAAGGGGAGTGTGGGGAGTGTGGGAGTCTGAAAAACTGATAACTGATAACTGAATAACTGAGTTTACTTCATCATTTCCTCAATATCTATAGCTTTATTCGGTAGATTTTTTGTTAAAATTTCTGCTCCTGTTTCTGTTACTAAAATATCGTCTTCAATGCGAATTCCTTTAACATCAGAAAATTGTTTTAATTTGTCCCAGTTAATATCATTATGATATTTTTCTTGAAATTTAGGATTGTTTAAAATTGCTGGTACTTGATAAAAACCAGGTTCTATTGTCACCACCATACCTACTTTTAAAGGACGATCTAATCTTAAATATCCTAACCCAAAACGATCGCTTCTGGTTCTTCCTTCTTGGTATCCTGCTAAGTCTCCTAAGTCTTCCATATCATGAACGTCTAATCCTAATAAATGACCAATTCCATGAGGAAAAAATATAGCATGAGCATCCTTTTCTAGTAAAGTTTCAGGATCACCTTTTAGAATACCTAAATTTACTAAACCTTCTGCAACTATTTTTGCTCCTAAAAGATGAATATCTCGATATTCTACATGAGGTTTAATCCCTTCAATACAAGCGTCATGAGCAGCTAAAACAACATCATAAATATCTAGTTGACTACTGGAAAATTTCCCACTTACTGGCCAAGTTCTGGTAATATCTGAAGCCCATCCTAAATGAGTTTCTGCTCCAACATCAGCTAATAATAAATCTCCTGGTTTTAGTGGATTATTATAGGTTTCATTATGTAAAAATTCTCCATTAACAGTAACAATACTATTGTAAGCACAGGTCATATTTTTACTTATTATATAGCTTTCTATTGCTGCTCTTACTTGTGCTTCTGTTGTACTTTTTTTTGTTGAATTTATGCCTATTTTATGAGCTTCAACTGAAACATCAACAGCTTTTTTTATTTCTTCTAAGGCGATTTCATCATGAGTTAAACGTAAGCTTATTATAGCTTTCATTAATTGCTCATCAACTTTATTCAAATCCCCATTAATTGACAGAGAACGTTGTAATATTTCTATTTGTTTTCCATGAGTAAAAACATCTTGAACTGGAATAGTAGCGACTCCATTAATTTGCCCTTTTAATGCTTCCATTGGATAAGCATTATCTGCCCCTATTTGTTGGGCAATATCTTCTCTTTTGGGCATTTCTCCGTACCATAAGCTACTATCGGGGTGAGGGTTATCTAAGAATAAGTCTAAATTACCCTTATCTAGTTTTATTGCTGCATTCTCTAGTGGAATTCCTGCAAAATAGAGAAAATGACTACTAGCGCGAAAAGGATAATGATTAGCGCGAAAATTTTTAGAGGGAGATTTTCCTGACCATAATACCGCAGGAATATCTATGAGATTAGCGAGTTTTTTTCTTCTGATTTTTAAGGATTGAATATCGATCATTTTGTTTACTTTACTTGACTAATTTTTCTATAAATTATAGCTTTAGCTTTACAGTTTGGAAGACTATACTACAAACTATGCTCCGATTTTGGTCAATACTATAGATTAACATTTCCTCTGGAGAAAATTTGACTGACAACTTCTTCAATAGGAGGGTCACTTACACTGAGATCATTAATCTCTAATTGAGCTAAAATTTTAGCTATAGTGTCTGTAAGGTCTTCTTGTTTAACTAATAATCTAACTTCTTGACCTTTCATTGTTTCAACTTTGCCATACTGTGCTAGTTTTTCAGGTGATAAAGAATAGGATAATTCGATGTTTACCTCTTTATAAGGTGTAAACTTTTCTACTAAGTCCTCTAAGTTTCCATCATAAATTAATTGTCCCTCATGAATCAACAAAACTCTTTCACACAATGCAGTAATATCGGCCATATAATGACTGGTCAATAAAATTGTTGCTTGGTATCTTTCATTATACTCTTTTAAAAAAGAACGAATAGCAGCTTGAGAATTAACATCTAACCCTAATGTAGGTTCATCTAAAAATAAAACTTGAGGATGATGTAATAAAGCAGCTAATAATTCTGCTTTCATTCTTTGTCCCAGAGATAGTTTACGAACTGGTTGATTTAATTGTTCTTTAATAGATAACATTTCTGCTAATTCCTGAAGTCTTTGCTGAAAAGTTTTATCAGGAATCTCATAAACAGCAGCGTTAATTTTTAAGGAATCTACCGCCGGTAAATCCCATAATAATTGCTGTTTTTGTCCCATAACTAAACTCATCTTTTTTAAAAAAGTAGCATTACGCTTAAAAGGAGTATGATTAACTATCTTAATGTTACCAGTTGAGGGATGAATCAATCCAGTTAACATCTTTAGGGTGGTGGTTTTTCCTGCACCATTTGCTCCTAAAAAGCCAACAATTTCCCCCGAATTAATCCTAAAAGATACATTTTTAACTGCCACTATATCTCTATACTTGCGCTTGAAAAAGTGTTTAATTGTGCCTTTTAAGCCAGGATTTTTCAAAGAAACTTTATAAATTTTACTAAGATTCTCAACATCAATTACAGACATGATAATTTATTTTTTTTGTTAATTAGGCTCGATTCAAAGTATAGAATAATAATTCATAAAATACTAATTCATAATCCAAATAGTTAATATTTTTTCCTTCTAAGGATAAAATTTTCTTAGTATAAGTATCAGGAGTTTTAGAAATAACAACAGGAGTATTTTGTAATTGTTTTTCAGAAAAACGATAAACTCCCAAAATTTCATCCACAGGAAATACCCAACGATTAGATTGTATTTCAATGACAATCATTCGCTGATAAACTACAGGAACAATAGAAGATGAATCTCTAAAATTATTGTTTTTATCATTCAAATCTGAAGGAGGTAATGCTAAGAGATTTCTCAGTAAAATACACATCAAAATCTCACCACGAATATTAACAATTCCAGCAAAAACATGGTTACTACGGTGGGGTAAAGTATGAACAGGATGAATATGGGTAATTTCTTTAACAACCCATGCTGGTAAAGCTAACCATTCTTGAGAAACTCTAAAAATAACTAACCCAACAATTTCATCAGTAACTGTTTCTTTTTTGACTAAATTTGAGCCTTTTTCCTCAGCTTTTGCTGCTGCTTGTTGCCAATCTTTGGCTAATATATCTGTCCATTCTTCAACATAACCTTCCGGGGCATTTCTTTGCAATAAAGTTATACCAGAACCCCGATAAACCGAACAATTTCTACAATGAATAACTGTTTTCAATTCAGGACAAGAACTATCCCCAGAAACACCAATATCATTCCAACAATAAGTAATAGATTCTTCCATTATTTCTACTCATTATAATAGTAATTTACTTATACATAACCATTATTTGTAAACCAATTAATGGCATCTTGCAAAGCATTTTTAATCGGAGAAGAGGGCAACCCTAATTCATTAATAGCTTTAGATGGATCATAATACATCGGCTGTTTAGACATTTTTACCCCATCCATAGGAATTGAGGGTTTTTTACCCAAAGGAGATAATAATGTCTCTTCTACCCATGCTACGGTTAAAGGTAGCCAAAGGGGTAAGGTTTGTTGAGGGGTTTTTAACCCTGTTAGTTGGGATAATTCCTCTAACAAGGCTTTTAAACTGAGGTTTTTATTGCCTAAAATATAGCGTTCCCCTGTCTTCCCTTTTTCTAATGCTAACAGATGACCTTGCGCTACGTCTCGCACATCAATAATATTTAACCCGGTATCGACATAAGCTGGCATTTTACGACGTAAAAAACGTAAAATAATCTCTCCTGTGGGGGTGGGTTTAATGTCTAATGGTCCGATAGGTGTACTGGGGTTAACAATAACGATATCTTGTCCATTTATAATGGCTTTTTTTGCTTCTTGTTCGGCCCAATATTTCGATTTTTTGTAATGTCCTACTAATTTATTGACGGGACTTTGATGGGTTTCGTTGACTATTTTTCCTGGGGTTCCTACTCCAATAGCTGCAACGGAACTGGTGTAAATAATGCGTTCAATATTAGCTTGTTTGGCCGCCTGTAAAATAGAGCGAGTTCCTAACACATTGCTGTTGTATAATTTATCTTTATCTGCTTGATATAAGGAGTAATGAGCAGCGACATGGAATAAGACATTACAACCTCTTATTTTCTCACTTAAGTTAATATCGTTAAGATCACCTTTTATGATTTCAATGTCTAAATTTTTGAGGTTTTCTAAACTACTTTGAGTACGAACTAAAGCACGAACTTCATAACCTTCTTTTAATAAAAGTCTCACTAAGTTTGCGCCAATAAATCCGGTTCCTCCTGTGACAAATGCTTTAATGGGCATAATTTATGTTTGTTATGATGGTCGAATATATAATTAATTTTAGCACTCTTTGTTTCTAGTTGGTTTTTAACTTCTAGAGATGAAAAATAGTATCTGTTTTCATTATCTATTCTATTAACAATAAAGAAAAACAGCTAAAATAATGTATAAATAAAAGGAGCGATCGCAGATCCTTGGGTGAAAACAATTAAAGCACCTAATAACACCAAAGTAATAATTAATGGGGCTAACCAATACTTTTTACGTTCGTTTAAAAAGCCCCATAAATCTTGTAAAAGCTCAATAAATCCTTCCATTAATAAGGTTTCTCCATACTAAGTTTATTCTTAATTTTACTAGAAACTCGATAAGTTTCTAATCTAAACTCAAATTTTCTTGTCAAAGGATCTCTTTTAATGATTTTCATAATCAAGGCCATTGGTGTCACAATGATAAAGAAAATAATTCCTAAAATAAGACGATTATTAACCCAAGCAAGAACCTGAGCAACCTTCATCCATCCTTGATAAATAGGGACAAGAGATTGAGGAATAAATAGGGATAAAAAGGCTAAACATCCGGCAATAATCCAGGGAATTAATGGTAAATCATGACCCCATAATAAGGGTAATAATAAACCAAATAGTAAAGCAATAAATACTCCTGTTATTAAGCCAAATTCTCGTAACCCTTTTTTATCTAATTTAGGTATTTCCTGAAACATAATTTTAACCTCTTTTGTTAATTAATCTAGTTCAAATTCATCTTGCCAAGACTTATCTTTTTGCCATTGAGGTTGTTTAGATTTGTCCAATAGATAATTATTAATAACTAAATAATCCATCTCGGTCCGCATAAAACAACGGTAGGCATCTTCTGGGGTACAAACAATAGGTTCTCCCCTAACATTAAAGGAAGTATTAACTATAACACCGCACCCTGTCAATGCTTCAAATTGTTTAATTAATTGGTGATAACGGGGATTAGTTTCTGGGTGAACAGTTTGCACTCTTGCTGAATAGTCAACATGGGTAATAGCAGGAATTTTTGAGCGAGGTATTTTCAATTTATCGATACCCAATAATTGCTTTTGTTCCTCAGTCATAGGGAGATGTAAGTCTTTTTTAACCTCAGCTACTAATAACATATAAGGACTGGGTTTATCTAACTCGAAATATTGGTTTACTTTCTCTGCTAAAACAGAAGGAGCAAAGGGACGAAATGATTCCCGATATTTTATTTTTAGGTTCATTACGGACTGCATTTTCTCATTACGAGGATCGCCAATAATAGAACGATTTCCTAACGCCCTCGGACCAAATTCCATGCGTCCTTGAAACCAACCCACCACATTACCTTTTGCCAATATTTCTGCTACTTTGCTAAATAGTTCATTGTCTTCTAAATAAACATAATTTGCTCTGACATCATCAAAATATTGCCGCGCTTCTTCATCACTAAATTGAGGTCCCAAATAAGAACCTTTCATACTATCCAAATGACTGCTATAACGAGGCTTATCTAAGTATTGATGCCAAATAGCAAAAGCTGCGCCAATGGCTCCTCCAGCGTCTCCTGCTGCCGGTTGAATCCAAATATTGTTAAATTTTCCCTCTCTTAAAAGTCTGCCATTAGAAACACAATTTAAGGCAACTCCTCCAGCTAAACATAAATTATCTACACCTAATTCTTTATGAGCAGTATTCGCTAATTTTAAGACAATTTCCTCGGTAACTTTTTGAATAGAAGCGGCAATATTCATCTCCCGTTGCGTAATTTCACTTTCAGGTTTTCGGGGAGGTTGACCAAACAATTGAGCAAACTTATTATTAGTCATAGTCAACCCAGTTGCATAGTTAAAATAATCCATATTGAGGCGAAAAGTTCCATCCTCTTTAATATCAATTAAATTCTCTAAAATCAAGTCAGTATATTTCGCTTCACCATAAGGGGCCAAACCCATCAATTTATACTCACCAGAATTGACTTTAAATCCTGTATAATAAGTAAAGGCAGAGTACAGTAAACCCAAGGAGTGAGGAAAGTTGATTTCCCACTGAGGAATCATGTTATTATTTTCCCCTAACCACAAGGAAGTTGTTGCCCATTCTCCCACCGCATCTAAACATAAAATAGCTGCCGTTTCAAAGGGACTAGGAAAGAAGGCAGAAGCAGCATGAGATTGATGATGTTCTGTAAATAATAAAGGGGGAAGTTGGGAGGTTTTACAATTAGCTAATTTGGCTAATTCCTTCTTTAAAACTGTCTTTAAATATAACTTTTCTTGTAGCCATGCAGTCATGGCACTGACAAAAGAACGAAACCCTTTTGGTGCATAGGTAATATAGGTTTCTAAAAGTCTTTCAAAAGTAATTAAAGGCTTTTCATAAAAAACAATATAATCTAACTTTCCCAGGGAAATATTGGCTTCTTCAAGAACATAACTAATAGCATTTTTCGGAAACTTGGCATCGTGTTTCCTGCGTGTAAACCTCTCTTCTTGTGCTGCCGCTATAATCTGTCCCGATTGCACTAAGGCAGCAGCACTATCATGATAATAGGCAGAAATGCCCAAAATATTCATCTTTAATTCAATCCTCCACCATGTTATGCTGCACAAGTTGTTACCAGGAAAAATTCCTGATTACTAGAAATAACCTACAGAATAACATAATAGACGGAAAAAACTAAAATAAGATTCTCAAGAGACAAAGATATGAAAAAAAATTAAGTTTATTCCTAATCCCAAACATTAGCTATAAATCAAGTTAAGATGACGAGTAAGTCTTAGCTGAATTAAAGAATGAAAGCTAAGGAATCAGTCAAATTATTTACGATAAGGAAACAAGAATGTTTTCAAAGTCACTTTGGTATAACTTTCGCTGGTTAAAGCTATTTACCGCCATAATTACCATCAGCTTATTACTGTTATTTTCTTATCCTGCTTATGCACAAAGCCAACCACCGGCCAAAAATGTCATGGTGCATTTGTTTGAATGGAAATGGACAGATATCGAGGCTGAATGCGCTTATCTTGGGGAAAAAGGCTATAACGCCATCCAAGTTTCCCCCCCCAATGAACACGCGATCAAGGCTAGTGATGGCTATCCTTGGTGGCAACGCTATCAACCCGTCAGCTACGAACTCGATAAAAGTCGTAGTGGTAATTTAGATCAATTTAAGAGTATGGTAGACACCTGCTGGAAAAAGCACGGTGTCAAAATCTATGTGGATGCTATTATTAACCACATGGCAGCAGGAGACGGTGTCGGGTCCAATGGAACTCCCTACAAAGAGGCTTCTGACTATACCCTCTACGAAAAAGACGGTGAAACCTACAAATACAGTAATTTAGATTTTCACCCTCAATGTGAGATTAACTGGGATAATGATGTTCCAGCTAGGGAAATTAGAGATTGTTGGGTCGCAGGAGGCGGTCTTCCTGATTTAGAAACAGAAGACCAAAAGTGGGTCAGGCCAAGGATTATCGACTTCCTCAATAGTATGATTGACATGGGGGTAGCCGGGTTTAGAATCGATGCCGCCAAACACATGAACCCCGAAGATATCATTTATATTACAGAAAACTTAAATGATTTGCGTTCTGATCAAGGTTGGTTTGCTGCGGGTAGTCGTCCCTTCATTTTCCAAGAAGTTATTTTTGGTTATGGTCAAGATTCCAAGCCTAGCGACTACGATAATACCGTCAAAGGTAGCAATCTCAACGTCACCGAATTTCGTTACGGTACAGTAGTCGGTGAAAAATTCCGTAACGATAACTCAGGGACTATCTCCGATTTTGTTAAATATAATTTCCCTGTAGCCAGTGGCGGTTGGGGGATGTTAGATAGTTCCTTTTCTGTGGTTTTCACCGATAACCACGATAACCAACGTGGCCATGGTAGTGGCTATTGGACCAGCGAAGATGACAATAGTATTGGTGGTATTGTCACCCATTTCTATGATGGCCGTATTTACAATCTAGCCAATGTGTTTATGTTGGCTTGGCCTTATGGGACTCCCAAGGTCATGTCTAGCTATAATTGGCCGCGGGATGTTCGCTGTGGTCCCTACGGGTGTAAAGACGTTAACGATGGGTTCGGCCCCCCGTCCGATGGCAATGGTAACACCAAAAATGTCGCTTGTTTCAAGGACTGGGTTTGTGAACATCGTTGGACTTCCATCGCTGGTATGGTTGGCTTCAACAACTATGTACAAGATGCCTGGAATATTGCCCATACTTGGCACGATGATCGTAACCAGATTGCTTTTGCCAGGGTGACACCCACAGGGGACTCCAAAGGGTTTGTGGTCATCAATCGAGAAGGATACGATCTCAATCGTTCTTTTCAAACAGGACTTCCCGAAGGCAAATACTGCGATGTGGCACGAGGCGACTACACTTTAGGTAGTAAAGAGTGTGACGGTCCTGCGATTGATGTGGATAGTTCGGGTTTTGCTATGGTGCAACTTGCGCCGATGACGGCTTCTGCTATTCATATTGGTAGCTTGATCACAGATACCGATGACATCATCGATCCAGAAAATCCCCCTAAGACAGTGGATGTCAGTTTCAGTTGTCAAAATGGTCATACACAACTGGGTACCAGTGTTTATGTTGCAGGTAATATTAAAGAACTGGGTAACTGGTCCGTTAAAAATGCTTCCCAAAAACTAGATCCCACCAATTATCCCACTTGGACGGGAACCCTAGAGTTACCAGCTAACAAGGACATCGAATGGAAATGTGTCAAAGCTTTGGAAAGTTCTTTGAGAATCACCCAATGGCAACCTAATACCGGAACACAATCAGGAAACAACGAAGTATCTATCGGTACTTCTAATTTGTCCCAGACTGGCCGTTTTTAACCCTTAATTCTGAAATTTAAGGTTAAATATTGGCGAATTAAACTGGAATAGGGCAATTTCTTCCTATTCCAGTTCGCTATATGAATCCTAAACCTAAAAATCTATGATTCTATAATTTAAGATAAACTTGCTAAAAGGATTTATAACGCAGCAAACCTCATAAAATGGCCACTATGGCTAAAGTAATACCAGTCCAAAATAAGGTTTTACTACGGGCAGAACATAAACCAGGTAACATCATCGGTGTTTATCTCCATGAAAAAGAGAGGTTTACTCTATCTATCTCTACTATACTATCTCTGACCTAAAATGAACTCAGTATATTCTAGGTCGAGGGGTACTCTTTGGTTAGTCTGTCGGCAATTGCTAGGACTCCCCAGAGAAAAATTAAGATGGTTAGAAGGCTCATCATCGGTGTTTCCTCTTCTGTTAAGGTTTGTAAAGAGTTCTCATCTAATCCTAACTTTCTTGTCTGAGAGTGCGAAATGAGGATAACCGTATAAGTACAAATACTGAGAAAATTAAATATGACCTTTTCTCTCTTCTTGAACAGCTAAAGCTAACTTATTAGGAAGCTTATCTAAATGATTGGAGTTTTCTTGTTTAGAAAAGGGAGAAATAAATGTATAACAAGGGTCACAGTCGCCATCATCATAGACTTGAATAACCCATTTGTCGGGTAAGTTTTTAACCGTAACCTCAACAATATACCACCATTTATCATCAATTTTACGGGAATTATTTATGACAAATAATTTTTTTTCTTTGTCGGATAGTTCCCATTCTTCTGTGATAAATTCAATGGCTTTTTGTTCAGCTTCAGATAAAGAAATCATCCCTAAGATTCTACCTCATTAATTTTTTCTATTTCCCAGTGATCTGCGTCTATTTCTCCTAATAATGCTTCTAGTTTTTGTTGTGCTTCTGTGGATGATTGGGCTTTAATGGAAAAACAACCACTGACAACAATTTCATAAAGCTTATCGGGATTAAATTTTTGAATACTATGTTTCATGGTATCCAAGCCTAAGTTAATAAATCAATTGTAATTTTCTCATCCCTAATTAAGCTGTAAAATAAATATTAAAAAAGGTAGGCATTGCCTACCTTAAACAAGACCCCGTTGTTAACTACGGGGTTTTATTCATGTTACAAAAAATTAACCTTTATTTTTGTTTTTTAAAGTAGAAACACCACCTACAAAACCCATTGCTAAAAGTCCTAAAACCGTTCCAGGTTCAGGTGTACTAGCAGGATCGTCGCTGACATAAACATCAATAATTCGTTGAGATGATTGTGAGAAATAACTGGTGCCACCATTGGTTGAGCCAAAAATTTGCAGAGGAGGAGCTTCTATTCCAGTGTAACCCGGAGAACCACTACAAGGAGCTTGACCGTCAGGAGTAATACAACTAGAGCGAAGCAACATACTACTACCACTAGCTGTATATACAGACAGCGCATAAGTTGCATTTGGGGTAAGATCAATTGGTAGATCATCTGGTAAACCTGCGGTAAACTGCTCCAAACTAGTAGCAGTTCCACTACCTACCTCACCAAGAGTAACTGATTTTGATAAGGTTGTTAAGGGTGATCCTGTGGGGAAGTTATTCCCATCAACGTTTTCAAAGATATCAATGAAAACGGTTTCAGTAATTGCTGATAGACCATCACCATTGACTAAAAGAACATCAATTCTCACAAGATCAGCATCATAACTAGGTGCAGTAAAACTATAACCTGTGCGATCTACACCTGTTAGCTGATAGTTTTGATTACCAGTGGTCAAACTGCTATTACCAACATTGAGGGTGATCCCATAACTAATATCAGCAACTCCAAACATCGCAAGAGAAGAAACTGCTGAGATGATGGCAGTTTTAGTCAAATAATTGTTTATTTTCATGAAATTCTCAATCAATAATATTAATCAATCTTTCTCAATATTCAGGAAAAAATCGATAAGAGAAGATGAATCTTCATGATACATTAAATTCTTAAAAATTTCACTTAGAAGAATCACGCACTTGAGTAGTGGGAGATGAATATAGCAGTACAAAAATTTAATAAGATAATTGGTTTAATTAGGCAAAAATATAAACTTAACCTTAAAAAAAATATCTCGTTAAATAGGAAACAGTTATCTGTTACAAAAATAAGAGATAATGGGGGGTACGTCTCAATTTTGGTCGGTGTGAAGCGTCATAATACACGACCTCAGTACAATAACAAACTAGATAAACTTCAGATGCGAACCCATTATTGTAACCACTTAAGCGCAACGGATATTGAGAAAACTGTGACCCTGTTTGGCTGGGTCGATCGCCGGAGGGATCACGGTGGGGTGATTTTCATCGACTTACGCGATCGCACAGGCATTGTGCAAATTGTTAGCGATCCTCAGCGTACCCCTACATCCTACCCCATCGCTGAGACGTTACGCAACGAATATGTTGTTAAAATTATCGGACAAGTTAGCAAGCGTCCTCCTGAGTCTTTAAATACAAAAATTACCACAGGAGAAGTGGAAATTTATGCGGAATCCATTGAGTTATTAAATGGGGTTAATAAACAACTTCCTTTTGTTGTTTCTAGTTTAGAAGCAGAGTTAGTTAAGGAAGAAACTCGTCTCAAATATCGTTATTTAGATTTAAGACGCGACCGCATGGCGAAAAATTTACAATTGCGCCATAGTGTTGTTAAGGCAATGCGTCGTTATCTGGAAGACGAACAGCAGTTTATGGAAATAGAAACTCCTATTTTGACTCGTTCTACTCCTGAAGGGGCAAGGGATTATTTAGTACCTTCTCGAGTTAACCCAGGACAGTGGTATGCTTTGCCTCAGTCACCACAATTATTCAAACAATTATTGATGGTTTCGGGCTGCGATCGCTACTATCAAATTGCGCGGTGTTTTCGGGATGAAGACTTACGGGCCGATAGACAGCCAGAATTTACGCAACTGGATATGGAAATGAGTTTCATGTCCGAAAATGAAATTTTAGAACTGAATGAAGGGTTAGTTTGCCACATTTTTAAGTCGGTTAAAAATATTGATTTACCTCGTCCTTTTCCAATGTTAACTTATCAAGATGCTATGGAAAAGTATGGTACGGATCGCCCTGATACTCGCTTTGATTTAACTTTAGTTGATGTTTCGGATATTGTTAAGGATAGTGGGTTTAAAGTGTTCTCAGGAGCGGTTAAAAATGGTGGAAAGGTGAAGGTTTTACCTATTCCTGGGGGCAATGATGTCATCTCTAATGTTCAGATTAAACCAGGGGGTGACTTATTTAGAGAAGCTACGGAAGCAGGGGCAAAAGGTATCGCTTATATTCGGGTGAAAGACAATAATAAACTGGATACTATTGGGGCGATTAAAGATAATTTAACGGAGGAACAAAAAGCGGAGTTATTGGCAAGAACTGGTGCAAAACCTGGCTCTTTATTATTATTCGGTGCAGGAGATACGGACACTGTAAATAAGTCTTTATCTCGCTTAAGATTAGTGATTGGTCAACGGATGAATTTAATTGATCCTGATAAAATTAATTTACTTTGGATCACAGAATTTCCTATGTTTGAATGGAATGCCGATGAGAAACGCTTAGAGGCTTTACATCATCCGTTTACTGCCCCTAATTTAGCAGATATAGACGATTTAGCAACAGCGAGAGCGCAAGCTTATGACTTGGTTTATAATGGGATAGAAATTGGTGGCGGAAGTCTCAGAATCTATCAAAAAGAAATTCAAGAAAA
>JBFRWO010000293.1:0-8742 GCA_051439625.1 Crocosphaera sp. | reverse complement strand
TCTATGGGAAACACTTTGGTAACGTATTTATTGGGGTACAACCCACCTTTGGATACGAAGGTGATCCCATGCGGTTACTGTTCTCAAGATCCGCTAGTCCTCATCATGGGTTTGCTGCTTATTACACATATTTAAACCAAGTTTGGAAAGCAGACGCTGTTCTCCATTTCGGAACCCACGGATCGCTGGAATTTATGCCAGGAAAACAGATGGGAATGTCAGGCGAATGTTATCCCGATAGTCTCATTGGTAGCATTCCTAACTTATACTATTATGCAGCTAATAATCCCAGTGAAGCGACAATTGCAAAACGTCGTAGTTATGCAGAAACCATCTCATATTTGACTCCACCTGCTGAAAATGCAGGATTATACAAAGGACTGAAAGAATTAAGTGAGTTAATAGGTTCCTATCAAACCTTAAAAGATGGCGGTCGTGGTGTTCCTATTGTTAACACTATCATGGATAAATGTCGATTAGTAAATTTAGATCAGGATATTGAATTACCTGATACTAATGCTAAAGACATGACCCAAGAAGAACGAGATAATATCGTCGGTTTGGTCTATCGAAAGTTGATGGAAATTGAATCGCGTTTATTACCCTGTGGACTCCATATTGTCGGTAAACCTCCCACAGCAGAAGAAGCGATCGCAACTTTGGTAAACATTGCATCCTTAGACCGAGAAGAAGAAGGAATAACCTCCTTACCACGAATTATTGCTGATAGTTTAGACCGAGATATTGAAGAAGTCTATCAAAACAGCGATCGGGGTATTTTAGAAGATGTAGAGTTGCTACAACAAATTACATTAGCAACCCGTGAAGCAGTCGCATCTTTAGTAAAAACACAGATAGATGCAGAAGGAAGAGTCTCCCTTGTATCTAAACTAAACTTTTTCAACTTAGGGAAAAAAGCCCCTTGGGTAGAAACTTTACACGATTTAAGTTACACAAACGTCGATCCAGATAAGTTAAAACCCCTGTTTGAGTACCTAGAATTTTGTTTAGAACAGGTTTGTGCTGATAATGAATTAGGAGGGTTACTAAAAGCATTAGAAGGGGAATATGTATTACCTGGTCCCGGTGGTGATCCTATCCGTAACCCCAACGTTTTACCTACTGGTAAAAACATCCATGCGTTAGATCCTCAGTCCATTCCTACTTTAGCTGCGGTCAAATCTGCAAAAATAGTAGTAGATCGTTTAATTGCCCGTCAAAAAATAGATAATGGGGGTAATTATCCTGAGACCATTGCTTGTGTATTGTGGGGAACAGACAACATCAAAACCTATGGTGAGTCCCTCGCACAAATTATGTGGATGGTAGGAGTTAAACCCGTACCCGACGCATTAGGAAGGGTCAATAAATTAGAATTAATTTCCCTCGAAGAATTAGGAAGACCTCGTATTGACGTGGTAGTGAACTGTTCTGGTGTATTCCGTGACCTCTTTATTAACCAAATGAACTTATTAGATCAAGCGGTTAAAATGGCAGCAGAAGCAGACGAACCCATCGAAATGAACTATGTTCGTAAACACGCATTACAGCAAGCAGACGACATGGGAATTAACCTCCGTGAAGCAGCTACCCGTATCTTTTCCAACGCTTCTGGTTCCTACTCTTCTAACGTCAACTTAGCGGTAGAAAATAGCAGTTGGGAAGAAGAAAAAGAGTTACAAGATATGTATCTCAACCGTAAAAGTTTCGCCTTTGATTCAGATAACCCTGGTATCATGAAAGATAACCGAAAAGTGTTTGAATCAGCATTAAAAACGGCAGATGCAACCTTCCAAAACTTAGATTCTTCGGAAATTAGTTTAACGGATGTTTCCCATTACTTTGATTCTGATCCCACAAAAGTTGTCGCAAACTTACGGGGAGACGGCAAAAAACCATCTGCTTATATTGCAGATACAACTACCGCTAATGCACAAGTTCGTACATTGTCTGAAACCGTCCGTTTAGACGCGCGTACCAAGTTATTAAATCCTAAATGGTACGAAGGAATGTTATCTCATGGATATGAAGGTGTCAGGGAACTTTCTAAGCGGTTAGTTAACACAATGGGATGGAGTGCAACCGCAGACGCAGTAGATAACTGGGTATATGAAGACGTAAATACAACCTTCATCGAAGACGAAGAAATGTGTAAACGTCTGATGAATTTAAACCCTAATTCTTTCCGTAAAATGGTCGGTACATTACTCGAAGTTAACGGACGAGGTTATTGGGAAACCTCCGAAGAAAACTTAGAAAGATTACAAGAGTTGTATCAAGAAGTTGAGGACAGAATTGAAGGTGTAGAGTAAAATAGAGTTATAGGATAAGAGAGACTCGTATTATGCTAGTCTCTCTATCTTTTTAGATTAGTTATGAAAAATAGCTTTTGGGGGTTAATATGGTCAAGCTTCTGGGAAATTCAAGGATTTTTAATTGGATTTCTCTCTCTTTCTGTCACAATTGTTCTAGCGATTTTTGTTGGTAACACACCTATACCTTTATATTGGTTTTTTATCGTTATTTCAGTCGCTTTATTAATAATAGCAACACTGTTAAAAGCACTTAATACAACAAAGAATATTTTACCTAAGATTTTAGTAACTAGAACTGATGAAGAAACCGGTTGTATTGAATGTCTTTTAGAACCATCTAAAATTTTGGGCTATGATATGTATGTCTCATTTTATTATACAGATAGTTATGGATTTGAAGCTTTAATCGGAGTTGGTTATATTAAAGATATACAAAGTAACGGCAAAATAAAAGCATTAATAGATCAACCTGTTTCAGCTTATGAGGACATTTTAAAACAGTTAGCAAACAATAATAATCAAGTTATAAAACAAACTATAGTTAGACCTGGACAACCTACAAAACTTTAATTAACCCTAAAGGAGAGTTAAAATGGAATCTAAAAACATTGATCCTGTAACCAATACACCAGTTATTGCTAAAAAAGGAACATTTCCTGCTACAGTAGCTAAAGTTATTGATGAGCATAAATTAGTTATTAATAGAGGTTCAGAACATGGAATAAGAGAAGGACAAAGAATGCTAGTATATCATATTAGCGACGAAGATATTAAAGATCCTGAAACTGGTGAATCTTTAGGATTTCTTGAGTTAGTTAGAGGGACTGGAAAGATTATTTTTATTCAAGACAAAATGTCTATCATCGAATCAGATAAAGTTAAACGAATACCTCCAAAAAATAACTATATTGATCCTCTTCAATCTTTCGGAGAACAGGTTTTCGGTAAAGAAATAAAATTACCATTTGATAATCCTCAAATTGGAGATAAAATAAAACCTATTTAGAGAATGGAAAATTAATGAATATAAAACCTGTAGAATGGATAGGTAGTTCTTTGGATGACTTAAAACAGTTTCCTCAAGAAGTACAGTCCGATATGGGATACGCTTTGTATCTAGCACAAACAGGGATGTTACATAGTTCTTGTAAACCATTAAAAGGATTTAAAGGTGCAGGAGTTATTGAAATTGTAGAAAATTTTGATGGCAATGCCTACCGAGCCGTTTATACTGTTAAACTAGAAGGAGTCATTTATGTCTTACACGCTTTTCAAAAAAAATCCAAACAGGGAATTACCACTCCTAAACAGGAAATTGATTTAGTCAAAAGAAGACTTAAACAAGCTCAACAACACTATCAAGACTATTATGCTAACTAATCTTTAACTAGCAGGAGAAATCATGAATCAAGAAATTAACTTTTACTCTGGTAGCGGAAATATTTTTGAAGACTTAGGCTTTGAAAATGCTGATGAAATGTTAGCTAAAGCTGAATTGACTAGACAAATTAATTTAATTATTCAGCAGAGACAATTGACTGATGAAGAAGTTGCTAAATTATTAAGCATAGAACCTTCTCAAGTAATAGAATTAGAAAAAGGAAAACTATTAAAATTTTCTACTGATGATTTAATTCGATTTTTGAAAGCGTTAGGTAAAGATGTAGAAATTGTTGTCAAAAATACCTCGTCTGTCTCAGGAAAGCTTACAGTTACTGATACAGAATCTAACGTGATGGTAAGTTAAAAATGAAACATAATAAAGACTCAGAAAATCTATATCTAGACTATTTTTTATACCTAAAATATCCTATTTCAATTTATCCTGAAGATGAAGGAGGATATACTGCTTTAATTCCTGACTTACCAGGATGTATAACTCAAGGGGAAACCTTAGAAGAAGTTGTTATTAATATTGAAGAAGCAAGAGAATTATGGATAGAGACAGTTTATAATAGTGGCAAAAAAGAGATTCCTTTACCATCAAGGAAATAGTTGATATTTTTAATTAAATGAGGTGCATTACACGTCGTTAATGCACCCTACAAAAAGTTGCGATCGCACTGATTTTAAGGAAGTGTCAGTCCCCTAAATCCGACAGAAAACTTGGTGTGTTCTCCCGCAGGATTTGTTGTGCTGGGTTGATAACGAACTAAAGGAAAACTAGCGTTAAACTCGGTACTAGTAGGAAATTCACAATCCGTTTGACCGACGGTAATTGTTGAACCAGGACTGATTTGAGTAAAATCATCTGGTTCATTGGCAGAAGATCCAACCCAAGCTAAACCTTGAAGACTTCGACCATTACAAGTCTGCCCAAAATTATCAGTAATAGTGCCTCCATTCCTGTCCCGATTTACTGCCAAATACAGGTCTTCGTTAGTTTTATTGGTAATCACAAAACCTAGCATTATCCTTCCACGTTGGTTTTTGCTAATTCCACTAATTTGCATTTTCATAAATTGGTTTTCAACTGCAGTAATAATACGATCGTCGGGAGGACTTGCAGTTGGTTCCCAAGTATCAACTGATGGTGTTTTTGAAGATGCTATGACTTCAGGTTGACCAGACTGAGTCATTCGAATTATTCTGACTAGCTCTTGTTCATTTTCTAGATTGATCGTAAAGTTCTGCGTCGGATAACCTGACTTAGTTAAAACAACATCAACATTTCCTTTACTTGGAATATTAACGATAGCATAACCATTATCATCTGTGTATGTCACTTCAGGTGGTCCACTTGAACCACTCACGGCAACTTTTACTGCTCCTAAAAGTTCCCCTGAGTCTGTTCTTGTAGATAGTTCAACTTCTTTTTGTGTAATTGATTCAGTGGGACAACTTAAGTTTAGCAAAAAGCATCTAAACTCTGGAATATTAATTAAACCGACTAATACACCACCACCAGTTAAAACAGTTCCTATAATTGTTAAAATTAAGAACCAATTAGGCTTTTTAGGCATAGGGGAAGGTGTTTGAGGAGCTTGATGTGTTCGACTCATAAAATTAAAAAGATTTAATATTTATAACCTTAATGGTACGAGTTGATTATAAAAATGACAGCATAAAAAAGACGGAAAAAGACGGTTTTGGTGTAAAGATTCTTTACAAAAGACGGATTTTAGATGATAATGGCCGATAAAGACTGAAGTATAACTATGAATTCTCAAGATTTAGTTGGTTATTTGAATGAGTTGATCTTCTCTTCCACAGGTAAACACATTAGTAGTCTACAAGTCGCTATTTTAAAAGGAGTTTTAAAGGGGCAAAAATACGCTAACATTGCGGACGATTATAACTGTAGTAAAGGTCATGTCAAAGATGAAGCTTATAAACTTTGGCAACTTCTATCTAAGACTTTAGGGGAAGACATTAATAAATCTAATTTTCGTGCAACCGTTGAAAGAATGACAGCAAAAAAAATTAGAGGTATTGGTAATATTGCTCAAGTTAATAAACTAAATTTTTGTTCTAATTATTCTACTGATATTGAAGAAAATGATGATATTATTAACGATGATAAAATTATGGTAGAAGCCATAGAAAAGAAGACTAAAAGAAATATGATTCCTAGATTAGTTAAATTAGGATTAAGTGCAGAACAAATTGCCGAAGCATTAGAGTTAAATATTCAAGAAGTTGATAAAATTATGGCAAGTCTAAAATAGTATAATGATATAGTAGGGTGGGCATTGCCCACCTTATTTATTTAATTAAGTTTCGATATGCAGTTTGAATGGAATCCTAAAAAAGCAGAAACTAACCTAAATAAACATGGAGTGTCTTTTAAAGAAGGTTTAACAGTTTTTAATGATGATTTATCGGTAACTTTTCCTGACCCCGATCATTCTTTTTGAGAAATGCGCTATGTTACTATAGGACTATCTAAAGATAATTTAGAATTAATTTGGTAATATTGAATTGTGATTTGATAATTGAGGTGAATAAGTTATGATTAATCCTCTAGAAATTAAGTTTGATTCTTGTCAACTGACAGATGAACAATTCTATAAACTTTGTCAAGATAACCGTGATTTACGGTTTGAAAGAAATCGCAATGGAGATATGATGATTATTTCACCAACAGGAGGAGAAACAAGCGAGCGTAATTCTGAAATTAATTTTCAATTGAAACTATGGAATAAACAATATAAACTAGGTAAAGTTTTTGAATCTTCTGGAGGTTTCAAGTTACCAAATGGTGCAGATAGATCCCCAGATGCTTCTTGGATAACTTTAGATAAATGGAATAATTTAACATTAAAACAACGTCAAAAGTTCCTGCCTTTATGTCCTGATTTTGTCATTGAATTACGTTCTCCCAGTGATAGTTTAAAATCTTTACAAGAGAAAATGCAAGAATATATAGAAAATGGAACAAAATTAAGTTGGTTAATTAATCGAAAAGATAAACAAGTAGAAATTTATCGACAAAAAAAACAAGTAGAAATATTAGATAATCCCACCACCTTATCAGGAGAAGATATCTTACCTAATTTTGTTTTAAATTTAGAATTAATTTGGTAAAAATATCAACAGTAACACAACCTTCTAGGTTGTTAAAATAATATAATTCTAAGCAATACTGCCTCTTTTTCTCGCCTCTTTATAAGAAGTTCCCACATTGTGTAAACCAACCCGAATCATTTGTTGTTCCAATAACGCAAAAAAACGAATGCGATCGCCACCTCGGATCACTGCTTGGTTATGGGACTCAGCTAAGGCAACAGGATAGCCAAACCCTTTACTTACCTGTGCTAACATAATTCCCAAAGCTTGATCGAATAACTCTTGATCTTCAACCACCCAGGCCGGCACTTCTACCCTAGCAATTTCCGTTCCTACATTAACGTAACAAAAATAGATGCGTTGCGCTTCATCATAAAGATCGAGAATACGGGCCGAACTTTTCCAGAGAGGTCCCCGTTCTCCAGGTTGCAGACTTTCCCCCCATAACGTCGTATCTCGTAAAGGTTCAATCATCTGACAAGGGGCCTTTTCTTCCCCCAAGTCCAGACAATTCATAATACAGTTTGGCGTGTCAAAGGTACAGTTATGAAGACGCAAAAAGTTGACAGCTTCCACACTACGGGAGGCACTAAGATACCCCATCAAAGGAATACGTGCAGCCTTTAATTGTTCCCAAGCCTCTTGAATAGGCACTAAAATTAAATCACGAGCATCATGGGCCAAACCGTCCAAAAACCAATAGACTAATGAGCCATCTACCATGCTTAAATTGGGTTCATGGTGGGCCCCTGGCGGTTTAACCCAACCACAGGCCATTTCCGCTAAACATTCGGCCTCTAAAACGCTTCGGCGATATCCTAACCATTCTTCTGTCCTAATACCCCATTGTCTCGAAACATAAAGGTCTTCGGGACGATAATAAACCTCTGGTAAACTATCTAATAAAGGGTGTAAATTTTGTCCATAATGAAGCATTACCCTTCCCACATTAATTAGATAACAATAGGCAATTTCGTGGTGAGAGGGAGCAATTTGTGAGCCATCTGTAGCAAAGACACTATGACTGTAAGGAGGAGGAACAATTGTTATGCGAGTGTCCAAAGGTTCCATAGGTATAGCAGCAGAAAAAATGAGGCGATCGCTCCAAGTTTGGTAAAGTTCGAGTAATTCTTCTTGTTTATTTTGTGCTTGTTTTAATATAGTTTTTGCCAGTTCCAGACGTTGGGAACTAGCGTTCATTTCTTGTTGAAAATGCTGACTAATTCCTGGAATTTTGCCTGCTAGTTTAGCGATGTCTAACATAAGAATTTTTTCTCCTCATTATTATTATAATACTCCATAAAATTCTAGTAAATTTAATGAACAAAAGGGGCAAAAAAATTTAATAAAGCATAACGATGACGAGATTGTATCCAGATTTTACCAATACCTTTAAAATGGCAAAATAGATTATGTTCTCCTACGGTTCCTATATGTACCCCCGACACCGACAAATTTTGAAGCTGTTTAATTTCATAGTTTAGTGTATCTTCAAAAGCCACTAAATAACTGAGATTAATCATATAGTTTCCTTTAACTGAAATTTCCTGAATATTACCATAATAATTTAACCATAAGTCTCCCGTCCCCAAAAGATGTAAAAAAAAGGAATCTTGTTCACTAATTGGCTTAATATTGGGAGATGACATCACTCTTAATTGAACTTTTTCACTACAAGCCAAAAAAGAAAATATCTGCGTAATTATTCCCGATTTTCCATCTAAATAATGATGTTGTATAGAACCAAGAACATCAGGAATTAAATAAACACTACCAGGTAACTTAGGAGCCGTTATTTCATGAATAGTTAAATTAGAAGTCAGAGAAAAATTAAGCTGTAAATCTAAAGAATCATTCATAACAGCTTTACCGATTTGAATAGAATCATCTCTAATATTCAAGGCAGATATTTTAACAA
>JBFRWO010000292.1:0-7073 GCA_051439625.1 Crocosphaera sp. | reverse complement strand
CCCATAACCTTATTATCTTGGGAATAATCCACCATAACAACTTTTATGATTCAGGTGCCGAGGTAATATTAACGATGGTGCCACCCATGCGAGTAATACGCTTCATTTCTTCGTTCATGCGAGCATAAGGCACTCTGATCAAAGTGCTACCACTGCGACGCACAGGATAGTTATTTTTATCGTTGGCATCATTTTGACGAAGCCCAGTCACTTCATAAAGGAAAACACGACTGGCAGAAGGGTTACTTGCTGATCCCACTAATGCTGATTGACCTAACATGATAAAGAAGTTCCTAAACAATTATTAAGTTACTTTTCGTCAAGATATAGCACTTGAACTGACAACAAACTGCTGATTTTCTAGTCAGCAGGGGTAATACTGGCTATCTTGCCACCAGAACGGCTAATGCGTTTTAGGGTAGCTGATAATTCTTTGTAAGGAACAATCAACGCACGACTACTACGACGAACACTAGGATAATTTTTCGCTCCTCCTGCGCCAATACCAGAAATCTCCACCCGATAGCTTCTGTTGTCTCCTTTACCGAAGCCTAGAGTACCACCAAACACTTTTTGGTTGGGGGTAACATTTCTTTTAGAAGGACGATAAGCCCAACCTTTGTTAGCACCAGATGGGCCAACTACAGCAGTAGCAGAATTTTGTCCTAATTCGGTTGCCAAACGCACGCTGCTACCTTCTAGTTGAGCGCGATCGCTATTGGCGTAACCGCGATAGAGACGGAACATCCGAGTAAAACCAACGGTTTTTTGTCCGGCTTGGTTATTAAATCCTCGATAATAAGGAACGATATTCTCCCCAAAGTTTTCTTGATATTCTGCTGAGTCGATGTAAGAGTCGATATCAGCATCATATCCTTCGGTTTGATATAAATCGAGATGATAAGC
Source organism: Crocosphaera sp. (assembly GCA_051439625.1). Classification (GTDB taxonomy): domain Bacteria; phylum Cyanobacteriota; class Cyanobacteriia; order Cyanobacteriales; family Microcystaceae; genus Crocosphaera. The sequence goes on along the minus strand of JBFRWO010000292.1, from coordinate 6,167 downwards.
AAACTCAGCTTCATCGTAAGGCGCACGTCCTAAGAGATGCTTATAGTTGAGTTCAATCGTCCGAGTTTGGAAATTGTTGTAGAAAAACTTCTCTTTATAAAGTTCTGATTTAGCAACGGAACGCACAAACTCTTTAACACTGATCAAACCATTACCAAGTAATGATTCTGCACTCGTAAGGCGTTGGGATTTCATGATGTAGTCGTTACCAAAAATTTGGCGATAGACTGCACAGATCACGATTTGAGTATCTTCTTTTCTCCAGTCTGCACGAAGTTCAACAGGAGATGTTTCCTCAAAAGCGGATGTCCCCAGACGAGATGCAGCAGTTGTCACTGGCATTTTTAGTTCTCCTTTTTATGATTTACCACTGATATTGATAGGTTTTTATAATTGAGTTCTATCTAACACCGCTAATGGCGGTCTTAAAGACAATAAGACCTGGAGAAACAGATGATTGCTAACTACTTAAGCCAACAACCTTCAGCTTTTCCAGGTCATTAGCACTTTCTAGATGACTAGCTTAGTGCGTTGATTGCGTAATCGATGTAGGAGTTAGCTTCAACAGCAGGATCTCCACTTAAACCATGATTAGCTTTAATGTACTTGAGAGCTTCAATGTACCAGCTAGGAGATAATTCAAAAGTACGGTTAATTTCATCGATACCAGCGATGAGGTACTCATCCATAGGGCCGGTTCCACCAGCAACTAAGCAATAAGTAACCATGCGGAGGTAGTAACCGATGTCACGAGCGCACTTGTCTTTACCACGTTGGTCAGCAGCGTAGTTAGGCCCTTGCATTTGGGTGGTGAAAGGGAATTTAGCGTACACTGCGTTGGCTGCTCCGCTTACTAAGGAGGATTGCTTTTCGGTTAACGCTTTAGCCGCTTGTAAGCTAGCAGAAGCTTGCTTAAAACGTCCAAAAGCTACTTGAATTTCGGTGCTGCTTAAGAAGCGACCTTGAGAGTCAGCACTGGAAATCGCTTCGGTTAAGGGGGTTTTCATTTTCGTTTTATCTCCCGATTGTTTTGCTAAGTTTTCCTAGAATACCGTGTTGAAATGGTTTAAGAATTGCCGATGAACTACTAAAAGGCTTTTATTAAGCAACAGCAGCCGCAGCGCGATCAAAGTAACCTGCAATTTCCGAAGCAATAGCAGAGCAATCTCCAGAGGTGATTCCACTGGGATCGTTAACAATAGCTAAGGAAGCATCTTTCATTTTTTGAACGCCAACAGCAACAGAAGATCCAGGAGTTCCCAACGCTAAATAAGTTTCGCGAAGTCCATTAAGACAACGATCTTCTAAAATGCTGGCATCTCCGCTAAAGATAGAATAGGTAACATAGCGTAGGATGATTTCCATATCACGCAAGCAAGCAGCCATACGACGGCTGGTGTAAGCATTTCCACCGGGGTTGATCAATTGGGGTTGCTCTGCAAATAAAGCACGGGCAGCGTCAGCAACAATGGTGGAAGCGTTGCTGGTAATACGGTTCACAGAATCCATGCGCTTGTTGCTTTCGGCTACCATGGCACTCAGAGCATCTAGCTGAGAGGCAGATAGATATTCACCACGGGCATCAGCCTGAGAAACAACTCTGGTAAATGCGTCAAACATTAAATTAATCTCCTACTTGACTTAAATCAGTTGGGCTTGGGTTAACAAAGGACTTCCATCAGGTTTGATTATACTCTCCATTGAGACTAAAATCCCTATGATTTTTCAAGTTCCTCACAAAAAGTTTTTTAAGAAACCTGAGAAATCTCGATGGCTATCTTAGAATTATCAGAGGTGTTCGAGATGACCGTCATCTCTACTTATCTCCCCTTCCAGTTAATTTTATACAATGCCTTCGTCTATTTATTTATTACATATTATTAAAAAAACAGAGGTTTTCTGTTAACTAATGTTAACTTGTTCTCTTCAAACCTGGATATTACTGGCTTAGAGGCTGATCATGTTTTTTATTATTCTGCTGTTATTTTTTTTTCTGCTCAATTGGTTTGCTACCTATGTCATGGCAATTATTCCCATCCATTTATTCACTTATTTAGGCTCTTTGGGAGAATTATTACTTTTGGCTGTTGTTTTACTACTCTTGAGTTGGTTTTTTGGGGAATAGTTTTTCAACTAGGTAAAGGGGAATCTCATTAACCCTCTAAAGTCCTAAGTACCGCTTTTGATAGGCTGTAACTAGAACTAAATGCGATCGCGGGAATTCCCAGAGAGGGCATTTTTAGCTAAAAATTCGATAATTTTTTTAGCCACATCAATTCCTGATGCTTTTTCAATCCCTTCTAAACCAGGAGAAGAGTTAACTTCTATTACCACCGGACCATGATTAGAACGCAACATATCTACTCCTGCAACATTCAATCCCATTGATTTTGCGGCCTTAACGGCGGTTTTTCCTTCTTCTGGAGTCAATTCAACCATATCCGCTTTTCCTCCTTGATGCAGATTGGCTCTAAAATCTCCTTCGGCCCCTTGCCGTTTCATGGCTGCAACAACTGTACCCCCAACCACAAAACAGCGTAAGTCTACTCCTACTGCTTCTTGGATAAATTCTTGTACTAAGATGTTAGCGTCTAGCTGACGAAAGGCTTCTATGACGGATTTGGCAGCATTTCGCGTTTCCGCCAAAACTACGCCAATGCCTTGACTACCTTCCAATAATTTAATCACCACTGGCACACCTCCCACAAATTCCAGCAACCCATCAATATCTTCTGCATCATGCGCAAAACCAGTGACGGGCAAAGCAATACCATCTCTAGCTAAAATTTGTAAGCAACGCAACTTATCACGGGAACGAGAAATTGCTTGTGATTCATTGGCACAAAAGACTCCCATTAATTCAAATTGACGCACTATTGCTGTGCCATAAAAACTTTTAGCAACTCCAATACGGGGGATAATCGCATCAAAACTTTCTAGGGGTTTACCGTTGTAATAAATACTGGGTTTATGGGACGTAATATTCATATAACAACTAAGATAGTTCACCACACGCATATCGTGTCCTAATTCTTCTCCAGTTTCTTTCAGTCTTTTTGTAGAATATAAGGTAGCATCGTGGGACAAGATTGCTATTTTCATTTGTCTTCCCTCTGCATTTTTTGTAAATAGTTGGACGGATTTTCTAGTGGTTACATTTTATGAGAGTTAAGACGCGATCGCACAGAAGTGTAATTCATAGTTGACGATTCTAATTACCATCATTGATTCAAGATCAAGAAATAATAGTAATAGTTGATTATCATGTTAGAGTTCTAGAAATGGAAAAGAAATTTGGAGATCCGATACACCCTGGCGAAATCTTAGCAGATGAGTTGGAGGAGATTGGGATCAGTGCTGCTACCCTAGCGGAAAAGTTATATGTACCGAAGAATCGGATCTACCAGATTATAAATGAACAGCGTAGTATTACAGCAGATACGGCGATGAGACTAAGTATTTTCTTTGCTACATCGGCTGAGTTTTGGCTCAATCTCCAAAAGTCTTATGAGCTTGATCTTGCTCGCCAAAATGCAGAGAATTTTAAGCATATTAGACCTTATGAACCACCAACACAAAATGCTGTAAATTGAAAAAGAACCTTGGTTTATCATAACAAATCTAGATGATGCCAATGAAGTTATTAAATTAATAACTGATAACTGATAACTGATCACTGATAACTGATAACTGATCACTGTTTACCGATTAAGTCCTAACCAACGTTCTTCTAATTTTGCTAATAGGGTACTTGCTTGATCATTATTAACATTAGGTAGATTTCCATTCGGCCAGTCACTATTTTCTAGTGGTTTAACTCTTTTTTCTTCTAAGTGTTCTACAAATTTCAATCTTCCTGAAGCAGTTTTTAAGCTAAGAAATTGTTTGCTTATTTCTTGTTTTGTCCATACAAAATATGGATCTGATGATTTTTTGAGTAGTTTTCTAAGTTGCTTACGATCATGATTCCAGTTTGTAATAAAAGGAATAAATACTTTTATAAAACCAGAAAGTAGAGTTCCAAGCACTAAAATAAGAGATATAATTAGAAATAGCGCAAAACCCATGTTAACTATTGTTACCGAACTACTAATAAATCTTGTAAATAGTGAATGACTTATATACAAAAACATACCTACAAAGCTTGACAATATTATGTATATATCATCTTGACCATCATGATACATAAGATTATAGAAAATATATATATTTATTAAAAGACATAAAGCAATAAACAGTAAACCTATTGAAAACAATGATATATAAAGAATATTAAATGAATTCGTTATATCAAAAATTGATAATACTGAAAATGTACTATAGTTATCAATTATATTGATTAACTCCATATAAAAAAACAATAATAATAAAAATAAAACATTAAATTTAGGAAGAAAATTCATAATAAATTTACTGTGATTTAGTAGTCTCCAAAAAATTTTATTATAATAAAACAGAATTAAAAAAAATGGTAAAACAGGAAGATTAATAGTCATTAACATAAGTAAAAATAAAACATAATATAAAGTTATTTCGATTAATCTTAATCGACAAAAATTATAAATATTTCTAAATGAATCTGAAAGTCCAAAATAGAAAAGCGATTCTTTTATATTTGAGATAAATTCATAATTAGGAATAGAAACTACATATCGCTTAATTTCTTTCTCTAAATAATTATCTAAACTGGGTAAACTTCGACAAGCATAAATAGCAGTTTCACTAATCCAATCATTATTAAAATTGAATGCTCTTATAATTAAATTAGTGGTATCTTTGGGTTTTAATAATCCTAGTGCTTCAACTGAAAATTTAACGGAAAGTATGTTGTTATAACGATTAATTGTTTTTGATAACAATCTATTTAACCGATCTTGAAAAGATTTAATACAATCTAAGCGACTCCGAAACGCAGTAGTTAGAAACCGTAAAGAATGAATACTCTCTAAAAATTCAGGTGTATTCATTTTATTACTGTATACTTTCATTAATTTCACTCTCTCCCAACAATATTCAGCAATTTGTGTTGCAGTTTCTTTATCTGTTACCTCACAATATAAAACTAAAGCTTCTCTCCATCTAGTATCCTTGGGGATTGATTCAATCGGTAACTCATCTAACCCTTTTTTCTCTAATGTTTTCGCTACCAAATATTCAGCAAAACGACGATGGACAAAACTAAATAACCTATCACGTCCTAAACCCATACGAATGATTGCTGCGGATTCTAAAATACCAATAATATCCTCAATATCCTCTCTTTCATATCCATACTGATTAGATAAAACTTGTATTAACTCTCTAAGCGGTGCTTCAAAACCAAAATTATCATTATCAAATAAAACAAAGGCAATTTTTTTTGCACAATCAATAATTGTTTCTTTGGTAATTAAATTTTCTCGATTACGATTACGTTCATTAATTTCTCCTTCAACTAATTCTAATCTATCTTCTAAAAACGTTTCATAAAGTTGATTTTGATTATCAGGGAATTGATTAGGATTAAGACGAGAAAATAAGGGGATTAATCCTAAAGTAAATGGGTTACGAAAAGCAGGAACAAGGTTTGCCCTTTCCACTAATAATCGTTTAACTGTTTGCTTATCATATAAAGAACGTCTTTCAATTAAATAACTATAAATTTGTGCCTCACTAAAGGGACGAACTTCTAACACAGTTTCAGCATTAAAGTTGATATCAGGACAGCGAAACAGTCTAGATGATAGAACCCCTCTACATTCATGTCCAACCACTAAGAAACGATAAATAACCTCAGACAATTCACTAATTAACCAAGATTTTTCATTTTCATCCAACACTTGTGGTATTTCGTCAAATGAATCTAAAATCAAGAAAAAGCGTCCATCTTTAAATAGTTTAGAAAACATAGTTTCATCACTATTCTGATCAACCTTCCGATCTAGAAAATCTCTTAAAAAAGGACTTTTTTGTAAATGTTTTAAGAGGAAAGTTTGTAACTGTTCTACCGTTGGCTTTGCTGTTTTACTCCATTTCTCACGAACTCGCCATTCTCTCAAGTTTAAATAAACAGGAATCTTACCAGTTTTAGGGACTTCTTCTAATAATTCACGGGCTAATTGTCGTAATGCTACACTTTTTCCTGAACCTGGATCACCTAATACTAAAAATGCTTTTGTTTCTTGATC
>JBFRWO010000291.1:0-4728 GCA_051439625.1 Crocosphaera sp. | reverse complement strand
AAGGCATAAGACTACTTCATTTGTAGCAGCATCCTGTGAAGCGTCAACCACCCCTAAATACAGACAGTTAAGCTTGTTTTAGGGAATCACCGTTCTTTAGCGTAGCGGAGGACGGTGAGGATGTCAAGTGTGTTACTTTTCACCCTAATGAGCCTATTTTAGCTAGTAGTAGTAAGGATGGCACGATCAAACGCTGGAATTATTTGACAGGAGAATATTTATCAACCTGGCGATCGCCTCGACCCTATGAGAACATGGATATTACAGGAGTCACTGGTTTAAACTCCGCACAAAAACACGCTTTAAAAACATTGGGTGCAATAGAAAGGTAGGTATATTTACCAAACTATTGTAAGATAGCAAAAGTTTTGTGTTTGGAGTTTCTATGGAGTCTAATTTTCTATCGGCGGTTTTTCTTCCCCTTGCCCTATTTTTAATTATGATGGGTATGGGTTTGGGTTTAAAAATTGTTGATTTTAAGCGCATTTTTATCGAACCTAAAGGGGTTATTCTGGGATTAGTTGCTCAATTAATTGTCTTACCTATTGTGGGTTTTATCTTAGCTGCTATCTTTCCTCTCACCCCAGAATTAGCGGTTGGAGTGGTTATTTTAGCTGCTTGTCCGGGTGGTGCAACTTCTAATGTAATTAGTTATTTAGTACGAGGAAATGTTGCTTTATCGATTACTTTAACAGCTATCGGTAGTCTCGTTACTATTATTACTATTCCTATCATAATTAATTTAGGAATGCAGATGTTTATGGGTGCAGATACAACACTACAGTTACCTGTCTTAACAAGCATAACTCAAATTGCTGTTATTACTCTTCTGCCTATTTCTTTAGGGATGTTTATTAATAACTCTCAACCCAAATTAGCAGCTAAACTAGAAAAAATTTTTAAATGGTTATCTTTATTCTTTTTAGGGTTAATTATTTTTGGTTTAATGGTTAAAGGACGAGCTACTTTACTATCATCTTTTTTACAAGTTGGAGGAGTAACTTTAAGTTTAAATTTACTAACTATGTTCCTGGGATATGCGATCGCTAGTTTGGCTAAATTGGATGATAAAAGTAGAAAAACAATTACCGTTGAAGTAGGTATTCAAAACGGAACCTTAGCTATTACTATTGCTAGTGTTTTATTAAATTCACCTACTATGGCTATTCCAGCAGGTATCTATAGTTTACTGATGTTTGTTACTAGCGCAGGGTTTGCTTTATTTGTCCGTAATCGTAAGGTTATTTCTGTACAGTAAACTATATATGTAGAGGCTTAATATTATTAATTATTAGGTCTAAAACCTCTTCATTTATGAAGCAGAAAAACAATAAAATAATCATTGATTAGTGCGGATAATCTTGCCATCGCACTGCGAGATTATCCGCTTTTTAAATCCTCTTATTTTAGGAAGAGGTAAACTTTTGATTTGTGAATATTAGATCCTGATTTATATTAATTATCCTAATTTCTTTTCCCAGAATAATGCTTTGCCCATTTTGGGATTTAGCTCATAGCCACTGAATCCAAATGATTTGTATGCCGATTGAGCAACATAATTTCCTTCAAGCACTTCTAGAGTCAGTTTACAGCAGCCCAACTCGTATGCTATCTCCTCAGCTTTGTGTAAAAGAAGTTTGGACAAACCTCGTCTACGATAGGGTAAAGCAACAATGACATCATGGATATTTAGTAATGGTTTGCAAGCAAACGTAGAAAATCCTTCTAAGCAAACAACAAGACCTGCCGGTTGAGAATCAACAAAAGCGAGAATTACATGAGCAGATTTTCTCTTTGCAAGTTCTGTTGGGAGATTTGCCTTAACGTCATCTGGGAGACCTTGACCACCACCCATTGGATCAAGTGCATACTCATCCATTAACTGAATCATAGCTTCGGCATGAGCAGATAAACTAAGGTCTGCTTTAACAATGTCAATCATATATCAATTTTCAGAAAAAATCCAAAACTGGCATCAAAACCTATCAACAAGAAGATAGGAGTTGATCAGTTGATAAACTCCTATGAATGGGTTGCTTTAGGCTCCCACTGGTTCTTCGTAAGGGATAAACAGTTTTTTGACGGCTCCACAAATAGGACAAGTCCAATCCTCTGGAATTTCGCTAAAAGGAGTGCCAGGAGCAATTCCCGAATCTGGATCTCCCAATACTGGATCGTAAATCATTGAACATTGACGACAAATCCATTTTTGAGTTGTGGGATCATTACTGGGAGCTTGCTTGGTCACTGTTTGACCATCCAGCGTACTTAACGCATCCGTGTATTGCTTAGCATGATGCTCCTCAATATGAGTTAATAGACCAAAATTGTGGGCAGCTTTACGGAAAATTTGAGCGTGTTCCTTAGATTCTGCTGTTTGTTCTTCAAATTCAGCTACTGCATCCTGATCTCTATCTTTCTTGGCTGCGTCAGCAAAGTCTGGATACATGGTTGTATATTCATAGGTTTCTCCTGCGATCGCTAGTTCTAAACAACGAGCGGCAATCTCTTTTTTCTGCTCATCAGTTAACTCTGATGGATCATCAATTACTAATTCTGGATGCAATAGACGAAAATGAGCAAAGGCGTGTTCGGTTTCCTGATTAGCGGTTTCTTTAAACAGTTTTGAAAGTTCTTTAAGACCCAATTTCCGAGTAACTTCGGCAAAAAAGAGATATTTGCGATTAGCCATTGATTCGCCACCAAAAGCAGCTTCAAGATTTTTCGCGGTATTTTTGTTAGACAAGTTCATAGTAGTTTATTAAGATATGACTTTTGAGGCCAAAAATTAGATAATGACTATCCTGAGGATGGTTTCAAATATTTTATCGATAATATCACCCTTTTTCCCCTTTTTATCAGGAGAAATCAGTTCAATGGAAATAGCGTATTTCTGTGATAAGCTTAAACCGCTACGCCTTTTAAGATTAGAAATGATATTCTTCCCCGTACTCCTGGCCAATAACACAACTATAGACAACCAACCGCCCCAAGAAATTGTTCAACCCCAAGAGGTTCGTCCCTTACCTGGAGGACTAAATTCAACCCCTGTTTTTAATAGTAATAGTCCTGAATTAGTGAAAAATGAAGGAGTCTTACTATCGACTTTTCCTCCCTTGGGAAAAAAACATCCCAACGCACACTTAAATTATTTATTCCGTGGCCAGTTTGATATGTTTGCCCATCATGTGGCTTCACCTCCAACACCAGAGGATTTACGAACCTTATATTTAGGGATTATTCTACACAACCCCACCACAAATCCCGTCACTATCAGGATTCTACAAGGTGCAAGTCATTTGAGCCAACCGGATGCCCCTTTTGTGAAATTACCCCCTCAAGTTGAAGACCCTCTAGGGAGAGTTTATGCAGGCCCTGGTAGTCGGGTAATGGGAGATATCCTTCGAGGGGTTCGTCAAGACATCTTTCCCCCCAAGTTGGTTATCCCACCAAAGGAAAGTCGGATGTTACTGAATTTACCTATTCCGGTCAAAGAACTCACCCCACCCTTAAATGGACGTTCCACCTATGTGCGTTTAGAAAGCAATGGAGGGGTTTATGGAGCCAGTTTAGCTAAGTATGCCCCCGTTGACGAGGTAACAGGAGTTGAACGCCCCCCAACCAATCAGGAATGGGAAAAACTCCTCAAAGAAGGGGAATTAGTCACCCCACGAGACCGCGCTCCTTCACCCCCTAACGCCAGTAGCTTGATTTATGGAAGAGTTGCTGGAGTATCTCAGGGGTCGGTCTGGAACACGAGGGTAACAGATGAAACAGGATACCTGACCATTCCTGCGGCGGGAGAATCTATCTCTTATGGGTTAAGTACCCTTAAAGGAGGAACCTTCGGAACCAATCAAGTACAAACCGCACCGCTACTTGTGCGTTATCCTGATACGGCTTATGAAGCTCATGGAAATTATGGAGTACAATATAGCCTAACCTTACCTCTTTATAACTCAAGCGAAGAACCGCAAACAGTTACCGTTCGCCTGCAAACCCCTCTGAAACAAGATACTCTAACGGATGGATTACGTTTCCTGTCTCCTTTTTCCCCATCTGTTTTCTTCCGAGGACCGATTCGAGTTCGCTACATTGATAAAGAGGCAACTTGGCAAAATCGCTATTTCCATTTAGTGCAACATCGAGGTCAAATGGGAGAACCCCTTGTGCGTCAAACGATTCCTCCCAAAAGATGGCGACTTGTGCGCTTAGATTTTCTTTATCCTCCTGATGCTACACCCCCTCAAGTGTTAACTATTCAAACTGATAGATAATCCAAGTCCGACTTATAAAACCCAGTTTTGGTAGAGATGGGGGAGTGTGGGGAGTGTGGGGAGACTTCTCATACTTGTGAGGTACAGAGTTTTCTAGTTTTAGGAGTTCAGAGTTCGGAGTTCGGAGTTCGGAGTTCGGAGTTAGATATTAGGTGTACCTGATGAGTCTGATAAAGGCTATATAAACCGAATTTAGTCTAGGCTCTGTCTGCAAACTATTAGAATATTAAAAATAAACTAATTTCCCCCTCTGCCCCTTCTGCTTCCTCTGCCCCCTCTGCCTCCCTCAACTAAGATTTTTGAACTTTGCAGACACGCCCTAAATTGGGTGCATAGGACTCATCTAACCTCCAGATTTAGTTGTTGATCAAGTAATCCATTACCACTGGTTTCTTGCATTACTTGGATGTTATTTCCATTCAAATTAATTCGCACTGAACCCTGAGAAGGA
>JBFRWO010000290.1:0-2826 GCA_051439625.1 Crocosphaera sp. | reverse complement strand
ACAAGCCTTAATTTTACTTCTTCCCCATATTTTACTGCTTTCTCTTCTCAGGAGGTTAAAGTTACTGAATCCTTGGTTTTATGAACATGGTTTGGAACTTTGTCTCGTTAGGTGCAAGATGTGAGTTTATCTTTTCTTTACAAACAGTCTCTAATACCCTTGTTAAAAAAGCAGCCGATGATCCCAAAAGTTCAAAGGTAAAAACCTATCTAAAAAGACTAGAAGATACAGCTATAAGTCTCGGTAAAATTGCCGCACTGATTTTAACAATAGCCAAAGGAATTAGTATACTTTTATAATCAGTTATCAGTTACCTGCGATCACTTATCAGACGAAAAATGTTATCATAGTTAACAAATCTTAATAATCTACTCATAAACTATGTCTAACAAAAGAATTTTAATCTGGTATCGTAACGATTTAAGGATTCATGATCATGAACCATTGTATCAAGCAATTAAACAAGGTGCGTTAGTTATTCCTTTTTACTGTTTCAATATTAGGCAATTTAAAACCACTTCTTTTGGGTTCCCTAAAACGGGTAATTTTCGAGGTCAATTTTTATTAGAAAGTGTTACTAATTTACGTAATTCTCTGCAAGAATTAGGTAGTAATTTAATTATCAGACAAGGTTATCCTGAAATAATAATACCTGAACTAATAAAACAATTAGAAATTGATGCAGTTTATTTTCATGAAAAAGTAACTTCAGAAGAAACTAAGATAGAAAAATTAGTAAAAGATGCTTTAAAACCCCTTAAAGTTAACTTTAAAGGATTTTGGGGTGCTACCTTATATCATTGGGATGATTTACCATTTGAAGTGAATCAGTTACCCGAAGTTTTTACCAATTTTAGGAAAAAAGTTGAAAAAAATTCTACTGTTAATCCCCTATTAATCAGTCCCAGGAAATTGCGATCGCTTCCTGGGATTGAAATAGGAAATATTCCTAGTTTAGAAGATTTAGGACTAGAAAAACCTAATTATGATTCTAGGGTAGTATTAGAATTTAAAGGAGGAGAAACAGAAGCAATTAAACGATTACAAGAATATTTTTGGGAAAGAAACTGTCTGAAAGAATATAAAGAAACCAGGAATGGAATGTTAGGATCAGATTATTCTTCTAAATTTTCCCCTTGGTTAGCTAATGGTTGTTTATCACCCCGTTATATTTACGAAGAAGTACAAAAATATGAACAAAAAAGAGTTAAAAATAATTCAACCTATTGGCTTATTTTTGAACTATTATGGCGTGATTATTTTCGATTTATTAGTGCAAAACATGGTAATAAAATATTTTATCAATCTGGTTTACAAGGTGTAGATATTCCTTGGAAAGAAGATCAAGAAAAGTTTAAACTCTGGCAAGAAGGTAACACAGGTTATCCCTTAGTTGATGCGAATATGAGAGAATTAGCTGCCACTGGTTTTATGTCCAATAGAGGGAGACAAAATGTTGCTAGTTTTCTCACCAAAAACTTAGGAATTAACTGGATAATGGGGGCAGAATGGTTTGAATCTTTATTAATAGATTATGATGTTTGTAGTAACTATGGAAACTGGAATTATACCGCCGGAGTCGGTAATGATGCGAGAGGGTTCCGCTATTTTAATATTCCCAAACAATCAAAAGATTATGATCCTAAAGGAGATTATATAAAACATTGGTTACCAGAATTAAAAATGATTCCAGGGCAAAAAATTCATGAACCCTGGAAACTTTCACAAGAAGAACAAAAACTCTATAATGTCAGGATAGGAGTTAACTATCCTCGTCCCGTTGTAGACTTTTTCAAATCAGTCAAAGCTAACGAAAAAGTCTATAATACTGCAATAAAATAGTAACCAGTAAATTGACTTCTGACTTCTGACTTCTGTGCGATAGCGCCGGAACGTAGTGAGGAACTTCTGACTTCATTCAGGGTGTTTTCCAGATGCGTTGATGATAGTCTTCAACTTTCGCATAAGGATCGATCGCAGTATGATGGTGATGGGAATGATCGTGGGTATGATGGTGATGATGACTATGATCATCGATCGCAGCTAGACGAAACTTACACATTTCACAGTTCATTTGTACCTGCCCTGTTTGTATTTCTAACTCCCGTTCCCTAACTACTTCTAATAGTTGGGGATGGACACCCATTTCTGGTAAACAAGTTATGTCAAGATCAGGATAAACAGCTTTTTGTTCTTCTGTGATGCGAAAAATCTTTTTAACTAACGCCCCAGTAAACAAGAAATAGGGTAAAACAATAATACGCTTAGGTTGATAGAGACTTGCGCGTTTAAACCCTTCTTCCATACGGGGGTGGGTGATACCAATAAAACAGGTTTCTACAGTTTTATAACTGCTACCTTCCCATAACAGTCGGGCTAACTTGCAAACGTCCCCATTCGCATCGGGATCACTAGAACCCCTACCAACGAACAATAACACAGTCTCAGACCGTTTAATTCCCTTGGGGTTAGCGTCAGGGCGATCAAGAGCTTCTAACCGTTCTCGCCATAATTTTAGCAGGTTCGGGGTAATTCCGAAATGGCGACCATAATGGAATTTTAACTCAGGATAAAGTTGTCGAGTGCGATCGAGTTCGTTTGTGACATCAAACTTATTATGACGCGCAGCAAATAAGAGAATGGGTAAAGCAGAAATATCTGTGTAACCTTGAGACACGCAATATTCTACTCCTTGTTGGATGTAGGGTTCTGTCAGTTCTAAAAAACAGGGAATAACGGGACGAGAAGTATCTAATGCTTGATAAGCAGCTACAAAGTCTAAAAAAGTCTGTTTTCCGTCCTCATCTTTGGTTCCATGACCAATCA
>JBFRWO010000289.1:0-12976 GCA_051439625.1 Crocosphaera sp. | reverse complement strand
ACGATCTGGGCACTGTCTCGGAGAGAGGCTCGGCGAAATAGGATTGTCTGTGAAGATACGGACTACCTGCACCTGGACAGAAAGACCCTATGAAGCTTTACTGTAGCTTGGAATTGGGTTCGGGCTTCCTTTGCGCAGCATAGGTGGGAGGCGTTGAAGTTTTCCTCGTGGGGAGAATGGAGCCAACGGTGAGATACCACTCTAGGGAGGCTAGAATTCTAACTTAAACCCGTAATCCGGGTTAAGGACAGTTTCAGGTGGGCAGTTTGACTGGGGCGGTCGCCTCCTAAAAGGTAACGGAGGCGCGCAAAGGTTCCCTCAGGCTGGTTGGAAATCAGCCGCAGAGTGCAAAGGCAGAAGGGAGCTTGACTGCGAGACAAACAAGTCAAGCAGGGACGAAAGTCGGCCTTAGTGATCCGACGGCACCGAGTGGAAGGGCCGTCGCTCAACGGATAAAAGTTACTCTAGGGATAACAGGCTGATCTCCCCCAAGAGTTCACATCGACGGGGAGGTTTGGCACCTCGATGTCGGCTCATCGCAGCCTGGGGCTGTAGTAGGTCCCAAGGGTTGGGCTGTTCGCCCATTAAAGCGGTACGTGAGCTGGGTTCAGAACGTCGTGAGACAGTTCGGTCCAATTTATATTTGTTTTTTGCTAACGCAAAGGGGTGTGTAGGCGTAAGAGCATTGAGAGGAGCCTTCTAGGGTACGAGAGGACCGGGAAGGACGCACCTAAAAAAGAGGCCAAAGGGCCTCTTTTTTTTTGTCTTTTAAGGTTGCTTTTGCCACGTAAACAAGGTAAAATATAAATAAGATTTGAGATAAATTATGGTTCCTAGTTGTATTTCTGAGTTAGTTAGTTCTAGTTTTATTGTTGGTTTCTCCGGTTCTCGTTCCCCGGCTGCTGGCGCAGAGGATGCGATCGCAGAGATTTCTAGTTTTGTTTCTAGTTCCTCGGTGGTGGCGGTTGGCTGCGCCAAAGGTGTAGATCAGATAGCCCGTGAGTTGTTCTCAGAAGCCAGAGTTTTTAGTGTTGCTAGTGGGGAGTATGGCCAAGGAAAATCAGCCTTTGCTAGAAGATCAATAGCTTGTGTAGAAGCTTGTAAGGGTGGTTTATGGCTCTCATTTCCAGCGTCTAGTTGTCCCCCTGGGCTGATGCCTAAAAAATCAGCTTTTAGCGGATATGGAAGCGGTTCATGGTCTAGTCTCAGTTATGCTCTAGCACTGGAAATCAGATCAATTTTATGGTTGCCGCCGTCGGTTTCCCCCCCTGCCGGGTGGGGGCTGGTGGCTGCTGGTGGTGGCTGGTTTCTTTCTGCCCCTCCTTCGTCGGTGCAGTTATCGCTTTTTTAGTTCTTTTGTTCCCCCTTTGGGGGAGTTGTTTAGTTGAAAATTAATGGAGTTTTAGAAAATGATCAAAATTGTTAACGATTGCTGGATTGAATTACAAGAAATGGAAGAAGTTCCTTATCTTCTAAGCGAAATTGTAGATTATTTTTCCCCAGACATTAGTAGGACTAATTATTTACACCGCAAAAACTATAAACTACCACCATCTTTACAATTTCTCGATGATCTATACGAAAACCTTCAAGACGAAGGACTAGAAGAGACCTATTGTGATATTGATATTAGATACGAAGGGTATGGCGATGGTCTTGAACAAATCCCAGAAAAAGAATATATTCACTTTAGTTTTGATTCATTTACTATTAGTTATATCCAAGAATATAACAGTGATCATTATTATTGGGTATTAACAATCAAGGATAATAGCTCAAAAACAAAATCTTTTGCTGTAGCCAAAAACTTACCTAGTAATGGATTTGCTGAACCAGTCAATTTCCCTTACTTCTATGACCTTGACAATAATATTTTAACTGTTAAAAGTCGAGATTATTGGACAGAAAAAGAAGTGTGGCATCAAGCTGTTCGTATTCTTTAATTAATATTATCCCCCTCCTATGGGGGGAAATTTATCCGCCAGTAAAAGCTAATAAAATTTGAATATTGGAGATTAAATCATGCACTATAACGGTATTGTTTCTTATAACCAAAATAAAAAATGTCTAATTGTTGAGTTCAAAACTTTAAAAACAAAATGGTCATTATATAACAATTATCGTAATTATAGAAATGGTCAAAACCCGTTAGATGAAGGGGTTTTAAAATTAGCTTTAGAATGGGTGAAGACTTTTCATGATCAAGGATTTGCCGAACCGATGGATCTACCTTATGAATATGATGTTAAAGATAATTGCTTAACTGTTTTAAGCCCTAATAATTACGCTAAAGACTTAGGATGGTGTCCAGCAGAAACCTGGAATCCTGATGATCCTATTCCTTTTTAATTAATATTATCCTCCTCTTCTGGGGGGATAATTGCCAAGTAAATTAATTAAAAGTTTGCTTTATTTTCAAATAAATGTCTACTGCTTCAGAAATAACCTCACTTACTGCCTTATCCTCAGAAGAAGCGATCTCCCTGACAGCTTCATCCTGTTTTTTTAAAAGCCTTACAGCGATAGGTTTATCGGCTTTTATGTTTTCCCATTGATTCTTCCCGGTGGGATTATTTGTCATCCCTTTTTTTAATCCCATCTTTTCCTCGCTTCTCTATTATCCATGTAAACAAGTATAACATATTGCTTGCTTTATCCATGTAAACGTGGTATATTATAAATATAGACAAAGAGAGTTCAATTGATTATGACGAACGAAAAAACGAGACAAATTTTAAAAACTTCCCTTCGTGAGTTGAGGAAGATCCAAGACGATCCCAATCATCTCAACGTTGACCAAGCACAGGATCTATTCACAGCCATTGAAAGGTTAGAGAGTCTTGTGGTTGACTTTGAAACTATCAACGACCACGACATCGCAGTAGTAGATCAACTACTCAATTGCAGAAAGTAAAAAGTTTGAGCCGAGGTAAAACCGGCAAGTTAGAACCTCGGCCTTAACCCTCAATGTGTAAATCAAAGGTAATTATCATGGTACAACAAGTCATCAAAAAGTCTCCTCACGATAGCTTTATCGTTACCCAACTTTGTCAAAACGTGGTTGTTTGTGAAGATATCCATAATAAGCAGAAATGGGGTAATGAGACAGAAGATCAACCAGCCTTTATGGTTTATGTAGGTTGTTTAAGACAGGAAGCTAAGGGATATGTACAAACCTTCAATAATTTGTATGGTTGCAAATGGTGTGAAATCAGAACTCCTAAATATTTGAAAGACTTTGAATCTGAGATCAAAGTAAAGGGAATGAGTAGATTAGGGCTTAATCACTTAGTCCAAGAACAGAATTTAAGTGATTATCTTTTTGATTTTAAAGATGAGATTTTTGAAGCTGCTGAACTTCTCAAACAAGAACAAGAGTTAATCGGTGAAACTGAACAGATCGCCAAAGTCATTACCCATTGGTTGCAGGATCAATTAGAGGATATTACTTGGCATTATCGGAATAGTCCAAGCTTTCAAAAAAGTGTTTTCAAGATTGAACTTGAACAAGAAAGAGCTTTAACTAACTAATCTTTTTCTCCCCCACCTTTGGGGGAATATACCCTCACAAAAAAGTAATCAATCATGAATTATTTAGACCTTGCTCAACCTTGGTTAGAGTGGGATTCCGAACTTATAGCAGAAGATCAATATAACTGTTATATCAACGGACAAAACGACGCTTTAACCTTAACAAAACCCCAAAAACCTAACAATCAATGTTACATGATGGGATGGGAAGAAACCATTAAAAAGATTGCAAAAGGTGAGATTAAACCAGAATTACTTGATAGTAATTACCCAGAAAGTACAGCAGATGAGGAATTTTAAATGAAATATTGGGCAATCTTAGATCAACATAATCATGTCATTGGGGAATGGTCAATTGGTGTACACTCGGTTCCTATTTTTGAGAAGAAATCAGAGGCGAAGAAAACCGCCATTAACCTTAATATCCCTAAGTTTGAAATAGTCGATGCAACCATCGCAATGCAATGTAAACCTAGTCAATTATCCAAGTAGGAGAAAAGAAAATGATGAAAACTTTGAATACTATCAAATATGCAGCCTTAGCTATTCTTAAGAAAGTAGCGGTTAAAATTCTTAAGTTTCGTTTATTAGGGAAAGGGTCAACTCCTTGGGTCTATTATGAAGATAAACAAGGTAAAAGACGGGCAACCTTTCTTAAAAAGTCTGCTTTTCAAGGATATGATTGGAATGATAATTATAGCGAAGTTACCAACTTAGAAACGGGAGAAGTTTATCAAGTTTCTGCTGATTCCTGTACCTGTAAAGATTGGCATTACAGAGTTAGAACAGGTCAAAAAACTCAATGCAAACATCAAATTATGAGGTCAGAATATGTTCAAGTTGAGCCTATTCAAAACGAAGATGATTTTGATATTAATGATGAAGATTTACCCGCAGGTTGTTTTACTCGTAAACATGAAACTAAGAATAATATTGAATATCGGTTATTTGCTTGGGTAAGGAAATATGACGGGGAAGAATATTACCCTGAAACTGAAGAAATAGGCAGTATTATTAAAACTCAGTTTTCAGGGGTAGAAGCTTGGATTAAAAACGCAATTAATGGCATTCCGTTTGATGCTGTTGATGATGCAATTAATTATCTTTTGAGGAAAATAAACTTAATAGAAACTGCCCAAGTTTATCAATATGCAGAATCAATATTTTAAGGAGTCATGGGGAATTGTTTCCCCTATTATCTGCAATCATTACCTATTATTTATCATTTATGGAGAGTTTGAAATGAATTTAATCGACATTTTGAGAAGTTTAGCACAACCGGTTCCTAAAGATTTAATTAGTCAGAAAACTTTAAAAGGAAATAAGATTGATTACATTGCATGGTATGACCTTTGTGACTTACTTGATGACCATTGCGGAATTGATGGATGGGAATGGTCTGTTAAAGATGTTAATCAAATCTCAAACCGTCTTACTTTAACAGGAATTTTAACCATTCATGGTGAGGATAAAAGTTTAACCAGAATGGCCACAGGAACCGAAGATGTTAACTGTTCATCTTATGGAGATCCTTCCAGTAATGCTGAAGCTATGGCCTTAAGGCGATGCTGTTGTAAGTTCGGTTTGGCCAGAGATTTATGGAGGAAGGAAAATAAATCTAATTCTAATATATCCCAAATGTCTAAATCTAAAAAACCTTTACCAAAAGGAGAAATTACTCAAAAAGAGTGGTTAAAGCGTAAAGCCCAAAAAGGGTAAATATTAACGGGGGAATTACCCCCATACTGACTACATTTTAAGGAGAAAACAAATGACTGAAACTAATGGTAAACTTTGGCAAATTTCTGATGATATCTTAGAACTTGAAAGAGTGATTGATGAAATAGAAGACTGTAACGATTTAAGCGAATCTGAAAAAGAAGTCAGAAGGAATCATGTCTTTTCTGAATGGTTAAATACTGACACTCAATTTGATGAGAAAGCGGAAAAAGTAGGTCATTACATCAAGCAACTTGAAGCCTTAACAAAAGCCCGTCAAGCTGAAATGAAACGTCTTAAAACTTTAGCAGAAATGAGTGAAAAACAATCAGCTAGATTACGAACTTATTTAGTTAAAGAAATGCAACGGGTTAATAAAAGAAAGGTTGAAGGAGCAACTTGTAAATTATCAATGAGACGTAAACAGCCCCGTGTTTGTTTGAATGTTGAACCTGAACAGTTACCCAGTGAATTCCAAAGGGTTAAAATTGAAGCTAATCTGACAGAAATTAAGAAAGCTTTGAAAAGTAAAAAACAACTTGATTACGCTTTCTTTAGTGACAATCAAGAATACAGTTTGACGATTAAGTAATAGTAATGGGGGAACTATTCCCCCAGGAGAATTTGAAATGACCACTAATAAACCTACAACTGATGCAATCGCTATCTGGCAAGGATATGGATATCATCATCGCAAAAGTGAATCATGGGATTCCTTGTGTCGATTACGAGTCTGGAAACCGACTGAAACCAAACCAGTTATTGTTGTTTTCTCTGATTTGAATGAAGAGGATACAGGGACTTCTATCACCAACTGTAGCGAAAACCTTGCAACGATGATTAAAATTAGATTCAACCTAGAAGAACCTATACGTTGGTTTGAACATTATCCTTATCATAATACCCCTGAAAAGCTTAAAAAACAGGTTATCTTCCAAGAAAGTCTGAGTGAAATATTCTACAACTGGGATACTAATGATGAACGCTACGATAAACCCAAATGGAAACATATTGAACGGACAAGATTGGAGGAGTTGGTAGGTTGTTCTTTAAAAATGGATGGTTATAAGTCCTTAAAGAAATTACAACTTCAAAGTCCCTACGAACATAAACAAGAAGAATTTGCCAAGGGGAAAGCAGATGCTCACTATCAAAACCCACGGCTCTATCCTCCACCAACAAAAGCTTATTGGGAAGGGTATCGCTATGGGATTGAACAATTAAGCGATCTCAACTAATTATAACGGCTGTAACGGGGGAGTTTTCCCCCAGGAGAATTTGTAAAAATGAAGGTCAAACAGTTAACATTAAACTTAGATAATTTTAACAGTGAGCAACAATTAAAAAGCGTTGAAAAGTTTCTTAATCAGGACAAAAAAATAGACAGAAGAATAGAACAATTAACCAAGGATAGGGACTCTTTACTCATCAGAATAGCTGAATTACAGAATAAACTTCATGCCCAATATGACCCCATGCACAAAGACGCTTTATCTTTACAGAATCAACTAGAAGAAAGGATTAATCAACTGGAAAAAGAATGTGATTATCAACAACGAGAAATCTATCGCTTAAGCCAAGACAATAAGAAATTAATTAATCAGTTAGAAGAACTAAAAAAAACGATCCCAGATTATAATAAATTAACTTTTCACTCTCGTAAATAAATAATAGTAGGTTCCCGCCGGAAATGGTTGCTACGCAATTGTTCCGCCTCCGTTCGTCCCTCTCTTCGGCTGGTTGGCTCCGCATACGCTACGCATCCGGCTCCCCACCCCCCTAACCCCCCGAGTGGGGGAACCGGACAAAATGCTAAAACCCCAAATTCTGCGCAGCCCTTCTTTTAACCGCCTCACCTCTCCTATCGTACTTAGCAGTGGTCACCGGAGAGCTATGGCCAGCCATCCTCTGCACCGTCACCAGATCGACACCAGCATCGAACAGGTCACTACAAAACGTCCGTCGGAAATCATGGGGGGTTAGCTTTTCGAGACCCGCCTCCTGCACTCGCTTATTGATGATTAGGTAGATATTTTGTCCGGACATACATCGATACTCAATTAATCCTCCTTTGCGGATTGGACATAGCAACGCACCAGAAACATCACCCCGGACATCGAGCCAACCGCTAACGTACACCATGGCCTTTGTAGATAAATAAACTAGCCGATTTGTACCTCCTTTAGCATTTAGTATCCTAAGCGTCTTCTCCTCAACGTCCAAATCTTCTAGCAACAGCTTCGCTACTTTATCCCTTCTCAGACCACCACCCCTTAGAATAGCAATCAAAGCAGCGTCTCTTATACCTTGTAGAGTGATGTCTTGCTCACAAACTGCCATGAGCATCTTTATCTCTGCTAACTGCAAAGCGCGCCCTGGTAGAGCATCAGGAACTCTGATGGCAGGTAAGTCCACAGTATTCTTATAGTCTTCCTTACTAATCAACTTCAATTTTTTTGCCTCCTGTAACACTCGTCGTAGCGCGCACATCTTCCTGGCGGCTGTAGATGGTGAGTTTATTTCCAGTAAAGCAGATTGAACGGCTGCTGTGTGCTGGTAAGTTAATTTTGACCAATCCAGAGTTAGATGGTCACATTCCCCGTTGGTAAGGAGGTTAGCGATCGCATCCAAGGAACCCTTCATAGTGCGACGAGAACGTGGGGAAAGCGATCTCAGATAAACCGACGCAGGATGTGCGGTTAAAGGGAGGGGGGAACCGAGTTTGAGGGAAGTGTTAGGGAGGGTAGGGGTTAGGGTGAGTTTCAAGATTACTTATCCAACGTACGATTTTCATAAGTAATTTTCTTAGGGGAAATAACCATTAAAGTTCAGCACTTAAAATTTCCCCTAAGAAAATCTATAAACGATTGACGGCAATATACTGTGCGATCGCCTTAACCAATTCCCCTAATGCTTCTGGCGGTATGTTCTCCAAAGCTTCTTTTAAATCTGCTTGTTGTCCTACTTGAATGGATACACCATTATTCACCACCGAGGAACCAGCAAAAATAATCGTTACCGGAGAACCGACACGCTTAAATAACTCTGTGCGTTGTTCAGAGGATAATTGGTTAATTTGTGCTATTAGTTCATCTACACTCATGAGGCTATCAAGTCATCTTTACGGTTACTAGCATCACACATCCGATTCCCCACCGCGTGCATCAATGCACCTAGTTCTGAGGAGTCCAAACTATTAACTAGTTCTTCCGGTGATACCGTTAAGCGTCGTGACTCGCCAATCAGTTTCCTCGCAAAAATCTCAAAAAATCCCGGCCTCATTTCTTCACACAACATGACCAATTCCATAAAATCCCGAATTCCTGGATTACCCTTACCATTTCTCAGGTTTGACATCCACGCTTGACTCCTCCCTGTTGCTTCGCATAACTCCAAGTTCTTAAGTTGCGTTGCAGTCATGGCGAAACGAAAAGCCTCATTTAAAATACTTGTGTTAAGTTTCATTAATACATTGACCCTTCATACTAATTTTAGGGGTATTTTACTATTATAGTTCAATTTACTTGGCTGCCCATTTTAATTATGCCATAAGTCGAGGAAAACATTACGTTTATGGGAAAAGCTGATTGTCGGTTTCTATAAGGCTTTTATTGCATATCTCAAGAAATCTCTTATATTAATGTCAAACCTACTCAATATCAATTATGTCAAAAAAACACTATCAAAAATCAATTATAGTAAGGTTTTTGACAATTATTCATAGTTGGTTAAGAGAGGGTTAGGTAACTGACTGAGTAGTCAGTCAGTCTGATGATTTTAACGAATAAGTGAGGAGTGTATGAACCAAATTAATACAAGGGAGCAAATTCTAGAGACTTGCAAAGATTTAATTCAAATAAAAGGCTATCATTCGTTTACTATCAATGAGATTGCTGAATTACTAGATATTAGTTCTTCAAATGTTTACCATCACTTTAAAAATAAGGAAAATTTAGTCATGGCAACGGTAATACAATACAGAAACAATTTTGAATTAATTTTGAATGAGATTGAACAGGAATCTACATCATTAAGAAGTTGTTTAGAAGGCTTAATCAATATTTATTCAAAGGTTCTTGAGCCTGATAATAAAAAGATTTGTCTTTGTATGACTTTGATGGTAGAACTTAATACTTTACCTGAACCAATTGTTGAAGAATTAAAACAGTTTTTTTATTTACAGGTTAAGTGGATTATTAAAAATATTCAACAACATAAACTAGAAATAACTATTTTAAATCATGAGATTGAAATGTTGGTTTCTAGTCTTGAAGGAATTATTACAGTTGCCAGGATGAACGGAGGCTCAGTGTACTTTAAAAATTTAGCTTACAGTTTACTAGATAATTTTTTAGTAGCACACCAAGCCAAGGGCAAATAAACTCAGAAGCTTTAATTTAACTGACTTTTAAGATTTCCTGCTCTGAAGAAGTTAACCAAAGATTCCAAGTATCTCGCCAAATCTGCTTAGCTTTATTATAGCCTATCAATAATAAATCAGGATTAATTACTTTTTCGCTAATCAGTTGTTCTACTGCTTCCCTAATCATTTGTTTATGATGTATATCTTCTCCTCTAACATGAATGTCAAAAAACTCCCAATCAATCTTATTCTTATTCTCAATTACGTAAGGATGTTTATTTAGAAAATGCTCGAATACTTCTAAATAAACTGCACAGATACATTCAACGCCAACCCCTTCTAAACCAATGACAAAATCAATGGAACTATTGTTAATTAACGGCAACATTGGATCAAGTTCAATTAAGTTATTAGAGACATCAGGAACTTCAATTGAGCGAAGAAAATTATCCCACAAATATAAATGTGATCTCTGGTATTTACCATTGCCTTGCTCATCGTTCAAAATCTCAGAGATCAAGCTTTTGAACTGACTTTCAGGTAATCTTGAAACCATCAAAGCGAGGTGATTAGAATGACTTTTAACTAACCATCGATAATTAATAGAAACCCTTTGCAGTTTTTCTAAACTCCATTTTGGAATTGTAGAAAATTGAGAATTGATTAGGATTTCTTCCGTTAATTTAGCTTCATCAAAATATGTCCAAAAACTTGATAAATTCATGATGATAGGTTTATTATTAAAAAAACTAAGGACTACGAGGCACGCCGGGAAGCAATCGCCTCGTAGCCATATCAATAATCAACCCAATCGCAACAATTGGATTCACTATTCAAAGGTTAACGAATTGGGACAATATTGCGCAATGAAAATGACTTGTTCTTTACTGATTCAAACCTGGCCAGCTAGGCCACCGTAACAAAAATTCCGTTCTAAGAAAAAGTTAAGCCCCAAACCTGGCAGTTTAGGGCATCGGGTTCGTACCCGAAAATTCAAACTAATTAACTCAATCATGACACAGACAACTCAAAAGATTCAAGGGATTCCTGCACCAACACGCAACGGAAACAAGATCAACGGCGAGTTTTACCCACTGCAAAAGCAAGAGTTAATCGCCCTCAAACGCTCACGACTGATTAATAACGTAGCCTTTATTCACTTAGCCCTGAGATACGAAAATCCTTTTTGCGATCGCCCCATCGAAATCTTTCCTAAAGAATTTGCCCTGCGTTGGGGAATTCCAGAAGTCAGCGTTTATAAAGCCATCTCCAAACTCAAAGATAAAGGTATCCTCAAAACTCGCTCAGGAAAAGTCACCATCGAATGGTCAGTTATCAACTCTGATAGGGATTATCAAAATGGAAATGACATTATCAACTCTGAAGTAGATTATCAAAGTGGAAATAAAATTATCAAAATTGATAATCCAGTATCAAAACAGAAAAAAAATTATCAAAACGGAAAAAAACGCCCGCCGAAAGAGGCATCAGATAAGGGTTCTGGACCCTCTCAGACTCTTCAGACTAATCAAACCTCCCAGACCATCCAGAAGGGGGTGGGGGTCGAAAATTCTGGATCTGGATCGGATCTGGATTTGGTCAACAAAGAAATTTGTGCTTCTGAGCAAAGTTACTCATCACAAGAAGAGGTCAAAGAAAAAAAGGTCAAAGAAAAAAAATTAGTTGATAAGAAAGATCCTGGTGAAGATCAATCTTCCGCCGATGTAGCACAAGTAACTACAAAGCGAGGGACAAAATCAGTGAGCAGTGAACAGTTACCAGTGACCAGTGAACAGTTACCAGTTAGCAGTGAACAGTTAGCAGTGACCAGTGAGCAGTTACCAGTGAGCAGTGAAGAGTTAGCAGTTAGCAGTGAACAGTCACCCAGTCACCCCGTCTCCCCATCTCCCAGTCACCCAGTCTCCCAGTCTCCCAGTGCGGACATTCCCGAAGATTTAATCAGCAAGTTGAAAGATTTAGGAATCTCATTAGATGGGGAAGTAAGACGAGCGATCGCAGATCATGATATGTCACAAGCTTATGGAGCCATCAAGCACGTTGAAAATACTTGGGAAACCATCAACAATCCCCGTGGCGTGTTCTTACACCAGATTCCTAACCAACGAGTCCAAAAGGGTCCCAAACCCATCTCAGAGAACTTTTTAGAGTGGTATCAGTGGGCGATCTCCGATGGGTTAGTCATAGATTATCCGGCTAAATATTTAACGACTAATTACAAGGGGGAACCCAAAGTTAAGTTAGTGATTGATCCAGGTTGGGCAGAAGATTGGCAAAAAGTACGGGATAATCCCGATGATTACAGGCAGAAACTAGATCCCACTGTCAAAAAGGAACTATGGGCAAAAATGGGCAGTATGTTGGGACGGCCACCCCAACCTGAACCAGAAACTACTCTCAATGACCAACTGAATGACCCCATTTTAGGCCCCGAACTTTACCCACAAATTAAACATTCTCATCACGTCGACTTCACCGAAGAAGGCCGGCCCTATCAAGCGACACCAATGGCTGACATTGAATATGACGAAGATGGTGTTCCCGTAGAGGAGGCAAAATGATGAAGTCAGAAGTTAGAAGTTTGAAGTCAGAAGTTGGGGCAGCCACAATAACCAATCCTAGTCTTGAAACCCAAGACCCCAAAGTTATCGTCCATGAACGATTAGGAGAATTAGAACAAAAGCTTTCTACTCTAACTAATTCGCCTCAACCCAAAACCAAAAAAGCACAGGAAAAAAGACAAGCTGAAATCCTTGAATCAACTCGTTCTATTGATAATTTCAAAGCTTATTTATCCTTATCAATTGAGCAAAAAGTCACTGATGGTAATCAATTAGGAATCATTACTGATTTAACCCTTTCTCCTGGAGGATTGCCTGAAGTTTGGGTCAGTTGGTATAACCATGTTCCTATCCCTGAACAACCGATACGCCTAAAACCTGAACCTTTCTTTGAACAGTTAAAACTAGGGGATTCTGTCACAATTAATGACCAACACCCTGAAGATGCACAACAAACTTTTGAGGTTAAAGAATTTAGGGGTGAGGGGTGGATTTTTACTACTACTGAGCAATTATTTCATCATGATTTTATTGAAGAAAGTTCTTTAATCTCTCCTGATAGAGATGAAAATTTACCGACTCAAAATCAGGGGGAAAGTGTGTTAGGAACTGTTGATGAATCTGCCTCAGAAATAGTTGAACAATCCTCAGAAACATCAGAAATTATTGATGATAATGAGCAAGAACAATCCACGACCATAGTAGAAGTTGTTGAATCATCAAATCTGAATGATACTGATGAATTAACCGATGAAGAGGCGCGCGATCGCTTACACTTAGAGCG
>JBFRWO010000288.1:0-18277 GCA_051439625.1 Crocosphaera sp. | reverse complement strand
AATCTACAATCTACCCTCAAAAATCTACAATAAATCAAAAATCTACAATCTACCCTCCCAAGCCCCTGTCTTTTAAGCAGGGGTCAATCTACAATCTGCCCTCTGCAATCTGCAATCCTTTGACATTTTATCAAACAATTAATAATTGATAACTAATAATTGATAGTTGATAATTATGTTTTAGGGAGGTTGGGATTGAGGAAAAGGCAGGAATAACTCAAGGAAAATCAAGCCTCTCTATCTGAGTTCTGAGTTAAGAGTTCGGGGTTCGGAGTTTGGTTTTTCAAACCAAAGAATCGCTGTTTGAGACTCCTGAGCTTGAAAAGTTGTCTATAAATTTCCTTATATCGAACCCAGGCTCTCTAGAGAAGGAGAGGTCATGATTAACTGTTCATTCTCCACTCTCATTAGGGGTTTCAGACGCTTCTGATAAGTCTTGACAACTACCTCCAGCAGCTTCGATTTTAGCCTTAGCTGACTTAGTAAAGGCAGCAGTTTTAACCGTCAAAGCAACGCTTAATTCTCCGTCTCCTAACACTTTCAACGGCCCATCGTTACTGGTAATCAACCCTGCTTCCATTAAACTTTCCAGGGTAACTTCGCTGTTAGCTGGCAAACTATTGAGTTTACTAACATTAATGATGGTGTAATAGCTAGGGTTAACCAGAGGAAAATGTTTTAACTTAGGAACCCGACGATAAAGGGGCATTTGTCCCCCTTCAAACCCGGCCTTAGTACCGGTTCCAGAGCGAGATTTTTGACCCCGCATTCCAAAACCACCACTAGCTCCTTGGCCGGCGGAAATACCGCGACCAATACGGCGACGGCGTTTGGTTGATCCTTTTTGGGGGCTAACTTCGTGTATTCTCATGTTTATTTTCTTGATTTAGGTGTAAAGATGCTCTAGGGGAACTCCTCTTTCTTGAGCCACTTCCGAGAAAGTACGTAACCCCTCTAGGGCGTTAATAACTGCTCTAGCGTTGTTAAGAGGATTATTCGACCCAAGTTGCTTAGCCAGGATATTTTTCAAACCAGCCAATTCTAATACGGTTCTCACCGCTCCACCAGCAATTACACCAGTACCAGGAGCAGCAGGACGCACAATCACTTTTGCCCCACCAGAAACCCCTTTAGCGATATGGGTAATGGAACTAGACTTGGTTAAAGAAACATCGATTAACTGTTTTTTACCATCGGCCACCCCTTTACGGACAGCACCGATAACGTCTCCAGCTTTACCCACACCAACGCCCACTTGGCCTTTTTCGTTGCCAACCACAACAATGGCGCGGAAACTGAGTTTTTTACCACCCTTAACCACTTTACTGACCCGACGAATTTGGATAACCCGTTCTTGCCAGTTGCTTTCTTTTGCCTTTTCTCGGCTATTTTTGCGATTTTTTGCCATAGTAATTACCGTTTAGTGTAAAAAATATAGTTTGATTTAAAACTGTAATCCGGCTTCCCTAGCTGCATCAGCCAAGGCTTTGACCCGACCATGATAGATGTTGCCACCGCGATCAAAAACCACCTGTTCGATGCCTTTGGCTTTGCCTCGTTCGGCCACTAATTTACCAACGGCGGCCGAAGCTTCACAGGTTGCCCCGGAGGAAATATTCTGTTTAACATCTGGTTCCAGGGTAGAAGCGGCGGCCAGGGTGTGTTGGGCTACATCATCAATAATTTGGGCATAAATGTGATGATTGGAGCGAAAAACCGCTAAACGGGGACAGTCCGGGGTTCCACTGACTTTTTTGCGAATGCGTCGATGACGACGTTTTAAAGATTCTCTGCGTGTTAATTTCATGATTATTTCTTACCTGCTTTACCTGCTTTACGTCTGACAAATTCATCAACGTAACGAATACCTTTGCCTTTGTAGGGTTCTGGGGGACGAACGGCCCGAATTTTAGCGGCCATGTTACCGACTATTTCTTTATCGATACCAGTAACAATAACTGTAGTATTGCTTTCAACCTTGACATCAATACCTTTGGGCATGATCATTTCTACTGGGTTACTGTAGCCAACGTTGAGGGTTAATTTTGTCCCTTGTGCCTGGGCCCGATAACCAACCCCTTGGATACTGAGACGTTTTTCAAAGCCTTTAGAAACCCCTTCGACCATATTGGCCACTAAGGTACGGGAGAGTCCGTGACGTTCACGGGCGGTACGAGAATCATCATCCCGTTGAACCACGACGGTTTCCCCTTCTTGGTTAACGGTGACTTTGGAAGGTAAGTCTAATTCTAGGGACCCTTTTGGTCCTTTGACTGCGATATGTTGCCCTTTGATGTCGACGGTGACTTTATTGGGCAAAGGAATAGGTTTTTTACCAATACGAGACATTTTTTTATGGGTTATCTGTGATCAGTGAGTTATAACTAGGTTCTTTGGGATATTGACCGTTTGCTTACCAAACGTAACAAAGAACCTCTCCCCCGACGTTTTGACGGCGGGCTTCTCTGTCTGTCATGATCCCTTTGGAGGTGGAAATGATGGCTATGCCGATGCCTCCCAGGACACGGGGTAAGTCTTTACGGTTGGAGTAGACTCGCAGCCCTGGTTTACTAACCCGTTTCAGGGTATTAATAATCGGCTGACGGCCTCTTGATTTATATTTGAGGGAGATGACGAGATGTTTTTTGACCCCTTCCCCAGCCTCTTCAAACCCCTCAATAAAGCCTTCTTCTTGCAGAACTTTGGCGATACTGCGGGTCATTCTGGTGGTGGGAACAATGGTTGTGGGGTGGCGTACCGCACAGGCGTTGCGGATACGGGTAAGCATATCGGAAATAGTGTCGTTAGTTGCCATTATAAAATGATCGGTTTCTCCTGTAAGGTGAGGACTTGACTAGGTACGGAAGGGCATTCCCATTTCTTTGAGTAAGGCGCGGCCTTCTTCGTCGCTTTTGGCTGTGGTAATGATGGAAACATCCATACCGCGAATTTGATCGATGGTATCGTAATCAATTTCTGGGAAAATCAGTTGTTCACGGATGCCAATACTGTAGTTACCTCGTCCGTCGAAGCTTTTGGGGCTAATTCCCCGAAAGTCTCTAATTCTAGGTAAGGCGAGGTTAATTAGGCGATCTAAGAAGGAGTACATTTTTTCGGAGCGGAGTGTTACCATAACCCCCACTGGCATTCCTTCACGAACCTTAAAACCTGCGATCGCTTTTTTGGCGCGAGTTACTACGGGTTTTTGTCCTGTAATGGTTTCTATTTCGCTAATAGAGGATTCTAGGGCTTTGGCGTTTTGGGATGCTTCTCCCAGTCCTCGGTTAACGGTAATTTTGATCACCTTGGGGACTTGGTGAATGTTGGTGTAGCTAAACTGTTGTTGCAGTTTAGGCACAATGGTTTCTTGATAAAAGATTTTCAGTCTTGCTTGGGCCATGATTATTTGTCCTTTTCCCTGGGCTTGGTCAGGAGAACATTGTTAAGTTTTTTCTTGGTGGGTTTTGCTCTTACTTAGGGAAATTGAGCAATTAATCGATAATTTCCCCTGTTTTTTTCAGCATCCGTACTTTACGACCTTCTTCGGTGAAGGTGTAGCTGATGCGACTGGCCACCTGTTCTTTGGTGGAATAGAGCATGACGTTGGAACTGTGGATAGGAGCCTCAATGGTGGCGATTTGTCCTGATTCTCCGTCCTGTTGGGGCTTAACGTGCTTGGTACGGACGTTAACACCTTTAACGACGACTTGGCTGGTTTTAGGGAGAGTATCAGTAACTTCTCCAACTTTGCCTTTATCTCGTCCTGAAATCACCTGAATGGTATCCCCTTTTTTGACGTGCATTTTGTACCGTTTGGGGGAAGATTTTTTTTTGCTCATTTTAGAGTACCTCCGGTGCTAAGGAGACAATTTTGGTAAAGCTTTTATCCCTTAATTCCCTGGCCACAGGACCAAAGACACGGGTTCCTCTGGGGTTGCCATCGGCGTTAATAATAACGGCGGCATTATCGTCAAAACGGATGGTCATTCCACTGGCACGACTGACAGGTTGACGGGTTCGCACAATCACGGCAGTGACGATCTCTGAGCGTTTGACGGGCATATTGGGGAGTGCGTCTTTAACAACGGCAATGATTTTATCCCCAATTTTTCCATAGGTACAATTCCCTGTACCGAGAACGCGTAAACACATCAGTTTACGGGCTCCGCTATTGTCGGCAACATTGAGATAGGTTTGTTGTTGAATCACGGTGATAATAAAAGGGTTTAATGAGCGGTTAAAATGTCCTTGATTTCCCAGCGTTTGGTTTTACTGAGGGGACGGGTTTCGCGGATACGCACACGATCGCCTTCTTGACATTTATTTTCGGGGTCGTGTGCTTTAAATTTCCTGGTTTTGACGACAATTTTGCGGTATTTTGGGTGAGGAGAACGGTTTTCAACCGCTACAACTGCGGTTTTATCCATTTTGGTACTAACCACTACCCCAACTCTTTCTTTAACGGCCATAGTTTTTTTACGCCTCTTCTGTGGTACTGGATGGTTGATTAATGTTCAGTTGTCTTTCCCGTTCGACGGTTAATAGTTGAGCCATACGATGACGGGTATGTTTAAACAGATGGGTTTTTTCGTCTAACTGACGGGTGGCTTGCTGAAAACGCAGATCAAACAGTTTCCGTTTGGTGGCTAATATTTCTTCTGCCAGTTCTTCGTCGTTGAGTTTTCTAACTTCTTCTATCTTTGGTAATGCCATAATTTAGTTATACTCCTCTTGGCGTGTGACAAACTTGGTTTTAATGGGCAGTTTCTGAGCCGCTAGACGCATAGCTTCACGGGCAACGGATTCTTCTACCCCTGTTAACTCAAACATGATTCTTCCGGGTTTGACCACTGCTACCCAATATTCGGGGGAACCTTTACCTGACCCCATCCTGGTTTCTGCTGCTCGCATGGTGACGGGTTTATCGGGAAAAATACGAATCCAAATTTTCCCACCCCGTTTAATATAACGAGTCATGGCACGACGGGCGGCCTCGATTTGACGAGAGGTTATCCAACAGGGTTCGGTGGCTTGTAGGCCGTATTCACCAAAGTTAAGGGTACTGCCTCGGCGTGCCAACCCTCTCATGCGCCCTCGCTGCTGTTTACGGAATTTTGTTCTTCTAGGACTTAACATGGGTCGTTAATAATAAGGTTTAACTTAAAACAGGGTTGATTATTCTTCGTTGGAACGGTCTTCAAATTGTTGGGGACGACGTTTCTTTCTGGGGGTTGGTGCTGGAGCCGCCATGGCTTCTTGTTCCTGCCCTGGAATTACCTCGCCTTTGAAAATCCAAACTTTAATTCCTAAAATCCCGTAAATGGTTTGGGCGGTGCGATAGCAATAATCGATGTCTGCTCTCAGGGTATGTAGTGGTACTCGTCCTTCCCTTACCCATTCACTTCTAGCAATTTCAGCCCCGTTTAAACGACCACCGACTTGGATTTTAATACCTTTTACTTCGGCTCGTTGGGCCCTTTGGATAGCTTGGCGTACCACACGACGGAAAGAAACCCGTCTTTCTAGTTGTTGACCAATGTACTCGGCAATGAGGGCAGCGTCAGCATCAACTCTGGCTACTTCGATAACGTTGATACGAATTTGACGATTTTCCCCCAGGGCTTTTTGTAAACCGGTTCTTAGTTGCTCGATACCGCTTCCTCCTCTACCAACTACGACACCGGGTCTAGCTGTATGAATGGCGAGGTCGATTTGATCGGCTTTTCTCTCGATGCGAATATCGGCAATACCAGCATTACTGAGATTTTTTTCGATATATTGGCGAACTACTAAGTCTTCTTGTAATAGTTCGGGATAGCGTCTTTTATCGGCATACCAGCAGGATTTATGTTCTTTGGTAATACCGAGACGAAAACCAATTGGATGTATTTTTTGTCCCATATTGTTCTGTTAGTCCTCTTCTAGTTCGGGGGCGACGGCAATGGTAATATGACAGGTGGGTTTACGAATTTGATAAGCCCGTCCTTGCGCTCTGGGGCGATAGCGTCTCAAACTAGGTCCCCCGTCTGCATAAGCTTGACTAATCACTAGGGTTTCGGGATCTAGTCCTTGATTATGTTCGGCGTTGGCAACGGCTGAGCGCAATAGTTTTAAAATTGGCTCACAAGCCCGATAGGGCATAAATTCTAGGATGATTAAGGCTTCACGATAAGAACGGCCGCGAATTTGGTCGAGTACCCGTCTTACTTTAAAGGGTGACATCCTAATATAACGGGCTTTGGCTTTGGCTTCTGTGCTTGTATCAACTGCCATGATGGTTATGTTTATCTATAACTTCTTATGGGTAATGGGATGAGGTAAATTGAGAATTTTTCTGGATTCTTAATTTTTCCTCTCCCGTGTGGTTATCTTCGAGCTTTTTTATCGCTCTTGGAGTGTCCCCTAAAGGTACGGGTGGGGGCAAACTCTCCGAGTTTATGACCGACCATTTGTTCGGAGATGAAAATGGGGACGTGTTGTCTTCCGTTGTGAACGGCGATGGTATGACCAATCATGGCAGGGATGATGGTGGAGGCCCGTGACCAGGTTTTAATGACCTGTTTATCTCCTTTTTCATTGAGTTTTTCAATTTTGCTGAGGAGACTGTCTGCAATAAAGGGGCCTTTTTTTAAGGAACGACTCATAATAATTTCAACTAATTCGACTGTTTTAACGGCGACGACGGACAATTAACCGCGAACTCGCTTTTTTCTTATTACGGGTTTTGGCACCTAATGCTGGTTTACCCCAAGGACTCACCGGACCGCTTCTACCAACTGGTGCGCGGCCTTCTCCACCTCCATGAGGATGGTCTACCGGGTTCATGACACTTCCTCTAACGTGGGGTCTGCGGCCACGATGACGGGTTCTTCCAGCTTTACCCAGTTTGATATTACGGGCTTCGATGTTACCTACTCGACCGATGGTGGCGTAACATTCTTTTCTCACCATGCGCACCTCTTTGGAAGGCAGTCTTAAGGTCACGTAGTTTCCTTCTTTGGCGACTACTTGAGCGGCTGCACCGGCTGCCCTGACCATCTGACCGCCTTTACCGGCGATTAATTCTACGTTGTGAACTTCTGTCCCCAAAGGAATTTTGTATAGGGGTAGGGCGTTGCCTATTTCAAAGGGGGAGTTTTCCCCTGAGATAACTTCTGTTCCTACTTTGATGCCAGCAGGAGCTAAAATATAGCGTTTTTCTCCGTCTTCGTAGAGCAATAGGGCAATACGGGCGTTACGGTTGGGGTCGTATTCGATGGCGGTGACTGTGGCTGGAATATCGTATTTATTCCGTTTAAAGTCGATGATCCGGTATAAGCGTTTGTGTCCACCACCGCGATGACGACTGGTGATCACGCCTCGGTTGTTACGACCTTTTTTGTTGTGTTTGTATTTGGTTAGTGATTTTTCCGGCTTACTTTTGGTAATTTCCGAGAAGTCCGAGACAGAGGCTTGTCTGGTTCCTGGTGTGCATGGCCGATAATTACGAATACCCATGATTATTACTTAGGTTCAGTTCGTTAATGAGCAGTTTATTAATGGTTCTGGGGTTATAAGTCGGGGAAGAGTGTGATACTGTCCTCTTCTGCTAAAGTGACGATCGCTCGTTTATATAGGGGTTTATGACCAATAAAGCGACCCACACGACGCTTTTTGCGAGGGGGCCGAATGGTGTTGACTGAAGTTACTTTGACTTCAAATAAACTTTCGATCGCTGCTTTAATTTCTGGTTTGGTGGCTTTGGGCAAGACATCAAACACATATTTATTTTCTTCTAGCAGCAAGGTTGCTTTTTCGGTAATAATTGGTTTTATTACTAGGTCTGCGAGATCACGGGGATTATATTCAGTCATTGTAAACCTCCTGAATTTTTGTCAATGATTCAGAAGTGATGACAATTTTATCGGCGTTGAGCAAATCGTAAACATTCAAACTATCCGCTCTCAAAATCTTGACAAAACAGAGATTTCGTGCTGACAAATAGATGTTGTCACCGGCTTCTACCAACACCAAAGCTACTTTTTCCGTGGGTTCTACACCCCAACGGGCTAAGGCCGCAGCGAGTTCTTTGGTTTTGGGTTGGGGTAGTTGTTCGGCGAAGTTTTCTACTACGATCATGTCTTCTACCCGAGATGCGATCGCTGTTCTTAGGGCTAACCGTCTTTCTTTACGGTTCATTTTTTTGCTAAAATCTCGGGGTTTTGGTCCAAAAATGACACCACCACCTCTCCAGAGGGGAGACCGAATCGATCCGGCTCTGGCTCTACCGGTTCCTTTCTGTCTCCAGGGTTTACGTCCACCCCCTCTAACTTCTGCTCTGGTTTTGGTGGAAGCGTTGCCTTGACGAGCATTGGCTAAGTGACGCACAACGGCACGGTGTAACAGGTGCGATGTGCTTTCTTCTTTGGCCACTTTTAGCTCTAGGGTTGCCTGGCCTACTTCTTCCCCTTGCCAGTTTTTAACGTTACAATCAACCATTTTTTTTGATTTTTTTCTGGTTTACTTCTGGGTTAGTTTTCTTATTTTTTACCAACGATGTTGGCCGGGGTAATATTCAATAAACCGCCTGGTTTTCCGGGTACTGCACCTTTAATCAGCAGTAGGTTACGTTCTGCATCAACCCGAACCACTGTTAATTTACGGGTTGTGGTTTTGGTTGCACCGTACTGACCGGCCATTTTCTTACCTGGATAAACCCGTCCTGGGGTGGTTCCTGCGCCGGTTGACCCTGGTAAACGGTGGTTTTTAGAACCGTGAGTCATGTTACCCCTTCTAAAGTTGTGGCGTTTCTGATAACCGGCAAACCCCCGTCCCATGGAGGTTCCACAAACGTCTACTAGGTCTCCAGCGTTGAAAATATCGGCTTTAAGGGCTTCTCCTAAATTATAGGAAGCGGTATCTTCTACACGGTACTCTTTAAGATGACGCAAGGGGGAGGCGTTAACTTTTTTTAAATGACCTAACTCTGGTTTGGTTAGGGCTTTTTCTTTTACTTCTAAATAACCGAGTTGGACGGCACTATAACCGTCGGTTTCGGTGGTTTTAATTTGTGTAATGGTACATGGACCCGCTTGTACTACGGTGACAGGAATGGCTAGGCCAGATTCCTCCTCGAAGATTTGGGTCATACCGAGTTTGGTTCCAAGAAGACCAACAGACACGGTTTTTTCCTCTATAGGCTAGACAACAAAATTTAGGTGCATTTTTCACACCTAAACAAGCGAGATAGTGTTTCCTCGCTTTGTTTTTATGAATACGCACTAACATAGGTTAGGCGAAGTCAATATACACAGTTAACGATAGGTTTAACCTGCCTGTGAAAACGGGTTAAGCTGGGTCGCCGTTGCTCTCCAAGACTTAAAGCTCGGTTGCTTCAGTATCTTGAAGCGGACTTTTTCTTACCTGTAGCCAATATTTATAATCTAATTTTTGGCCACAATCATACATTGTACAGGAAATTGGGGATAAAATGCAAGGGACATAGGAAACTTTTTTAGTTATACCAGTTTCTGACCAATGCCAGTATAGTATACGCCTAGTTACTCAATACTTTCTAGATAACAATTTTTACCTTTTTTGTCGTGATCCCATTTTGATTTGAGCTAACTATAATCAACAAATGTACTAATTACAAATAAGAATTTACTTTAAAATGACGGAAAATACTCAAAACATTAGCCCCACCCCTGACAATCCAGATAGTATTAATCTGAAAGAAAGCAGAAATTATTCCTAAAAATGATATAGAGCTTATAGAAAGATTAGAAAAGTTACCAAGATCAGAAAAAAGAGGAGTTGGCTCTTATGTTACATTAAGAAGCTTAGTAGGTGTGACAGGGTTTTTTACAAAAATTGGAATTATAGGACTTCCGTTAGCCACAATAATTTTAACTTTAATCTTTCAAGTATTAGCTATTACCAATATTGATAATGAGGCTGCTTCAAACAGACTTTTTGATTTTGCTAATTTAACACTTGGTGCTTTTCTTGCTTCTTATGTACAAAAAAAAGAAAAGGAATTTGAAGAGTTAAAAACTTTACAACAGAAAGACGTTGAAATTGAGAAACTTAAAGAGAGAATAGAAAACTTAGAGCAAACATAATCTTGAGATCAAGTAGATTTAACTATTTTATTCATTTATCATCTGAGCAATAGTGTAGGGTAGCTTATTGTTGCACAAGAGAACACAAATGGGTTAATTCCTGTTGTTTTTGAGCATAATAATTGTTAGGGTAAGGGCATAATAATATTATGCCCCTACGGGTTTTATGGTTGTATTGTTGATGGGGTAATTTCTAAAGATTGGTTTGTTTTTTGACTTCTATGAGGACAGACTGCATAACCTAAAATAATCAAAGTTAAGCTCAAAGCACCTATTATTTCAATTTTTGCCCAGACGTTAATAAAGCGTAAGGTTTTATCAATAACTTGATTCATAGTAACTTCTCAATTTTCTAACTGTTAGATACTTCCAATTATAGAGAATTCACTCTCGGATTTCTGAGTATAATGATATTATGCCTCTAAAAGATTTTCAAGGGTATAAATTATTGGCCACCTTATTAATTAAAGCGATCGCAGTTTGATAGATCAACTATCGCGTAGGGGTGTGATTACAATCACTATCTTAGTGATATCTCGGTCACTTTGCGTATTCTTTCTTAGTTTTACAATGAATTAAAGACTGGTTACTGGTGACGAAATTATGGCTAAAGCGTCTGAACAACCCTTACAACCCAACCCCTTTCGGACCTATCGCGACCCCAAAACAGGTTTATGGGTGGTTATACCTTTTTCTGAGACAGAAAGTCGTTTTTATACCTCTCATGGACAAAAAATTTCCTCAAATTCAAACGAGGTTCTCTAAACAGGATACAATCAGTTCAAAACCTGATTAATTGAGAGAAAGATGACTCAACCTTTAATTCCTGTGATCCTTGCTGGTGGTAAAGGGGAACGCTTTTGGCCTTTGTCCCGTCGTCAGCGTCCAAAACAGTTTTTATCTTTGGATGGTAGTGGAGAAAGTTTACTACAAGCAACAGCAAACCGTCTTTTACCTTTAGCAGACAATTGGAATAATCTTTGGGTGATTACCGCTAGTCCCATTGCAGATGGTGTTAGGGAACAATTGCCAAATCTACCTAAGAATAATCTCTTAGTGGAACCCCAAGGAAAAGACACAGCGCCGGCGGTTGCTTGGACTACGTTAGAAATAGCTAAACGTTACGGGAAAGATGCTGTAATTGGCTTTTTTCCGGCTGATCATTGGATTAAAGATACGGATGAATTTGAAAGGACACTTAATGCTGCTTCTCAACTCGCTTCAGCAGAAAATGCGATCGTTACTTTAGGAATTAAACCTACTTATCCGTCTACAGGTTACGGTTATATTGAACAGGGAAGTTTAACTAATAATTTTAATGATTTACCTGTTTATAAAGTGACTCGTTTTACGGAAAAACCTGATCTAGAAACGGCTAAATCTTTCCTAGAAACTGGTCGGTTTAGTTGGAATAGTGGAATGTTTATTTTCCGCGCTGGTGTGGTGTTAGAAGAGTTGGAAAAACACGCACCCGAAGTATTGAAACCTTTACAAGAAAAAGGAGAAGCTGCTTATGAGGAGTTAGAAAAAACGAGTATTGATTATGCTTTAATGGAAAAGACCGAATTGACTTATGTTTTACCGGCTAATTTTGGTTGGGATGATTTAGGAGATTGGAATTCTTTGGAACGTTTGATTGATAGTAATGGGGATAATGTTGAATTAGGAAATCATGTTACTTTGGATAGTAAAGGGGCAATTATTTATAATAGTGATGATCAAGAAGTTATTGCAACTATTGGTTTAGAAGATGTAGTAATTGTTCGGGATAAAAATGTGACTCTTGTAGTTAATAAAAATCGTACTCAAGACATTAAAAAACTGCTCAAAGAATTACAAAAAGATTCTCAATTGGATAAATTACTTTAAGAGGATGTAATCAGTAATACAAACGCAATCAAGATTCTCAGTTATATTATATATAATGATTGATAGGGGCTTAATAATATTAAGCCCCTACTGATTTCTTGGTTTTGTATTTTTAATTGTCATCAAAAGTCACATATAAGTTATCAGTTTTTTCGGTTATGGCAGTGGAAAAAAATTATGAGTTATTTTGGTCTTTTCAACTGTTATTCCGAGGAATAAGGAATATCTTTAACTTTAAAGATATTAATGAGTGTTATTGTAGCATTTCTCGGACTCATTAGGTACACATTTATTTTATTTTCTGTTCCCTGTTACCTGTTGCCTAATCCTAAAAACTCCTGTACCTCACAAGTATGAAAACTGCTATATATAATGATTATAATAGTTATTAAAATTTATCGAGTTCAAATAAAGAGAATTATTTTATGTTTTCCTTAACTCAAACCAGTGCGCGTCAAAGAGAAATTATTGAGGTTGTTCTCAGTAATGGTTGGGATTACATGAGGGGTTTATTAACAGGAAGAAAGGACGAAGATCCCAATATTCCTACCCCTGAAGTTTTACGCAATATTTTAGTAGAATTGGGTCCATTTTATGTAAAATTAGGACAAATTTTAAGCACTCGCCCCGACATTTTACCCCCTAATTATATTAAGGCATTAACTGCTTTACAGGCTAATGTACCTCCTGTATCTTGGGAAGCGATTGAAAGACTATTACGCCAGGAATTACAACAACCCATAGAATCGGTTTTTAGTAATATTAATCAACAACCGATCGCTGCTGGTTCTATTGGACAAATTCATCGTGCAACTTTAACAACTGGGGAAGAAGTTGCTATTAAAGTTCAACGGCCAGGTATTGATAAAATTGTTGAGCAAGATATTAGTTTAATTAAGGGTATTGCTGAGTTAGTGTCTTTAACAGAATTTGGACAAAATTACGATATTGTCAAGCTTGCTGAGGAATTTTCTCAAGCGATTAAAGCAGAATTGGATTTTACAAAAGAAGCTAATTATACTGATATAATTCGAGAAAACTTATCAGAAAGTAGATGGTTTGATACGGAACAGTTAGTTATTCCTAAAGTGTATTGGGAGATAACAAGGGAGAAAATTTTAGTTTTAGAATGGTTACATGGGAAACCTATTTTAGAAGCAGATTTGAGTATTCCTGAAAGTAGAAAATCTATTGAGAAAAGAAAACAAGAAATTACTACTTTATTATTTAGGGCATTTTTTCAACAATTATATTTAGATGGTTTTTTTCATGCTGATCCTCATCCTGGTAATATTTTCTATTTAGATAATGGAAAAATTGCTATTATTGATTGTGGTATGGTGGGAAAACTTGACCCGAGAACACAACAAATTTTGACAGAATTATTACTAGCAA
Organism: Crocosphaera sp.; assembly: GCA_051439625.1. Classification (GTDB taxonomy): domain Bacteria; phylum Cyanobacteriota; class Cyanobacteriia; order Cyanobacteriales; family Microcystaceae; genus Crocosphaera. Next base: position 4,910 of record JBFRWO010000288.1, on the reverse strand, counting down.
TTTTTGATTTAGATGCACAAGGTTGTACACAATTAACTATAGAATTGTCTCAGGGAGGAAAAGCGGAAAGTTTAGAAAGATTACGCAATGATTATGAACAGATTTTGCGGAAATATTATGACCTCAGTTTGTCTCAATTTAATTTTAGTGAAGTTGTTTATGAAATTTTGCAAATTGCCCGTAAAAATAAGTTAAAAGTACCTGGAAATTTAGGACTTTATGCTAAATGTTTAGCTAACTTAGAAGGGGCGGCCAGACAGTTTAATCCTGAGATTAATTTATTTGACGAAATTAAACCTTTGATGACGGATTTATTTCGCCGTCAATTAATTGGAGACACTCCGTTACAAACCAGTTTAAGAACTGTTTTAGACCTCAAATCTATCTATTTAAAAACACCAAGACAAGTCGATATATTACTAGATAGATTATCTTCGGAAACCTTACAATGGAATCTCAGATTAAAAGAATTAGAACCTTTAAGACGCAGTGTCGATGCTTCTGCAAATCGTCTTTCTTTTAGTATTGTTTTGGGTTCATTAATTATGGGGGCGGCGATTATTTCTACGGGTTCATCTACTCAACAATTATCTTTAATTAGCACTGTTTTGTTTGCAGCAGCTAGTTTATTAGGGGTTTGGTTAATTATTAGTATTTTGCGGTCTGGAAGGTTAAAATAATTGTTATATCAATACACCAAAGTAGGGGTTAACGGCCGTTAAACCCTACAAGATTAAAATATTGTTATTAAGTAGAAATATAGCAAGCAAGATGTTTGCACTACATTAATCTAATAGACTGAATTAGCTTTGTTAATCTCGTAGGGGCATAATAGTATTATGCCCAGAATTTATTATGCTCAGAAATAACAGGAATTAACCCCGTTTTGTTCTGTTGCGCAACAAAAAGCTACCACCCAACATTGCTAAAGCGACAACGGTACCGGGTTCAGGAACAGACTCTGCAACATCAGCAACATCGAAAGAAAAATCATCATAGACAAGACCGCCCACATCTGTGATGGAAACAAGCTCAATACGAGTAACATTGGCAAACGAAGATAAATCGATCAAATCTGTAGTAATAGGATTGCCATCAGCTACCAAATTTACTGATGAGTCAAACACTCCATTGGTGAAAACATCTACCACACCGGGGGCTACACTGTTATCAGCAAAAATATTAAAGGTAAGATTGTTGACGGGATTGGTAAAATCAACAAAAAGGTCTTGAGTTCCGTTTGTATTACCAGATGTGTCTGTCACACCAAGAACATTGGGAAGGGATACATTAAAGAACGATGCAAGTTCAGCTGTTCTAGCTTCAAAACCTGAGTTACTAGAAAAGGTCGCTTCTGGAAATTGGTTGGTCACAACCGTATTGTCAGCCAAACTATCAAAATTGATGGTAACAGCAGGAACAGGTTTATATGTTCCCATTGCAACAGTAAAAACGGCAGTAGATGCAACTAAAAAGGATATTTTGCTAGTTGAACTCAACCCAGATACAGTATCTGCGATCGCAAAAGAATTTCTAAGCATAGGATTCACTCCTCAAAAACGAAAGTATTGATTGTTTTATTTAAACAGTCGTAAAGTAGCACAAGGGGGGGGAAGTCAAGTATTTTAACTAAAATTTACTTTTTGTAGAGTTTATTGAAAGATTAAGATGATAAATAAGGCATTTTTAAGATTTTTTGGCTATATTTTATCTGTCATTCCGAGGAATCTCCATAACTAGCTAATCATAATTCGTCGTGCTATATAATGGCTATAAAACTAGAGTAAATTGATTTATTAAAAATATGACTCAACTGTTGCAAAAAGCTTTCTCTGAAGCGCAAAAGCTATCTGAGTATCTTCAAGATGAAATAGGAAAACAACTGTTAGCAGATATTGAAAGTGAATTAAAATGGCAAGAAACTTTAGCTAACCCTGATACTAATTTTGATATCATTAGAAAAATGGCTCAAGAAGCATTAAATCAAGATCAAGAAGGTAAAACCGAAGAAAAAGGTTTTAGTGATGAATAATGATATAATCTAGGACTAGAGATTTTTGTCACAATTTTAGGTAGGAAATAAAACTGCGATCGCTTAAAATATTCAATTATTGGACATAATTATCAGTTATTATGAGCAACACTTGGTATATTATTAAAACAGAAAAAGAACAATGTAAAATTTTAGAACTTGATTCTAATCAAGTCCCAGAAAATACAAATAATTGGGGTCCTTTTTCTTCAAAAGAAGAAGCGATCGCCCGTCGTGTTGGCTTAATTCGTGCAGGAAAATGTAAACCCCAATTGTAAATAATTTACAGCCTATAAAACTTGATGAGTATGGGAATGTTGTTTGACGTTATCTTCAGTTTTTACCACATTAACTGCATTTAAAATTCGTTTTTTTTCTAAAGAAAAATTCAAGTCTTTTTTAACTGTTCCCAAAGGAATTAAAGATTGAGCAGAAGGACGATTCTTATAAGTTCTAACTGCTGCTAAAGTTCTTTCAATAAAGTCATCACAAAACTGAGCATCATCAGGAAAATCAGAAGTTTTTGTTAACGTTTCTCCCGTTAAAATGTCTCCAATAGACTTAGCAGAAACCAACTCATAAGAAGTAGGAATTCCTTGACAAATAGTTTCTAAAGCAGCAGAAGGAATAGGTTCAATAACACGAACTTGATGAAACTCTCCATCTTCCTTTAAAAAACAAGTTGCTAACCCAAATACACAATAATTATCCGTAGAGATATCAGAATTATTGGCTAATAATGTAGTAGTAGACATGAGTAAGAGTAACTCCTTATGATTCATATAATCTAATTTTATCAGTCATAGGTATACTTTAGGAAAAGCCCAAAAACTTAAGGAAAATTTTATAAAATGGGGAAACTCCCGATGGTAAATAGTTAGGAAGATTGCCAATCAAGGTTCAGGTGTAGAGACAGTTAACAGAGTGACACATTTTTTACCATTAAGCATCAAACTATTGAGTACAGTGTTTTCAATAAGCACCTTAATACTGCTATTTTCACCAACCCTGTCCTGAAAATGCGGGGATTGCCTAGACCAATCTAGGTGACGCAAGAGGTGAATACCACATTGAGACACAGCTTGGTACACACTTCCGAATACCTCCCTAGTTCGGACTATCTGTAAACCCAATTGGTTGGTTGCTGTTAGACAGGACATCTTAGTTGTGTTGTGGGAAGGGACTTTAAACGAGTTTGCGAGTCTCGGCCTTATCGGTGTTTCAAAACTCGCCCCCGTTAGGGGATTGTAAAGCCGTCCTATTTGGACGGGGTTTCAGAACCAAAACTTTCGATGAATGATAATATAACTAACTATAATAAACTTTCCTCATCATCCCTTCCGATGCCATCGGTGTCAGAAGAGGAGTGTATAAAAGCCGCCATGGCCACTCAACTTAAAAAGAAAGAGCTTTCTGATTTACGTTTAAGGATTATTATTAAACAAGAAGCTAATCAGGGGAATTATCAAAAGGCGATCGCTATTCTGGACCAATTGATTGCCCGTCTTCCCCATAGTGCCATTGACTATAATAATCGGGGTTTAATGTACCTGAAAATGGCTGATTATGAGCAAGCGATGACTGATTTTGATCAAGCGATAGCCCTTAACCCTAGTTTAGATAGGGCTTATAATAATCGGGGTAACTGCTATGCCCATCAAGGATACTTGAGCAAAGCCATAGAAAACTACGAACAGGCACTAGATATTAATCCTTATAACCAGAAAGTGTGGATTAATCAAGGAATTACCCTCAGAGAACTAGGAAACTATTCATTAGCCATTGAAACCCTGGAACTAGCAAAAATGATCTCCAATCAATACTTGGGGCGTATTTATGCAGAAAGGGGTTATACTCATTATTTGATGGGGGATTGGAATTATGCGATCGCAGATTATCGTCGCGCCTTGTCCTGTTTACCCCAAGGCGATCGTTATCAGCAAAAAGTGATGAAATGGTTAGCCAAAGTCTTAAAACCCATTATTTCGCAATCAAATATCGAGGGTGATCATTGATCAGTCCCAAACTGTTGTAAGATGCACTAAAACAGATATTATTGTCTCGAGTCTAGCTTTGTACTTCTATAGACCTACGCATTAATGTTAGGACATTTTATTTATTTGGCCTTGCCTGTTTCCCTATTCCTTGCTCCCTAAAACAAAAATATATGTGTCCTAACCATTTTTTGTAATGCTACAGTCTTCGGTGAGAATAGTTCTTATTTTTGCTTAAACAGAGGAAACTTGTGACTACTAACTTCTGACATTAATAATAAGTCTCTTCCTTCAGTTTTTTGACATATAGCGAGTCCCATGACCACCACTATTTCCGCCGATCAAGTTAATCAGATTGTTTATAACTTACATCATGACCCCTTTGAGATTTTAGGCTGTCACCTTCTAGAAGACGGGAAAAAGACTAAAAAATGGGTAGTCAGGGCTTATTTACCGAAAGCAGAAGCAGCATGGGTTATCCGTCCCACAGAAGGAAAAGAAGATGCCATGAACTCGGTTCATCATCCTAACTTTTTTGAGTGTATTATCGAAACCCCTGAACTGAATAATTATCAACTGAAAGTTAAAGAAGGAGAACACGAAAAAGTAATTTATGATCCTTATGCTTTTAGTTCTCCTTATCTAACTGACGAGGATATCTACTTATTTTCTGAAGGAAACCACCACCGCATTTATGAAAAATTAGGGGCCCATGTGGGTAAAATTAACCAAGTTGCAGGGGTTTATTTTGCGGTGTGGGCCCCCAATGCGCGTAATGTTTCTATTATTGGTGATTTTAATAACTGGGATGGTGGAGAACACCAGATGCGTAAACGCAACAATACCATCTGGGAGTTATTTGTACCGGAAATAGGGGCCGGGAC
>JBFRWO010000287.1:0-3316 GCA_051439625.1 Crocosphaera sp. | reverse complement strand
ACAAAATGAGGCATTATTTCAGCAGCAGTAAATAACCCATGAATACCACGACGATGTAACGATAAACCTGCTTTAAGATAACCGAAAGCTGGTCCACAAACATTGGCGGCCATACTGGTTTCATCCCCCAAAGTAAAGGTATGGGTGGATATTTTCCCTTCAAAGGTACGACCAGTTATTTGAACATTTGTACTTAAAGGCTTTTTCGGGTTACGGGTATCTACCACACCCCCAACTGTAACGCGATCGCGGGAACAAATACCAGCCAACTCTAACATAATATCGTCAGCGTGTTCCATGTTTTCTAGGGTGAGAATACCATTGGTTTGGTCGAGGAAAGCTTCCACATCAGCGTCAGTCATAGCTTTGGCTTTATCCACGTTAAACCCGGGTAAATGGGCGATATCTTCCCTAATAGTGGCGCGATAGGCTTCCCAGTTGGCAATACCTACACCGAAGGTAATTTTAACACTGTGAATCTCGTGATAACTTTGAGCAGCAACAGCGGCCGCAGCAGTTAACAAGCCAGGAGTTGCGCCACAACCGCTCATATAGGTGATACCGGCTGCTTGTAAGTCCCCTTGTAATTGTAGCAGTTGTTCGACGGCACTGGTGCGTTTGAGAGCATCCACTAACACCCCTTTCCACCCCGAAGCGATAAACTGTCTTGCGACATCAGCCATAAAAGTGTTAGGAAGGTTAGGAAGGGCTAAAAAATAGCCATCGACGTTAGCGGTTTCTAGGAGGTCTTTGATACTATGGTTGCTAAGGGTTCCGTAGGGGTCTAAATAACCGATTGATCCTTGTTGGCTATAAGTAGCGATGGCCGTTTGGGGATCTAATCCTGTCTCACAATAAGCATAACCCTTGAGGTCTGCGGCCGCAACCCAAGTCATTTCTTGTTTTGGGGCGAGAACTTTAGTAGCTGCTTGTCCGAGTCCCCCGAAGCCTAATATACCAACTCTCATGGTCTGATGACTACTCATTCTTTAGTATCTCTTGTAACTATCTTTTTCTATTATGGAAGGTTGTGGTTGCAAAAAATATAAATTTTCATCAATTATTTTCTTTTGTTGTGAGTAGTTAATATATAAATAGAGAATAAATTCTAAATTAATTATCAAGATTATGTTTCAGGTTGGGGATATTCTTTGTCAACGTTATCGACTCATAAAAGTTTTGGGGAAAACAGCTATTGGCCATCAAACTTGGTTAGCGGATGATTTATTTTCCCCTATTGATTTATATGCTACACGAAAAAAACAATTACCTTGGTTAAAGTTTGTTTTTGATTTTCATCAGGTTTTTCGAGCTAAAGTTTATGAGAAAGTTACGGTTAAGTTATTAGCATTTAATCCACAATTATCTTGGGAACAGTTTAAACTATTTGAACGAGAGGCGAAAGTTTTACAAGGGTTAGATCATAGTTTTATTCCCCGTTATCGTAACTATTTTGAACTGTCTGAAGAACAGGGTAATGGGGTTCCTTGGTTTGGTTTAGTGGAAGATTATATTCCAGGAAAATCTTTACAGGACTTGGTAGAAAATGGGGAAAGATTTTCTGATGTAAAAATTCGTAAAATTGCTCTAAAAGTTCTCAATATTTTGATCTATTTACACGAGTTAAATCCTCCTGTTTTACATCGAGATATTAAACCTAGTAATTTGATTTTGGGTGAAGATAATAATATTTATTTAATAGATTTTGGTGCAGTTCAAGATCAAAATTCGGTGACAAATATTAGTTTTACTGTGGTGGGAACCAGTGGTTATACTCCATTGGAACAATTTTGGGGTAAGGCGGTTTTTTCCTCTGATTTGTACGCATTAGGAGCAACTTTAATTCATCTTTTAACGGGGATTTCTCCCACAGAATTACACGACCAAGATTATCAAATTGAGTTTCAAGATCAAGGAAAAATTAATCCTGTTTTGAAAGATTGGTTAACCACTTTAGTTGAAATTAAAATATCTCAACGTTATCAAACTGCCAGGGAAGCATTAACTGCATTAAAAACAGGAAAACTAAAGAATAATACGAGAAATAAGAATTTACTTAAAGCAGAAAAAAAAGAGGAATTAATAACTAAACTAAGATTAACTAAAACAGATGAATCTCTGCAAGTTCTAGTTCCTTCATCTAAATTAAAACTGTTCCAAAAATTATTAAAACTAGAAACTAATTTTATGAATAACCAGTTAGAGTTAAGTAAAATTATTCCTTTAATGACTGTTTCTGGTCTATTTTTGATTCCATTTTCGTTAACTTTTACAGGAATTCTGCTGCAAAATTCTTCATTTATAATAGCTTCTTTGGAAATAATGGGAGGGATGAGTTTTTTAATTATTTTTGTCCTTTTATTGCTGTATGTAATTAGTAAAGTCAGTTCCAATACTTGTTTTTTGTTAGATAAAGAAACATTAAAAATACAAGAAAAAATCTTAGGATTCGAGTATGATCAAGAAGAAGAATCAAAAAACAACATTGTCGGAATTTTTATTCATGAATTACGTCATAACTATAACGTAACAATTAATACTAGAAAAATGATTTATCAATTAGGAAATAAATTAACCGAAGAAGAAGCTATTTGGTTAGCTAAAGAAATTGAAGATTGGTTAAATTAAAATTAGGAAAATTATGTTTAAATCTGGTGATATTCTCGTTGACAAATACCAACTCAAACAAAGATTAGGCCATACAGCAACAGGCCATCAAACTTGGTTAGCTATAGATAAGCTATCCCAGGAAAATATTACTCTAAAACTATTAGCATTTAGTCCTCAAATGCAATGGGAAGAGTTAAAATTATTTGAACGAGAAGCAAAAGTTTTACAGTCTCTTCAACACCAGAGAATACCTAAATATCGAGACTATTTTGATATAGATAAAGACTTGGGTGGTGGGATTGCTTGGTTTGGTTTAGTACAAGATTATATTCCCGGCTCATCGTTACAAGAATTGTTAGAAAGAGGGAAAAATTTTAGTGAAAAAGAAACCTATAATATTGCCCTAGAAATTTTAGAAATTTTAGTCTATTTACATCAACTTAACCCTTTAGTTATTCATCGAGATATTAAACCCAGTAACTTAATTTTAGGAAAAGATAATCATATTTATTTAATTGATTTTGGTGCGGTACAAGCACAAGGTGCTATAACTGGTGTAACATTTACAGTAGTAGGAAGTAGTGGTTACGCCCCGTTAGAACAATTTTGGGGTAGGGCAGTACCAGCTTCCGATATTTACGCATTAGGGGCAACTTTGATTCATTTGTTAACAGCAATATCCCCAGTTGACTTACCTCATAAAGAC
>JBFRWO010000286.1:0-14634 GCA_051439625.1 Crocosphaera sp. | reverse complement strand
TAAGGAATATGGTGTTTCAGATGTAAAGTAGCAATGGGTTCTTTTTCTAAATTTTCGCCATCTAAAATTACAAGATCAGAACGGTGTTTATCTCCATCATAAACTATCACTAACACCCATCCTTCATCTTCAGAGGTTGCATTAGGTTTAGAAACAAAAATAGGTTCTCCAACATAACCTTGAGGTGCAAAAGAATGTACCTGCTTTTCACCTGTTAATAAGTCCTTTTTAAGGATAGCTTGAAGAGGTGCATTACCTCGATCTTTATGAGTGGCTCCTATAAATAAATAACGGTAGTTTCTGCCTATATTGTTTGGGTTAATGCTAGGAAACTCACAAGAACGACTTTCGAGCATTTCTCTGTCAACTTTTTCCCTGTCTAGGTCAATATTAAACCGATATAACCGTCCAGGATCTATACTATTAAAATCTATTTCTTTGTAGTCAGTATCAAAGTTAACTTGAGAAAGAGAGTCATAAGAAATTGAATCCAAATAGATATTATTTCCCTCTTCAAAAGCATTAACATGATGAAACACAAAACCGGCATTTGTTTCTAAAACTTTTATCTTTTCATCGCTAGGAGTTCGAGGAATAATAATTAACTTACTAGGTTTATTTTGTTGAAAGTTAACACATTCTCCTGCACCTTTGAGACCAAAAAGAAAAGGGAGAGGATTAAAAGTAACAGGGTTTTGTAAAAAGAGACAATAATGAGGAGTAATGGCAAAATCATGGATAAAAGAAAACCCAGAAACTACATGAGAATGACAACGTAATAAGTTACCATCTGGGGCAAATTCATAGATAGTAATTTTACTAGAAAGTCCCGGTTTAATAGAATAATTAACTAGACAAGGTTGACCATTATCTAATTCACAACTAGGATCAAAACAAGGGTGAGCAGAAATAGAACCACCTGGGTTTAATACCCCATCTAAATAGTCAATTCCAATGGTTTCCAATGTTTTAGGATCGAGTCGATAAGGTTCAGCAGCTTCCCAAAGTGCCAGTAATTTTTTGCCCCAGTAAATAATATTAGTATTGGCAATATTCTTTACTTTAAGGTCAAAAATATTGTTTATCCATCCCCCTGGTTTTTGGGTTCCAAACACCCCTCGATAAATCATTTTACCTGCTTTTTGTTCTTGAACATAGCCTTCTGTACGAACAAAACGATTACGAAAATGTACTTTTCCGTTAGGTAAAAAGGAAATAGCACAAACCATTCCATCTCCATCAAAAGGATGTTGTAGAGGTGTTCCTTGTACGTCTAATAAACCTGGCCCGTTTCTAAATAGAGTTCCTTGTAATTGTTCAGGTATTTTTCCTTCTATATCTTCAACAAAATACTCATATTCATTAGGTTGAGACTGATAACCTTGTTGCCACTTTTCAGGATCGTAGGATAAATTTTGCTTGTCTTCAATAATTAAATTAGTCATGATTTCAAATTGATTTAAAAGAGTTTACTTGTTTTTGTTAGTGACAAATTCGGGAATGACTTCAGGGATTATATCATTATCGGCAATCGTTCCTAAAGCTTTATTTTCATAAACTTCACCCATATAACTTATATTATCTTGTTCCTCTAATCCTTCAGATTGAGGATCGTTATTGGGCAACCACTTAACCAAGGGTAAAGGTAATAAAGTTGAAAGGTTAGTAATAGTTATTAGTAACCAAAGATTATTAAAATTATTTTCTGTTACGCCTAACCAATGGGTGAGAAGTGAGCCTAATTCATGGGATAATAAATTTGCCAGATTAATAATGGACATCAATAAAGCAAATAAAGTTGCTTCGATCCCTTTAGGACATAATCTAGCCGATAATACTAAAACTGGTAGAAAAGCAATTTGTCCAGCAACAGTTAAAATCAAACTGTCTCCTAAACTGAACCAATGATCGTCAATTCCTAGTAATCGGTTAGTATGGGTAACTAGCAATAATGTGGTCATCCCCAAAACAGAAGAAATAACTACACTCCAACCTAATATGTTTCTAAAGGAAACATTTTTAAGAAACTTTTGATAAATCAATACTCCTAATAATGCAGCTACGCTAGTAACCAGACGAACTCGCCCTAAAAATTCTGGTTCAAATCCTAATTCATTGGTAGCAAAATAAAAGAAAGCAGAATCACCATTAGGAGTAGCTTGCCAGAGAAAAACAAAAGCAGTTGGCAAAAAAATTGACTTCTGTTTAATCGCCTTCCATACCTGTTTTACTTGTTGTTTAACCAAAGATTGATCCTGCTGGGAAAGTAACTCATCTTTGCTAATAGGTTTCTCCGCAATTAACCAAGCAGCCAAACAAACAAGAAAAGGGAAAATAGCCGTAATTTCAAATACAATTTGATTGCTAAATCTTTCCAATAACCAACCACTTAAATAAGCTGTAATTAACCCTCCAAAAGCTGATACTCCCCAAGTTAAGGATTGTAACGATCCCGCTTGACTTAAAGACTCTTTTCTGGCCCTTTCTACTACTAACGAGTCAACGATGACATCGCTAATAGCAACGGAAACAGAAGTTAACAATAGAGTAAAACTGGCCGACCAGGCATTATCCACCACTATAGCCAATAATATCCAGGATAAACTGCCTAATAGTCCCGAAATCACCAGATAAGGACGACGACGATAGCTAAATATGGGTAAACCGTCCGAAATAAACCCAAATAGGGGTTTTATCACCCAAGGAACCGCCGCAATACCCGTTAATGCACCCATCTGGGCCGGAGTTAACCCTAAATCATCCTTAAGGAAGAAACTCACCGCTAAACGGGCTAAACCTAAGATTCCTTGGACAAAATAGACGCTAAGAATGGCAAATAGTTCGGCACTGGGTTTATTGCCGAATAATACCGTTTCTGTAAATGTCTTTTTGATTTGTCTTAGGGAAGAAAACGTCGCATTCATGAAGATAAGTAAAGTTTTATAACTTTATCTATCATAAGTGATCGCTTCTATTTCCATAAATGTTTAATAAATTCTAAATTCTTAATTCTCAATTCTCAATTTGCAATTCTCCTAAGTAAATTCTGCTAAGATAATGATCCACGCCCCTCAAAAAACCGTGCGTTATTAGGTCAATTAATGACAACGCCTATGCTAAACCCTAATTTAGAAGCAATAGAACTCAACAAAGAAGAGATTGAAAGATACTCTCGCCACATTATCTTGCCAGAAGTGGGGCTAGACGGTCAAAAACGCTTAAAAGCTGCCAGTGTTCTCTGTATCGGAACCGGAGGCTTAGGATCTCCCCTTTTACTATACCTAGCTGCTGCTGGTATTGGACGCATTGGAATTGTTGATTTTGATATTGTTGACAGTTCTAACTTACAACGTCAGATTATTCATGGTACTTCTTGGGTAAATAAACCGAAGATTGAATCAGCAAAAAACCGCATTTTAGAGATAAACCCTGCTTGTCAGGTAGATTTGTACGAAACCCGTCTTTCTTCGGAAAACGCACTCAAGATCATGGAACCCTATGACGTGATCGTAGACGGAACGGATAACTTTCCTACTCGCTACCTCACCAATGATGCTTGCGTATTGTTGAATAAACCCAACGTTTATGGGTCTATTTTCCGCTTTGAAGGCCAAGCAACCGTATTTAACTACGAAGGGGGTCCCAACTACCGCGACCTATACCCAGAACCTCCCCCACCAGGAATGGTTCCCTCCTGTGCAGAAGGAGGCGTTTTAGGGGTATTACCCGGCATTATCGGCACCATTCAAGCCACCGAAACCATTAAAATCATTTTAGGGGCAAAAAATACCCTCAGTGGGCGTTTATTGTTGTACAATGCCTGGGATATGACCTTTCGGGAGTTGAAGCTACGACCGAACCCAGAACGACCTGTTATTGAGGAATTGATTGATTATGAGCAGTTTTGCGGCATTCCTCAAGCACAAGCAGCAGCAACGGAAGATAAGGCCGCTATTCCTGAAATTAGCGTCAAGGATCTCAAGGATTTAATGGATCACGGTGCTGATGCGTTTGTATTAATTGATGTGCGTAACGTTAATGAATACGAGATCGCCAGTATACCTGGTGCTGTGTTAGTTCCTCTACCGGATATCGAACAAGGATCTGGGATCGAGAAAGTGAAAGAGTTGGCCAAAGATCACCGTTTGATTGCTCATTGTAAGATGGGAGGGCGATCTGCCAAAGCTTTAAAAATTCTGCAAGAGGCCGGAATAAAAGGAACTAACGTGAAAGGTGGTATTACTGCTTGGAGTAAAGAAGTTGATCCTAATGTTCCTCAATACTAAATATTAATTTGTTTTCATGAGAATCGACCTGCTTCTAATGTTTTAGAAGTGGGTTTTTTTAGTTATCAGTTATCAGTTATCAGTTATCAATATATCTTTAATTTTTCCTTGTTTTTAACAGTTTAAAGGTATTCCTATGTTAGCATTTTTAAACAGAAATGAGACGATAAAATTAGGAAATTAACTATGAAGTTTGCCCTTGTGAGTGATGATTTTTGCACCATTACAGGAAAAACAGGACGCGCGCGTAAATTTTTGGTTTATGAAGCAAATCAAGATATTAAACCTACTTTGGTCGAAAAGTTAGAAGTTCCTGAGACTCAACCCACATTTCACGATCTCCACGATGACGATATTACACCCCATCCTCTAGACAATTATATTTTAATTACAGGGGAAGCAGGAGTGGGTTTAAAAGAGCGTTTAAGTCGCCGTGGTATTACAGTTTATATTACCTCAGAAACTAATCCCTTAGAAGCAATTAATGGGGTTATACAAGGCAATATAGCAACATTAGAACCGACTCCCCACGGGGAAGATGGTCGTTGTTTGAATCATTAATATTTATTGATAACAGTGATCAGTTAACCGTTAACTGATCACTGTTAACCGTTAACTGACTTTAGCTAATATCCCTTTCAAAACTAATCCAAGACAGCCTAAAACTAAAATCGTAATCATGGGAAACCCAATAAACTTTCCCAAGGAATCATCACATACTTTCTCGATGAATGGATTAGAGATTACCTCTGTTATAGTCTTACATTTTTTCCCATCATCGTCAATTAAAGCCATTAATGCGGTTCCTGTTCCTACCAGAGTTACTAAGTTTTGAAAGCTGCGATCGCTTTTGGCTTTTTCTGCTTCTATTCGACTGCGAATAATATTAATATTACTCTCTAATAATCTTAGTCCTAGTTCCATATTTTCATAATCTTTTTCTATTTGTACAATATATTTTTTTTCAGATAATTCACTAAATTGATTCAGTAATTGTAAGTTATCAGATTCTAAAATTTTGGTTTTAATAATTTCTAACCAATTTTTATAGTTAATTAAATTGATATCTACAATTTGTTTTTGAAAGTTTAGTTTTGGAAGATCAACAATGTAAGTTTCTATAATATTTTCAGCTTCTTTTATTTTTCTATACGTCTTTATCTTTTTATGTTGCTCAATACTTTTCTTATTTTCTTCAATTTTTTGATAATATTTGACTAGATTTTTTTTAATTAAACGACTCTGAGTGTAAGCGAATAAAATTTTATGTTTATAAGAGAATAATCCGATCCAATAGTTGTATAATTCTGCTGCTTTTTCCATACTTTGCAGACTAGGATAAATAACAACAATAATATTTAAGTTTATCTCTTGACTGGGTTTATAGTGCCAAAATTCAAAAAATTCTCCTTCAAATAACCGTCCTCTTCCTTGTAAATCTTGTTCAAAATCAGCATTTTCTCCAAATAAATCATAACAGTATCTAGCAATTTCTTGAACAGATTGACGATTGTTTTTAGGAAGACAACCAGATAACATCCATGTCTGTCCTAAATTAGCACTTTTTCCTTTTAATTTTACCTCAATTTCTTCTTTAATAAAAGCAAAATTTTTAAGCGGTTGAGCCTCAGTTACATTGTCAACAGAACAATCTATTTGCAACCCATAAGTATCATTTAAACGAACAGGATAATAGTATCCTTCTAGGTTGCGATTTTGGTTAACAAAATCAATAGTTTTTTCATTAGGAAGTAGTTCTAAATATTCGATTTCTATGTCGGGATCAACTAACTTAGTTTTTTGGGGAAGTTTCTTACTAAAATGGACTTCAAGTTTATGATTTTCTTCGTCTGTTGCATTCAGCGAATTTTTCAAATCATAGATAAATAAGTCAATCGTTGGGTAGATAATATCACTCATTATATTAGTTGATAATATTCCAGGTTATTGACCTAAATTCCCTAAACTTTGTTTCAACTTATCAAGACAAGATACTGTTTTAACAGCAGTTTCTGGTTCTTCGGAACGACTTACTACAACCACAAGATTATTGATTTGACCATCATATTCTTTCGGTTTACCACTGGGTTTAAATCCTCTTGCTCTCATGGTATCGTCCCTAACCATTAAAGCTTGAATTTCTTGGTCTATTCCTGATAAAATTTGTGAGGTTTCTGGAAGTGTCTCTAGTTTCGTTTTATACTGGTTATATTGCTCGCTTAATTGTGGATTAGATTGGATCATTTTTAATAACATGGGTTCCGTATAATCTTTCCATGCTAAGGGTTGTATATCCAGTTGCTGAGCAATATTAGCTAAGGTCTCTTTTTCTTCCTCATTGAGAGGAGTTTTCAGATCGCTTAATGCGAGTAAAAAGGCTAATCTGGTGCTGTACATTTGTTCATTCATGGGTTATCTGGAGTAATTCTTGAAATCAAAGGAAAGAAATTATTAATTTTGAGAAAATTATCTTTTGACAGAGCTAGGATAGTTCTAATTGTCCTTTTTGGTTTAAGGCAGATCAAACTACTTCGACTATTATAAAACAAAGCTCATGAGACAGCAATGGGAAGTGTTAATTGTTGGCATTGATGAATATCCTATTTATACAACTTTAAATAATCTAACCGTAGCAAGAAAGGATGCAGAAGATATTGCAAAAAAGTTAAAAAAATACGGTTATGAAAAGTTTCGCATTCAACGTTTACCCCAACAACCTTATCAAAAAGGTAATGAACCTAATGTTACTCGGTTAGCCGTAAAATCAAAGGATTTAAAAGAAAAAATTGAGAATCTTTTTAACCCTCCGTCTCAACAGGAAACCCCGGATCTTGCTTTATTTTATTTTTCGGGTCATGGATGGCGTAAAATTGTTAATAATAAAGAGGATACTTTTTTAGCAACTAGCGATGTTTATCCACCAGAAGAAATTTACGGTATTCCTCTGAATTGGTTGGGGGAACAAATAGAGAAAAGTCCTGTTAAAAAAATCATTGTTTGGTTGGATTGTTGTTTTAGTGGGGAACTGATTAATTATCTTCCTAAAAATAAAGATTATTGTTTGATTACTGGAACAAGAGCCTCTGAGATAGGGTTAGAAATTAGGGATGAACAAGGATTATTTACCAAAACTTTATTAAAAGGGTTAAATCCTGAAATTTATGCTGATGGAATTGTTGACAGTCATAAGTTAAAAGAATTTATTGATAAGGAAATGGCGCAAACTTCTCAGCGTCCTTTAATTGCTAATTCTTCAGGTTCTATTTTACTAACAACTGGTCATACTTTAGCTAATTTCAAGGATGAATGTCCTTATCGTTCCCTCTCTTATTTTGAGGAAACTAGAGAAGATGCAGAGGTGTTTTATGGACGTACTAAAATCACCAATGATCTAATTAATCGTGTTCAAAAAGATAGATTTATTGTTGTTTTAGGTGCTTCTGGTAGTGGTAAATCTTCTTTATTACGGGCAGGATTATTATATCAATTAAAATTAGGACAAATCATAACAGGGAGCAATTTATGGACTTATTTAACACCATTTTCTCCTACAGAAAACCCATTACAACAATTAGAAAACGTAGGTTGGGTTGAGCAAACGAAACCCAACATAATGAAGTTAACCCTAACCACCCCTAACCCCTCCCAGGAGGGGAACAGGAGGGCAGCAGGAGGGGAAGTCGGGATATATGAAGAATCCAAAATCATCATGATCATTGATCAGTTTGAAGAATGTTTTACTATGTGCGATGAAAGCACCCGTGAAACATTTTTTCAACGATTAATTGAGTTATTCAATAATTATTCTAACCTTCATATAATTATTGGGATGCGTTCAGACTTTCGGGGACGGTTACGGGAATATAAAAACTTAGTTGAATGTCTGGATAAACCATATATTAATATTGAACATTTAAACCAAGAAGAAATTGAGGAAGTTATTATTAAACCTGCTGAAAAATCAGGAGTGGATATAGAAAGCAGTTTAAAACAACAGTTAATTAATGATGTAGAAGATTATCCGGGTAGTTTACCTTTACTTGAAGATACTTTAACCCAGTTATGGCAAGAAACTAGAAATCAAGGAGAAAGATTTTTAACCCTGAAAACCTATCAAGACTTAGGAGGAATCGAAGGAACTATCGAAAAACGCGCAAAAAATGTGTTTAAGAATTTA
This sequence comes from Crocosphaera sp., assembly GCA_051439625.1. Taxonomy (GTDB): domain Bacteria; phylum Cyanobacteriota; class Cyanobacteriia; order Cyanobacteriales; family Microcystaceae; genus Crocosphaera. Next base: position 6,171 of record JBFRWO010000286.1, on the reverse strand, counting down.
GATGAAAAAGAAAGAGAAATTGCTCAACGAATCTTTTTAGAATTAACCCAAGTAGGAGACACTTATGATGTTCGTAGAAGAGTTTGTTTGAATGATTTAGTCAATCAATATCACACTTTTGAGCAGTTAAACACAGTTAGCCAAAAATTAGCCAGCGACAAAAATCGTCTCATTGTTCGGGACATCCAAACTCAATCTATAAGTCATAAATTTGTTTTAGTTTTTCTCTGTCGGGTTAGTCCATTTCTCTTAGCTAAGTTGTTAACAAAAAAAAGAGGTAAAAATTTAGTTGAGCTGGTGGAAATTATTAATGAGCAACCCTCAAAAATACAAATTGATGTGGTTCATGAAGCATTAATCAGACATTGGCAACAACTGCGACAATGGCAATATCAATATCGTGCAGCGATGGTAACTGAACGAAAAATAGAAGAACAAGGGCAAGAATGGCACAATAAAGGTAGAAAATCGGCTGATTTGTTGCAAGGTTCAAAATTAGGAGAAGCTGAGGAATATCGCAAAAACTATGGTCATTTGGGGATGTTGGATGGTGTCGCTGAAGACTGTATTAATGCTAGTTCCCGACAAGATAAAATCCGTCGTTGGCGAAATCGAGGGGTTTTCGGTTTTGTTGCTTTCATGGCTATTGTAGCTACTTTCTTTGCGATCGACTCCAATAAACGGGCCAAGGTGGCTACCTTGAAAGAACAAGCAGCAACCGTTAAAAACTTATTTCCCATTGAACCTTTGGAACCTCTTGTGTTGGCCATTGCTACTACAGGAGAAAATCTCAACGCTTGGCCGCAAGTTCCTGAGATGTTACCCGAAGTGCGATCGAGTTTGTATGCAGCGATCGATCAGGTAAGGGAAACGAATACCCTACAAGGTCATCAATCTTATGTCTTGACCCTGGCCATCACCCCGGAAGGAAACATAGTCTCTGGGAGTGATGACAAGACAGTGAAGGTGTGGAGTCCCCAGGGAACTCTTCTCCATACCCTCCAAGGTCATCAATCTTATGTCTTGACCTTGGCCATCACCCCGGAAGGAAACATAGTCTCTGGGAGTGATGACAAGACAGTGAAGGTGTGGAGTCCCCAGGGAACTCTTCTCCATACCCTACAAGGTCATCAATCTCCTGTCTTGACCGTGGCCATCACCCCAGAGGGAAACATCGTTTCTGGGAGTTTTGACAGCACCGTGAGAGTGTGGAGTCCTCAGGGAAAGCCTCTCTATACCCTACAAGGTCGTCAAGATGCTGACACGACAATGTCCTGGGACGCTTTCTCGACCGTGTTCCCAAACGCGGAGACCACCATGTTCTGGGACTTCCTCTTGACACTATTCCGAAACGCGGAGACCTTAGCCATAACCCCAGAGGGAAAAATCGTCTCTGGGAGTTGGAGCAACACCGTGAAAGTGTGGAGTCCCCAGGGAACTCTTCTCCATACCCTAAAAGGTCATCAAGCTCCTGTCACGACCTTGGCCATAACCCCAGAGGGAAACATCATCTCTGGGAGTTTTGATGGCACTGTGAAAATATGGAGTGACCAGGGAACCCTTCTCCATACCCTCCAAGGTGATGAAAATGCTGTGGCGACCGTGGCCATAACCCCATCGGGAAACATTGTATCTGGGAGTTTTGATGGCACTGTGAAAATATTGAGTGAGCAGGGAAAGCTTCTCCATACTCTTGAAGGTCATCAAGCTCCTGTCACGACCGTGGCCATAACCCCAGAGGGCAACATTGTATCTGGGAGTTCTGACAAAACAGTAAAAATATGGAGTGAGCAGAGAAAGCCTAACGAGACCTTAGAAGGTCATCAATATGCTGACACGACTAAGGCCACCACCTCAGAGGGCAACATCGTCTCTGGGGACGGCAAGACCGTGAAAGTGTGGAGTCCCGAGAGAAACCTTCTCCATACCTTCCAAGGTCATGAAAATGCTGTCAACACTGTGGCCATCACCCCATCGGGGAACATCGTTTCTGGGAGTGATGACAACACCGTGAAAGTCTGGAGTCCCCGGGGAAAGCTTCTCCATACCTTCCAAGGTCATGAAAATGCTGTCAACACTGTGGCTATCACTCCAGAGGGAAACATCGTCTCTGGGAGTGATGACAACACCGTGAAAGTCTGGAGTCCTCAGGGAAAGCTTCTCCATACCCTAAAAGGTCATAAAGCTCCTGTCACGACTGTGGGGATAACCCCAAAGGGAAACATCGTCTCTCGGAGTGATGACAACACCGTGAAGGTGTGGCGTGGTTTTAAAGTATCATCCTTGTTAGAAGTAGGATGTGAGAGATTACAGTTTCATCCTGTGTTGCTGTCTGTTGCTTCAGTGGATATGGAAGATGAGGCCAAAAGTGAAGCAGAAACCGCAGAAATAGCAGCCAATACTTGCTTAAAATATGGGGGTTGGAGTGATGAAGAAAAAGCAGAGTTTTTAGTAAGAAAGGGTTTTGCTATTGCTGAGGAAACAGGAGATATTAAAACAGCTAATCTTAAATTAAAGTCAGCTAAAAAATTAGATAAAGAACTCGATATAAAATCCTTACAAAAAGAACTGAACCAGTTAACTGCATCTGCTTTAGTTAAGCAAGCAAGACAAATAATTTCAGAGGAGAAAAGTGATAATATAAATGATGATATTTCAATGTCTAAAGAGAAATTGAATGAAGCCAAAAAACTTGATAACAATCTTGATATCGAAGAGGATAAACAAGAAATAGCACAAGCATTAATGGAAAGAGGAGTAAGTTTAGTTCAAGCTGATAAAATAGAGCAAGCATTAATTGCTTATAAAACGGCACAAGAATTTTATCCTGAGCTTAAAATAGATCCCGAATCATGGAATAGTTTATGTTGGTTTGGAAGTCTCAATCGTCAAGCTCAAGAAGTCTTATTTGCTTGTGAAAATGCTGTTAAAAATGCTGAAAATGATTACGATAAAGCAAGATATATTGATAGTCGAGGATTAGCGAGAGCATTAACAGGAGATTTTGACTGTGCGATTAAAGATTTTCAAGTATTTATTGATGATTCTGATGATGATGATCAATCCAAAAATAAACGAAAACAATGGATAGAAAGCCTTAAAAAAGGTGAAAATCCTTTTACTGATGAAGTGTTAGAAGAATTGAAAAATGAGTAGGGGTCAACGGCCGTTGACCCCTACATTTACAGTATAATTATTTAGTTAAACCAAACAAAATCGTTACTGTTTACTTTACTAGCAAATTAAACAAATACAGGAGATTCAACAATGTCAGCTAAATATGATAAAGAAGTTGATGTATTAAGAATTAATTGGAGTGTAGCAGAAATTGAAGAAAGTGATGCTATCAGTCCAGGATTAATATTAGATTATGATGCACAAGGAAACGTGATCGGAATTGAAATTTTAAATGCTTCAAAAAAAATTGAAAATTTTAGATCAAAAAAAGCAATTGGAGATTTGTATCATGAAAAAATTTGAACAAATGAAAACTGATCTAAAAAATTAATTAAATCAAAATCATTAAACTGCGATCGCCTTTCCTTCCTGTTCAATGATAATTGATTTTTCTCCTTGGATAAGACGATCTAGAAACTTAGTTAAATGTTGTTGAATTTGACTTGCGTTTACTTGATTCATGATAATATATTTTTAATTACACACTTAATTTAAGATAGCCAACGAGCTAATTTTTCTTGAGATTGAGTATCCAAACAATTAAACAATAAACGACCTCGATTTCGTTTATTACTCTTTTGTTTCCGTTTAACTTGAGAACGAGAAGACTCAATATCCTTGGCTAAAACATCCACAGACATCCATTCTGCACCATAACCCATAGCCGTCAAATATTGATCTCGATCCGATGTAGCGACTATAATGCGATCGTGGTCTGTTTCTTGACGACGAAAAAAAGCAGCACAAAGCTTTTCTATATAGGTGTCAGCAGTCTGTGTCCAAGCCGTAAAACAGATAGAAAGATGAGTAGAATGATGTTCGATAGTAGAAGGGGTCTTTTGGTATTGAGAGTCAAAGACAACCCGAGTCTTGTATCCTTTATGGACAGTATAGTTGATTAAAGTCTCTACCAGTTCGTGCCTCGCTTGTTCTAAACCGTGGCGATCGCGAGTCGCTTTTAGGGGAGACCAAGAACCAATAATATTATAGCCGTCGACGAGTAGTAAGGGTGTAATAGAAGAGGACATTTTTCTTAAAAGTGATCATAGATTGTTAGCATTTTCATAGCAAATGTCCCCTAATCTTAACAAAAAATTCACCTTATGGCGAATCCTAATGTGATGATCCTCTGAAATTTCCGAGTTTGCTATTGTATACAAAACCCTTAATATAGAAGCAGAAAGCTCTCATAGTTACTGATTACCGCCATTATGGATACAATTATTGATGTCATTACCTCGTTACCTGTAGATACCCTGATCACTGCCGGGTTGTATTTAGGCTTGAGTGGGCTTTATCTGTTGATAATGCCTGGATTTGTTTATTTTTACCTCAATACTCGTTGGTATGTAGCTAGTTCTTTTGAACGAGCTTTTATGTACTTTTTGATGTTCTTCTTCTTCCCTGGAGTGCTTCTTCTCAGTCCTTTTTTGAACTTTCGCCCCAAACGCCGACAAGTTAACCCTTAATTTCGGTTAAAATAGGCAAGAAAACACCTCATAGGCCATCATCATGAGACGAATCGATGTTATCACCATTAGCTTAGCAATTTTTGCAGGAGGAGGTCTCCTCTACATCATTTTTCAAGCCATTGGTTTAGATGGCCTATCCGCCGGGGTGTGGAGTCAAGCGTTGTTAGTGATCGTTGTCTTAGCTTGGACTTCAAGCTACCTGTTTCGAGTGGCCAACAAAGATATGACCTACAATCAACAACTAAAAGATTACGAAGAGGCAGTGTTACAAAAACGTCTTGAAGAAATGACACCGGAAGAATTAGAAAAATTACAACAAGAAATCGAAAAAGAAGAATAATTAGCTGATATTTAGGAGTTTAACCCATGATTCCCACCACAAAAAGAATAACCTATGAAACAGATTTTTATCAATGGACGATAGAACAAGCTCAAGCTTTAAAACAACAAAACTTTGATAATGTGGACTGGGAAAACATAATTGAGGAGATAGAAGCTTTGGGAAGGAGTGAATATAGTGCTGTGGTTAGTTTATTGAGAAGAGAAATTGAACACAGATTAAAGGTTGACTACGTTCAGTTGCCAGAATGCCTTAAAAAGTGGAAAATTGAGGTTCTAACTTTTAAAAAGAATATAAAACCTAAATTTGCTCCCAGTATGAAGCCTAAGCTTGAAAAACAGTTGGCAGATATCTATCAAGATGCTGTTGAAATTGTAGAATTGGAGTATGAAGTAGATTTACCCAGAGAATGCCCCTATTTACTCGAAGATTTACTACCTTAATCGTTAGTTTGGAAAATTGGCATAAATCTTAAAGATTCAGAAAATCAACCCCAATTCAGGGTAAATTGAAGAATAGTAATCTAGCTTGAGTTGACCCCAATGACATCGGTTTCTGATTGTTTTCAATCCCTACGCGATCGCGGACAATGCGCCCTTATTCCCTTCATTACCGCAGGTGATCCGGATCTCGACACCACAGCCAAAGCATTACGGGTTCTCGATGCGTCAGGGGCGGATATTATCGAGTTAGGGGTTCCCTATTCTGATCCTTTGGCCGATGGTCCGGTTATCCAGGCAGCAGCTACTCGCGCTTTAGGTCGAGGGGTGAAGTTGGAAGATGTCCTCAAAATTGTTAAAGAGGTGCAACCGGATATTAAAGCCCCGATTATCTTATTTACCTACTATAACCCGATTTTTTATCGAGGGGTGGAACCCTTCCTAGAACAAATTAAAGCTGCTGGTGTACAAGGTTTGGTGGTTCCTGACTTACCCCTCGAAGAGGCTGAAACTTTGCTTAAACCGGCTGCTGCAATGGGTATCGAAGTAACTTTATTGGTTGCCCCTACCAGTCCCATAGAACGTATTCAAGCGATCGCTACTCAGTCTCAAGGCTTTATCTATTTGGTCAGTGTCACCGGTGTAACGGGGATGAGAACCCAAGTTGGCAGCAGAGTAGAAGACCTACTGAAAAGTCTTCGTAGCACTACTAATAAGCCCATTGGGGTCGGATTTGGCATTT
>JBFRWO010000285.1:0-16637 GCA_051439625.1 Crocosphaera sp. | reverse complement strand
CTTAATAGTAATTCAAAAGATTCTCCTTTTATTTTAATCTGGCAAGAATGGCAAATAAAACAATATTTAATTGTTGCCCCTAGTTTATTTTATTATGAAATAGCCAATGTTTTTTATAGATATGTATTAGCTGAACAAATTAGTTTAGAAACAGCAAAAGATAATCTCCGAGAAGCAATCAATTTACCTATTAGAATCTACGGAGACTCTTTTTTACATGAAACAGCATTAACTAAAGCAAACTTATTGAAACTTCCTGCTACTTATGATGCTCATTATCTCGCTTTATCAGAACACTTAAATGCTGATTTTTATACATCAGATAAAAAACTATATAATTCGGTCAAAAATACATTAAACTGGGTTTATCTTATTGAACAATAATCAGTAATTACATAATATTAAACTATGTTTATAATTAACTCAGTAATTTTACTTGATTCACAATCTATAACAAAAATGTAATTAAAAAATTCAGCAATTATACCGTTTTCTAGTCACTATATACTTAGGGATAATAAATGTAATAGACTTTTTAAAAGTAGTGAATTTTACTTTTAAATAATTGTTTACAAGCCTTCGTTTTATTTAATTTTATCCTCTATCTTTTCTTAGTGAGGGAATAGTAAATTGCAATTTAATTCTAGAGCCTGTCATAATGAGAGGGAAGTAGAGAGTAAACTAATTGTTCAATATTTACTCCCAAAATTAGGGTATTCTCCTGATAATTGGTATCAAGAAGTTAGTTACGACAATATTCGTTTAGATTTTTTAACCTTTGCTGTTAAAAAAATCAAGAATTTTTCTTCTTGTGTTGTCATTGAAGCAAAACATCCCCGAGAAAATTTAGATCATCATGTACGTCGTTTGGGACATTATTTGATGAAAACAAAAAGTTTTTATGGGGTGTTAACCAATGGGAAAGAATTCCGTATTTATCAGCGATCGCAGGATAAATTAAAGTTTATCTTCCGTTGTAAAGGAGAAAATATTGCTAACAATCTCAACAAAATTAATGCTTTAATTGGTAAAGAGAGTTTAACCAAAAGATTATCTACTTCTCAACCTATTTCTGTTCCAAAAGTTTCTCAATCATCTATTAAGGAGTCAACTAAAAAATCCATGAAAGTTATTGCTGTTTATCATCACAAAGGTGGTGTCGGAAAAACAACTGTTGCTACTAATTTAGCTGCTGCTTTTAGTAACCAAGGAAAACGAGTTTTATTGATTGATATTGATGCTCAAGCAAATACAACTTTTGCTACTGGTTTAATTAAATTTCAGTTCGATGATGATGATGATTTAAAAGATAAAAATGTCTTTCATTTATTAGAAAGTAAGGTCAATTCAATTTCTGATATTGTTAGAAAATCTCAAGGTTTTAATCAACAAGAAATTGATGTTATTCCTTCACATATTATGTTAATTGATAAACAAAATGAATTAGCAAGATACGCATCAAGTCGTTCTAGATTAGTCAAAAAATTAGAATTAGTTAAAGAAGAGTATGATATTGTTATTATTGATACTCCTCCTTCTTTGGATTTATATGCGGAGTCAGCTTTAACTGCTTCTGATTATATTATTATTCCTTCTGATTTAAAACCATTTTCTAATCAAGGTTTATCAAGTGTTAAAAACTTTGTAGAAGGACCTATTAATGATAATAGAGAAACTTTAGGTAAACCTTCGGTAAAAATAATGGGTGTTTTACCGTCTAAAATTTCTACGCATCATAAGTATCTTAAGTATACATTTCCGAAACAAAGACGAGTTATTTCTGATAACTACAATTTTCCTATAATGGAAAATTTAATTTCCGAAAGAATGTCTTTATCTCAATGTATTAACCAAACTATACAAGTAGGAGAATTAGAAATACCTGATCCTAAATCAATTTTTAACTATGCAAATAATGTTTCTGCTGCCAATACATCTGCTGCTGAGTTTGAATCATTAGCTATTGAAGTTTTGGAAAAAATTGGAGGTTAATTATTATGGATTTTTTCTTAATTGATGTTGATACTATTAAGTGTTCTGTTGCTTATTCTGAAATCAAAGAGTATGAAAATGTTGTTGATAGGTTGGCTAACATTATCTTAGAATCTGGAGGGATTGTTAATCCCCTATTTGTCAAAAAACTAGGTTTTGATTCTTATGAATTACTCTATGGTGAAATTGAATATTATGCAGCAGTAAAAGCAAGTGAAATCGATCCCAGAAAAGGAGAGATGATTGCTGCATTTATAATAGAAGATGATCAAAAAGAATTAATTAAACAACAGATTAATTTTTTGCGAAAATCTTTATCAAATGAACAAAGTACAGAGGGTAGTCAATCATTAAATACTGAGGTAGTATCAACTGTAAATAGTAACTACAATAAGTTAAATTCAGTCCAGAAAGATATTAATAAGCTCCATGAAAAATTACAATCTCTCATGGAGATGAATACAGCAAACGGTTTGAGAAATTTACTCAGAAAACAGCTAGAAAGTATTATTAATGAAGCTGAAACAAAGAGTAAACAAGAAGCAATACAATACCTTAAAAATTCCCAAGCTAAATTACGAGAGCAACAAAAGAAAATTGATGATCAAATTTTAGAACTAAGTAAAGTCAATTTACTTGATATAACTTATGACCAATTATCTGAACTTATGCAACAAGTTAAAGGTAAAAGTAATCAAATAAAGGCGAGTTGGAAAGCAATTGAATACTGGAGAAAATCTGATCAAGAATTAACTTGGGATAATCTTAGAAAATCAACAGTTAATGCAAATAAGGAAAAAATCGATGGGTTTGCAGATGGGAGTTATAAAATTCTCAAAAAAGTTGCTTACTTATAACACTTAAAAAACGTATGTAAAGGACTAATAAAACCTTTGTAAGGGCTTAATAATATTAAGCCCCTACTCTTTCAAAAAAAATGTATTAACATTAAAAAAATGCCAAATCCTCGCCATTTCCTATGCTGTCCCAAATAAAAACCCTTGCTGAAAACCTTGCACCCAGACTAATCGAAATACGTCGTCATTTCCACGCACATCCAGAATTAAGTGGACAAGAATACCAAACAGCAGCCTACGTTTCAGGGGTTCTCTCATCTTATGGTATTCACGTACAAGAAGCCGTAGGAAAAACAGGGGTTGTAGGCAACTTAGAAGGAAATGGCACAAAAAAAGGAATTTTAGCTATCCGCACCGATATGGACGCTTTACCCATGGAAGAAAGGACAAAACTAGAGTTTGCCTCCTGTAAGTCCGGGGTAATGCACGCCTGTGGCCACGATGTCCATACCACCCTTGGCCTAGGAACCGCCATGATTTTAGCCCAGTTACGAGACCAATTACCCGGTAACATCCGCTTCCTATTCCAACCCGCCGAAGAAATTGCCCAAGGAGCAAGCTGGATGGTGCAAGACGGGGCGATGCGAGATGTAGATGGCATTTTTGGTGTTCATGTCTTTCCGTCCCTTACAGCCCGTTCTGTAGGCATTAAGTACGGTGCCTTAACCGCAGCAGCAGACGATATTGAAATCTTTATCCAAGGAGAGTCCGGTCACGGGGCCCGTCCCCACGAAGCGACCGATGCTATCTGGATCGCATCTCAGGTTATTACCACCCTACAACAAGCCATCAGTCGCACCCAGAACCCTCTCCGTCCCTTGGTTTTGACCATTGGCCAAATAACAGGAGGTCGCGCCCCCAATGTTATCGCCGATCAAGTGAGGATGGCCGGAACAGTGCGATCGCTTCATCCAGAAACCCACGCCAACTTACCCGAATGGATAGAAAGTATTGTTGGCAATGTCTGCAATGCTTACAACGCCAAATATGAAATGAACTATCGTCGGGGAGTGCCTTCGGTTCAAAACGATCTGAACTTAACGCAAATAATAGAAAGTGCTTGTCGAGAAGCATGGGGCAACGATCTTGTAGAAATATTGCCCGAACCCTCTTTAGGTTCCGAAGATTTTTCCTTATACCTAGAACACGCCCCCGGTACGATGTTTCGCTTAGGGGTAGGCCATGACAATAAAGAGAACTATCCCTTGCATCATCCCCTATTTGAAGTAGATGAGTCAGCCATTGTTACCGGGGTTGTTACCTTAGCTTATGCTGCTTGTAAATATTGGGGAGTTTAGGGAGTGTGGGGAGTGTGGGGAGTGTGGGAAGTGTGGGGAGTGTGGGAGAGATATATTAACCCCGAACTCCGAACCCCGAAACCCGAAACCCGAACTATTTAACGATCTGAACCGGCATAACTAAATAAGTCATTTGTAACCCTCCCAAAGGATTAAAAATAACCGGCTGATTTCCTTCGTTTAACTGCATTTTAATGTCTGTAGTTGGTAATGCTTTCAAACCATCCATTAAATATTTAACATTAAAAGCAATTTCTCCGCTTTCTCCCGTTACTTCTGCCGGCATCGATTCTTTAGCACTACCTAAATCTTGAGTTTCCACTGATAAAGAAACTTGTCCCTCTTCATGACTAAACGTACACTTAACTAAATTGTTTTTTTGATCAGCCAAAACCGCTACCCTTTCCAAACTACTCAATAACCTTTTTCTTTCTAAACAAACGCTGCGACTAAACTGCTGAGGAATGAGCATTTCATAATTAGGATAAGCACCATCCAACTTACGAACCGTTAAACGTTGATAACCCAGTTGAAACACAACTTGAGCCTCATCAACCTGTAACGCAATGGTATCAGATTCGCTACGATTACCAATTATCCGTTCTAACTCCCGTAAGGCCCGCGCCGGAATCGTTACCGCAAACCCCTCTAAATTAGGCATTTCAGGGCTTTCCACCTCCTCATTCCCCTCCTCATCCGTTTCTGGAGATAAGGAGGTTTCTACCACAGATAAACGGTGGCCATCGGTGGCCGCAAACTCCAAACTATCAGGAGTCCCGGTTAAATGAACCCCAGTTAAAATTTGTTTGGTTTCATCGCTACTGGCAGCAAATAAAGCCCCTTTTAAACCCTCTGTTAACATGACAATAGGTAATTGAAGGGATTCTCCTTCTTCCACCATTGGTAATGGGGGAAACTCCTTCGCATCCATGGCCCTGACTTGAAACTGTCCCGACGCTGATTTTAAGGTCACAATTTGACTATCACTATCTTCCTCTTCTTCAACCATTAGGGTGATTTCTCCTTCTGGAAGTCGTGATACAATATCATTGAGAAGTTTAGCTGGTAGGGTAATTTTTCCATCTTCGCTAACATCAGCACTAAAACTGGTTTCTATACCTAAACTGAGATCAAATGCCGTTAAGCTAACTCGATTTTTTTGACTATCAGCCACTACCAACACATTGGCTAAGATAGGATGGGTGGGACGAGAAGGAACAGCCCGACTTACTAAAGATAAATTGCTATTAAGATCACTTTGACTGCAAAGGAATTTCATAGAGACTTGAAAGGGTAATAAATATAGATCAATTGTATTTTGACTTAAAACCTACTCTTTGTTACTTAAATTTTTCTTCTATTTACTAGCGAATCTGTGGAAAAAGTGTGGAAAAAACGAGAGAGTTTTCCACAGGTTTCCCAGATTAATTTCAAAAATTCTCAATCACGCCCTCTGAATTCTAAAATAACCTAATTCCCTTAACCCTAGATAGAATATAATCGCCATAAAAAGCCTAAAAATCAGCAAAAATATTAATTTATTCAAAATATTAGAAAATTTTGTAATTTTAGGTAATTTTAACTTTTTCCACAGAACAAGAAAAAACACGAAAAAGTAACATCGATCACGGCAATTTTTGTCATTTCCACTCAAGATGAGTAAGATGGCTTTGTTTTCTCCCCCAATCTTCCCCAAGTATGAGCGAAATTTTTACCAAAAAGGTTTGGTTTTCTAACGTCAAAAACGATTTATTATCAGGGACACTTGTTGCCTTAGCCCTCATTCCTGAAGCAATCTCCTTCTCCATTATTGCTGGAGTTGACCCCAAAGTGGGCTTATACGCCTCCTTTTCCATTGCAGTCATCACCGCCTTTATGGGAGGCCGTCCTGGCATGATTTCCGCCGCTACAGGAGGGATGGCCTTAGTAATGACCAGTTTAGTCAAAGATCACCCTACCAACGGTTTACAGTATCTTTTGGCCACAACTATTCTCACAGGTATTCTACAACTTCTCTGGGGTTGGATCAAACTCCCAAACCAGATGCGGTTTGTGCCTCGTTCAGTAATGATTGGATTTGTCAATGCTTTGGCTATCCTGATTTTCCAGGCACAACTCCCTCAGTTTCAAGGGGCTTCTTTCCTAGTTTATGCTACGGTTGCTGCCGGCTTAGCCATTATTTATGGCCTACCACGACTAACTACCATCATTCCCTCCCCTTTAGTGGCTATTATCATCATTACTGCCCTCTCTTGGATAGGGAAATGGGATATACCTACTGTGGGAGATCAAGGGGCGTTACCCAGCAGTTTACCGATTTTTGCTCTTCCCCAAGTTCCCTTTAATTTTGAGACCTTACAAATCATCCTCCCTTATGCTTTAGCCCTCTCTTTGGTCGGGGTACTTCAATCCTGTTTAACCGCTAATGTTGTTGATGATTTAACTGATACCTCTAGCAATAAAAACCAAGAAGCCTTAGCCCACGGGACAGCCAATATTATCACTGGATTTTTCGGCGGTATGGCGGGATCTGCCATGATTGGTCAATCGGTGATTAATATTAGGTCTGGGGGACGGGCCCGGCTTTCTACTCTCAGTGCAGGTATTTTTCTACTTATTTTTATTATTGTCTTTGGAAAATGGGTTGCACAAATTCCTATGGCTGCTTTAGTGGCAGTGATGATTATGGTTTCTATTAGTACCTTTAACTGGGGTTCTATTGTGAATATTCGCAGATTCCCTAAGAATGAAACCGCCGTCATGATAACCACTGTATTCATTACAGTTTTAACCCGTAATTTAGCCATTGGGGTGTTGATTGGGGTAGCTATGAGTGCTATTTTCTTTAGTCGGAAAATTGCCAATCTTATTCATGTTGATTCTTACTTAAAAGAAGAAAATAATGAGCGTATTTATAGTGTTAATGGGCAAGTGTTTTTTGTGTCTGTCGATAGTTTCTTAAGTGCCTTTGATTTCCGTGAAAAATTAGAGAAAGTTACTGTGGATCTAAGCTATGCTCATTTATGGGATCATTCAGCAGTAGATGCCGTAGATAAAGTCGTCTTACGTTATCGTAAACGAGGGGTAGAAGTGCAAATAATTGGTTTAAATGAAGCCAGTGCCACCCTTTTAGAAAGACTAGCAACCCACGATCAAGACGATACTTTGGAGGAGATAGCTAGTCATTAGATTTTTTTGTAGAGGCAATTGCCTCTACAATTAAGGTTAAGCACTGCATTGCCATTCTTGGGTTGTTTGTTTTACTTTTTCTAACTGATATACTAAGAGTTCTTGGATTTCCTGATAACTTTTTAGTTCAGTTAAATGGGGTTGTCCTTGTAATAATTGACTATGTTGTTCTAGTTTTTCTAGTCTTTGAGTCGTTTGGGCAATAATTTGATTAGCTAGAGCCAATTTTTCTGATAATTGGTTTTCATTCCCAGAAATCACAATGGGCGCATCTAAGAGATTAATCACCTTCTTAATTTCTTTTAAACTCAGAGAAAGTTGTTCTTGATAGTCGTTGAAAATGGCTTGTACGGTTTTATTGTGGTCAGTTGATAAATTATTCATGAAATTTAATCCTAACTAGACAACTCCTACAAAATAATTGGATTTGATATTAACACTGCTTTTTGATCCAAGATAGTATTTTTAGATAGTTTTAAGAATTGCTGTTATATTAAGAATTTCTGTTATGTCAAAAAGCTGACCTTAATCGAATTCAGATTCAGGCATCAGTTGTAAGATTCCCATAGCCAGGGCTTTTGGTTCAAGATATTGAGCTTCAAAGACAGCTAACATATCCTTGAGATTAGGATTACCCCGAGAACTGCCAGTCACTCCCATCGCTACCACCAAACCGCAGTAACCCCCGGTTTGCTGACAACGTTGTTCCCATTTTTGTCGAGCTTGTTGATGTTCGGGATCATCTTGCATAAATTCGCCGAAAATGAATAAAGAATTATCTCCCGTTTGTAAAATGCCCAAATCATACATTAATTCTTCCCAAGGATCTTCTCCTGGGTTAAAACAAACCCCCTGAACATTACCAGCTTGCTGGAGAGTTTCGATCAATTGTTTGGCTTTAGGGCGAGAAGTTTGTACAACAACCACCGGCATTCCCTCTCCTTTTGGGGTTGCTTGCTGCAAGGGATAATAGGTTTTCGGGTTATCTTGTAATTCCTCAAGAACAGTCCAGGGAATCATCCCTAAACTTAAGAAGGAATTGTCGGGAATCAGATCATCCACTATAGGAAATCTGAGTCTGTCATTTTCGTCCTCATCCTCATCGTCTTCTAACCCTTCTAATAATTCTGCTGTCAGTTCAGGGAGAGTAGAAACCTTGAATTGAATGGTGTTGCTAGGATTATCTTCTGAGAAATAAGTGAAGCGATGATATCTTTCAATCTTATCAATAATATCTTCACCTAATGATAATTGATTGCGTTTAAAGAATCGTAAAAAAGCTTGTATGGCAAAGGAAATAATTTTAGCTTCTTCTTCATCCAGAAAAGGACGGATACCCTCGTAGGGGTGAATACTGCCGTATCTAGGTACGCTCAACTCCCCTTCAAGGTCATCTTCATCGAAATCATATTCAGGAAACTCTTCTTCTAAATTATCAGGAAATTCAAAATTCAAAAACCAACAATCTTGAGCTAAAAAAGCTTGTTCAAGCTGATGGGTCGACTTTTCCTCCAGAGCGGTTCGACGAAACTGTTTAAGAGACTCCAAAGAGCGATAGAGAATGAGACCATATTCTTCTCCAGCCATTCCCATCACACAAAAATAAATCGTCTCAACTCCCCAACGATTCAATTCAACGGAAATAATATCGTGATCAGCTAGGAAATCCCAAGGAGCAGCTTGAGCCACATCATGAGCGACTTGTAACAATTCGGCTTCGTAATTTTCAGGCAAAGCCGGGGGACGAGTATCTTCAATTGTTTCAAAACTACGGAATAGTTGGTCAATTAATGGTAAATCTGGGGCATAATCAACGACAATATCTAAACTTTGTAAGGCACCTCGTAGGAAAAATTGTAATTCTCGGCTACGCACCACAATCTTTTGTGGTCGGGCTGGTTGGGAAGGAGTATGAGGGGATTCGATCGCCCGCAGCAGTGTTCTTACTACCGCTTCAGGCCCTGCCTCCGGGGCTGCTACATCCATAGCTCTCACGACCCCTTGAGAACCATCAACCCAGATAATACATTCTTCTTCTGCATAGTTGCCAGAAACTCTACCTCTGAGACCAGCGACACAACGGCGATCGCCTTCCCAAACACTGGGAATTTGAGGGATTTTTTGTAGCCGACTTAGCGTGGTTTGAGGCAAATTATTCATAAAAATTGATACATACAGTGAAGTTATAGGAGCCGGCCGAGAAACCGAAAGTTAGATTTTTAGTAGCGGTAACCGTTCACACTCATTCTACCCTAAAAAGCAAGTGGCTTGATTTGCTATAGGACAACAGTCAAAATGTTATGTTTTTTAGATAACTTGATAGATAAAGCTTAAAGTTGACCAAGCTCGAACATCAAGAATATAACTATCAGGGTTCGGTTCAAGGATAGTGTTAGTTTCGCTACTAGCAGAGTCCAAGTCTTTAAGGAGGGCTTGACCTACTGCTAAAGGATTATCTAGAGTAAGAATTTGCTGTTTATCGGGTTTAAATTCTGGGACTTTTTGGAGGACTTTTAGGGTTTCCTCAAAAGGGGCGATCGCTGCGATCGCTAAAATTTGTTCCCATCCTTGGCTACTAGATGTGGTCAAAGTGAGTCCAGTAGAAGTGGGGGGAACAAAATTCTTTGTCCCTGGTGGAATCAAAGGCTGTTCATTGGGGTTAGCCTTTCTTTCTTGTTCGTAAGGGGGGATATAAGCGATGGCTTGTCCATTACTATTGATACCCAAAACTAGATAATAAAGGGGTTTTTCTCCAAGATTCTCTAATTGACAACGTAACCGAGTTCCTCGAGCTACTTGAGGAAGGCCGGGAACATTGGCGGCTGGGGTTACACTATCGTTATTTTTGTCGCCGGTTGGCAGTTGTACTGCGGTCTGGTTTCCTCGAGTGGTTTGCCGTTGTTCGATGGCATAAGGTTCAGGATCAAGTGCTTCGAGAGTGATGCGACAAGGGAGTTGAGAAGAGGCTTCATTGAGGGTTAAACCCCATAATTTTAGAGCTAGGAGTTTTTCTAAAAAGGGACGTAATCTTCCCACGGCGGATTTAATTGCTTCTCCTGATTTTCCTGTACTATTGGGTAGTTGGAATCCTCCGGGGAGAAATAGGGCGTAAGTTGCAGTTTCTTGGGGTTGGTCTGATGGGGTTGCCATAGATGAGCGTAACCCTAAAATACAATCCACTGGTTCTTCCCCTTCGCTCAGTACATCAGAAACAATATCAATGGCTGAAAAAGCACTGGTGGCATCAACTCGTTCAATACGTTGTAATTTGGGATCGAGAGCAACGCTTAGACCGATGCTGCTGGGGAGGCAACGAAGGGACTCTTGTAAGAGTTGTCCCACTTTTAAAGGGGAGTTAGGGCTTTGTTCTGGAGACAGTTGCCTTACTGTGGCCTTGAGACCATTGCGAGAACGGAGTTGTAAGGGAACTGAAGATAATGATTGCTCAGTTATGGCCTTAAACACCGAGTTGATACCATAATGCCGCAGAATATTGATGGGAAAACCTGTTAGGGTAATAGTCGCTGTATCTACATCTTTAACCTTACTAATAAAAGCTTCTGCCCCTTGATTTGTGGTGGGGAGAAGATAATAGGTAAAAAGAGGTTGAGGGGGACTATTTTCTTGTTGGGGTTGTTGTTCTCCTCCCATAATAGGGACTATTTGTTCTGCGGTTTTGTTGAGAGTGATATTGATAGAACTTGCCGGTGCTTTCGACCATAAATGTTGGGTCAAAGCATAAGTAAACAGTCCTGCACTAAAACGATTCCCTTTCATTTCCGTGGCTACTTGTTGTGGTCCAGCAGCAGTGAGGATAATACCTGGTTCCATTGAGGCTTTATTTTTGGGGAGTGTTGCGCTCAGTTTTGCCTGAAAGGTTAATTCTTCTGGGTCTATGCTATCGCTTGGGTATGGAAAAGAGCGAATTCTTAGATTACCTTGAAGGGTTTGACCGCTACTATGGTAACTGGTATCGAAGATCATAGTTGCTTTCTCTGTAGAAAGCGATCGCCCTAATAACCTAATAGTTTCCTCACAAATATTGTTAGTGCTAGGCTTTCCTATTTTTGATCTAATTCCGTCTTGAGGAATAATCCCTGCTAGTTGTTTAGTCGGGGTAGCCATCAACTCAGAGGGAAGGTTAACGTAATTTCCATAACCACTAAAGTGAAAGATGACCACATCCCCTGCTTTGGCCTGTTTGATTAAATGTTCCACAAAAGCCGTTTTAATGCCTTGAGTGGTGGCTTCTTCATCGGTCAATGTGAGAATATCTTGGGGGTTAAACCCAAAGCGATGAATCAGTAAATCTTTTTGTAGTTCAACATCAGTGATACAGCCTTTGAGGTTGTCTGTTTGTCCATAATTATTTATGCCCACCAATAAAGCTAATTTTCGATCAGTGGGTTCTGCTAAGGTTTGATAGTATTTTTGGACTTTTTGGTTTGGATATAGCCATTTTAGGCTTTCTTGAGCGACCCCCCAGGTGAGTAAGGTCTGTAAAAAAGTGCGCCGATCCCATTTCATTGTTTCTGTTTGCTCTCTTGGGAAGATACCGCTATCACCATTATGCAGGTTTCATTAATTCTATTACAAATTTTGGTTTACGGGGAGTGTGGGAAGAGTTGGAAGTGTGAGGAGTGTGGGAAGTGTGGGAAGGGTGGGGAGGGTGGGGAGTGTGGGAAGACTTGAACCAATATTAATATTTTGCTCCCCTATCTCCCCCAGTCTCCCAGTCTCCGAGTCTCCCAGTCTCCCAGTCTCCCCCCTCTTCTAATTAACTCTGCATGGCTTTAATTAACTCGGCTGCCACTTCGGGACGAGAAAACTGAGGGGGTGGCATTTCTCCTCGTCTTAACATTTCTCGAACTTTGGTCCCTGATAAATGAATACGTTCTTCTTTAGCACTGGGACTGGTTTTACTGGTGGCCATTTGTCCAGTGCGTTTACAGTAGAAGGCGTGTTCAAATTTCATTGGCACAATACCCAATGCTTCGGCATCAAATTCATCAAAAATATGTTGTGCGTCGTAGGTTCCGTAATAATCTCCTACACCGGCGTGATCCCGTCCAACGATAAAATGAGTACAACCATAATTTTTACGGACGATGGCGTGGAAAATGGCTTCTCTGGGGCCAGCATAACGCATGGCTGAGGGGTTAATGGCTAAAATTACCCGATTTTGGGGAAAATAACTATCCATCATAATTTCATAACAACGCATCCGCACATCGGCAGGAATATCGTCGCTTTTGGTGGCACCGACTAGGGGATGTAAGAAGAGGCCATCTACTACTTCTAAGGCGCATTTTTGGATATATTCGTGGGCGCGGTGGATGGGGTTACGGGTTTGAAAGCCAACAACGGTGGACCATCCTCTTTCTTGAAATGATTTGCGCGACTCGGCTGGATCAATTTGATATTTGGGGAATAATGGGTGATCGTCCCGTTTTAATAACCAAACAGGCCCGGCTAAATTAACTGCCCCTTGATCGTAAACAACTTTAACCCCGGGGTGTTTGCTTTCGTCCGTCTTATAGACGTTGACAGCTTCGTGGGTTTTATTGTAGTGATATTTCTGGGTTAGTTCGAGAACTCCGATAAAGTTACCTGTGGGATCGTCCAATCTTACCCAGTTACCTTCTTTGAGTGAGTCTGCCACTTCTTCGCTCACGGATAGGGTGACAGGAATGGACCAGGGAACCCCGTTGCTTAAGTGCATTTCTTCGACTACGGTTTCGTAGTCAGACCTTTCCATAAAGCCTTTGAGGGGACTAAAGCCACCAATAGCAATCATCACTAAATCAGACGTAGCCCGTTCATCTAGTGTAATTCTGGGTAATTTGTCGGCTTGGGCTAAAAATTCCTCTTTTTCTGCTGGCGTGGCGATACGGTTAATTAAATGACCCCCATGAGGGGCAATACCATCTGTATGTGTCATCTTAATTATATGTTTATAGTAGCTGTCAGGATTTATCGTACCAGGGTCTGGTAATTTTGGATTAACGAACCTAATTAATCGTCCCAAGAAGGCTTTAATGGTAGAATCTAAGCACTTATGTCTAAATTGATCCTATAAATTAACAGTAAAGTTGTTAGCGGTGAAATCTTTGATTACTCAGAAAAAATTTTCAGGAATTGTGCCATGAATATAATGGTGGTTGATGATGAACAAGATATTACTCTCTTGTTTAAACAAAAGTTTAGAAGGGAAATTCGACACAAAAAGCTAGATTTCTCTTTTGTTTTTTCTGCTGAAGATGCTTTAAAGACTCTTCAGCAAACTGAAAATCATTTAATTCTCATTTTAGCTGATATTAATATGCCCGGAATGAATGGCTTAGAATTGTTGAAAATAATTAAAGAAGATTATCCTACAATCAAGGTATTTATGGTGACTGCTTATGGCGATGATTACAATTATGAAACTGCTATACAATATGGGGCTGATGATTATCTAACGAAACCGATTCAATTTGAACATCTTAAAGAAAAAATAAGTGAATTATTTTAAGTAAAAACTAAGTTCTATGGAAATTCCTAAAATTTTAGTCGTTGATGATGAATTAGATTTAGAACGACTAATGAGACAAAAATTTAGAAAAAAATTAAGGCAAAAAGAAATTGATTTTGTCTTCGCTCATAATGGACGAGAAGCATTAGAATATATCGAAATTCATGGGAACATTGATATAGTTATAACTGATATTTATATGCCCGAAATGGATGGGCTAACCCTCTTAACTAAACTACAAGCAATTGATCCTATTCTTAAAGCAATTATTATTTCTGCTTACGGTGATCTCGATAATATTAGGGCAGCTATGAATTGTGGTGCTTTTGATTTTATAACGAAACCAATTAATTTCAAAGATTTAGAAATCACTACCACTAAAACTTTAAATCATGTCCAACAGATTAAAACTGCTTTAGCACAAGAGGAAAAGGCTAAATTAGCCCAAGAAAAGTCTTTTAAAGAGTTAAAATTAGAGGTTGAAAAGCGAAAAAAAGTCGAAGAAGCACTAAGAAATAATGAAAAGCAACTGGCTCAGTTTTTAGCAGCTATTCCTGTAGGAATTTTTATTATTAATGCTCACGATAACTGCCCTTATTATGCAAATAATGAAGCTCAAAAAATGTTTGACGATAAATTAATAACTGATATAACTTATGATGAATTAATTGAAATTTATCAACCTTATTGTTTAGAAACTGGTGAGAAATATCCCATCGACAAATTGCCAATTAAAAGAGCTTTAAGAGGAGAAAATAATACTATTTCAGATATCGAAATTCGTCATAAAGAAAAGCGTATCCCTCTAGAAATTTCTGCTCAACCTATTTATGATGAAAAAGGTCATATTTCTTATGTGATTGCAGCTTTTCAAGATATTACTCAAAGGAAAAAAGCAGAAACTGAAAGAACCCATTTTACTCAAGAACTAGCTCAAAAAAATTTAGATTTACAAAAGGCTAAAGATAAATTATCTAATTATAATGCTACCCTAGAAAAAAAAGTTATTGAAAGAACCCAAGAACTAACAGAAACCTTGGACATTCTCAAAGCAACTCAAGCAGATTTAATGATAGAAAATGCTCTATTAAGGAGTGCTGAAAATGAAAACAAATACGATTATCAAGTTGGAGGAAGTTTACCAATAGATGCACCTAGTTATGTGGTTCGTTCTGCCGATCGCTATCTTTATAAAGCCTTAAAATCAGGAGAATATTGTTATATTTTAAATGCGAGACAAATGGGTAAATCTAGTTTACGGGTTCAAATTATGAAACGATTACAAGCAGAAAAATTTGCTTGTGTTGCTATAGATTTATCGGAAATTGGTAATCGAGAACTAAACATAAAACAATGGTATGCAGGATTCATTTATATATTATTAAGTGGTTTAGACTTATCAGATAAGTTTAATTTTAGACAATGGTTAAAAGAACATGATTTTTTATCTCCTGTACAGTGTTTAGGAGAAGTAATTAATCAGATCATTTTGCCTAATATTGCTCAAAATATTGTTGTTTTTATTGATGAAATTGACAGTGTTTTAAGTTTGAATTTTTCTCTGGATGATTTTTTTATTTTTTTGAGGAGTTGTTACAATAAAAGGGCCGATAATCCTGATTATAAAAGAATTAATTTTGCTTTGTTTGGGGTAGCTAGTCCTTGTCAATTATTAGAAGATAAACAAAGAACTCCTTTTAATATTGGGCAAGCAATTCATTTACAAGGATTTCAATTTCACGAAGCACAAGCGTTATTACAAGGATTAAAATCTAAAGTTAATCATCCCCAAGCTGTCTTAAAAGCTGTTTTGCATTGGACAAATGGTCAACCGTTTTTAACCCAAAAAATTTGTCAATTAATTCATAAATCTCAAATAGAAATTCCTGAAAATCAAGAAGATAAATGGGTGGCTAATTTAGTGCGATCACAGATTATAGAAAATTGGGAATCCCAAGACGATCCCGAACATTTAAGAACCATTCGAGATCGTATTTTACAAACTTCTCTAGATAAAAAACAACTCTTACAAACATATCAAACCATATTACATCAACCGAATTATCCTATCCGTGATGACGAGGAAATAAAAGAATTAATTTTATCAGGATTAATTATTAAAAAGAAACAGTATTTAAAAGTTCATAATCCAATCTATGCAGAAATTTTCAATAATAACTGGATAGAATATATGAGGAATAAATAAACCTGAGTTCGGAGTTCGGAGTTCGGAGTTCGGAGATTTGTAAACGTTAAATGATGGTCTGATAACCAAAAACTCGTTAAAATTAAGGGTAACGACAAAAAAGATCGAGACTTTATGATTCCAACCGTTATTGAAACCTCTGGCCGTGGGGAACGGGCCTTTGATATTTACTCTCGTCTCTTAAGAGAACGCATTGTGTTCCTTGGACAAGAGGTAAGAGATGAAAATTCCAATTTAATCGTTGCTCAGTTGTTATTCCTCGAAGCAGAGGACCCAGACAAAGATATTTACCTCTATATCAACTCTCCTGGGGGTTCTGTATCGGCAGGTTTAGGTATTTTTGATACCATGAATCAGATACGTCCTGATGTTTGTACCATTTGTATTGGTTTAGCTGCTAGTATGGGGGCGTTTCTCCTCAGTGCCGGAGCAAAGGGCAAGCGTATGAGTCTTCCTAACTCTCGGATCATGATTCACCAACCTCTTGGTGGGGCCCAAGGCCAAGCAACAGATATCGAAATTCAAGCTAAGGAAATTTTGTATCTTAAGGGATTATTGAATAACCATTTAGCAAGTCATAC
>JBFRWO010000284.1:0-9243 GCA_051439625.1 Crocosphaera sp. | reverse complement strand
AGTGCTGATTTTCACGGAAAATTCGATTCTAGTGTACAACAAGATCCTAATGTGACTCGTACTCCTGAGTATCAGGAAGCTTTACTGTACACCATGTTAGTTGAAACTAGCTGTTTCCGTTATTGGGGACAGGGTACTTGGACAGACTATGCTCGCGAACTTTATGCTCGCGGTGAACACTTCGTTAAATAAGTCTTTGTTGGGTACATTTTTTGCGATCGCCTCTTGAGTTGAGGGGCGATCTTTTTTGTGATCAATCTATTTATAATTGATTAAGATTAACTCCTAATTCTCTTAATTTTTCTTCTAATTTTTTAGCTTTTTCTTGAGAAGTTAAATAGCGTTTACCTTCTTGATCATACCAATATAACCATTCTCGTTCTACTCCTTGATAAATTCCTATTTCTCTACCTATTCCTAAATTAATTTCTGATAACCAAACCGGTTCCCCTGCTAATAATTCATATTTTCCATTTTCAAGTTTATACACTTCTAAACGGGGTTTTCTTTTTCTTAAAGGGTTATAAATTACATAGTATAATACACCCATTTTTGCGTAATCTTCTTTCTTCTGTGTATATTCTCCCCTTCTGTTGTGAGAGACAACTTCTAATACCATTGTGGGGATAACAAGTTCATCCCATAACACATAAGATAATCTTAAATCTGAATCAATAATACGGGGAACTCCTATACTTAAAAACCCATCAGGAACTATAACATCTGTGGGGTTTTCTGGGTCATAATATATACCCATATCTACACCGAAATACCAGTCCATTCTCTCTTCCCAGATAAGGGCTAAAATATCTTTGAGAACATGGGGAATTAAGTCTTGTAGTTCGTTATCCACAGGAGTATCATCTGAGTCGGGTAATTCTTCAGCAGAGGGTAAACAATGACGGGGATTATAGTTTAATAGCATTGTTAGAAATTGAATTCACTTGAGAAGCTTTGATAGCTATATCATTATCATAATATTATCCTATTCTTCGGAAAAGCAATCAGTTTTTATTTTTTCAGAAGAATAGGAAGAGGTAAATTTAATGTTTATTTTTCACTTATATTTGTTCGGAACTTTGATCCATAATTTCATAAAATCTCTTTCTCCCTCGATCATAATCTTTACTTTTGTAGCCTAAAATTTCACGAATAATCCATTTTTGTGGGATACCATCTCTGAGTAGGGAAGAAATAGCATCATATAAAATTTCGTCTTCATCAATAAAGTTTTCTTTGAACCATTTTTTACTATTTCGGTAGCGAGTTTTCGGGTTTTCATTGTCAAAATGAATAAACATTGCACCGAATAGAGAAGGAAAAGACTTTTTAGAGATTTTATCTTGTTCAGTGGTGATAATTTCTAAGTCTTCTGTTGTTATTTTTTTGATATATTCTGTTTGTTGTTTTTTCGATGTTAAGGTTTTGGAAAGTTTTTTTAATTGCCCTGGTTTAACATAAGGGAGAAGAGAGTATAAATAATCAAATGCAACTGCTGTTAATAATGTAGAACCTAAAAGATTTAATTGTTTCTCAGGATTTACTCTTTTTAGATCATCTTTTTGATGTTTTGCTAATAAGGGGGCAATTAAATGTTTATTAACCCAATTATAGGAGTGAGTAAATCCCCGATCAACATGAATTGCGGCTACTAATGCTTTGAGAGATTTTTCAAAAGGGTTAGTATTTTTAACTCGTAAAAGATGTCTTTCTTGTTTAACATCTAGAAAAGGATAACTTTCCCCTAAACCTAAACTAAACCAGAGATTAGTTAGTCTTTCTTTTTCTGAAAATTTATCCCGTAAAGCGGTCATTTTACTAAGGGTTAAATAAGGAAAATGATGGTATAAATAATCAATAATAATCAGTGGAAGTAAGTTTTCTCCTAGAGATTCTAAGCGTTGATTATCGCTATCAGGTTGATTAATTTGTTTTCCATAAGAAGGATCACTTAATGACAGAAAAAGCAGGTCTGTATTTTTAAAGTTGAAGCTAATTTTTTCTTGAACTAGGGATGAATTCCACTGCATAGACAATTTTTTTGAGGAGTTTATCTTTATTATAGTAGATTGCTTCGGGGTATTTTTAGTGAAAATTAAGATTGACCAAACATTGAACATTGAACATTGAACATTTTGGTTTCAAGCCTCTCCCTTTAGTGAGAAAGAAGTTTGGGAGAGATTTCAAGCCTACTTCAAAACGAATGATAAATGTTAAATGATAAATGAAATGACTGTTTATATTAACCTTCGCAATGACTACTTAAACATCAT
The DNA here is from genome assembly GCA_051439625.1 of Crocosphaera sp. GTDB lineage: Bacteria > Cyanobacteriota > Cyanobacteriia > Cyanobacteriales > Microcystaceae > Crocosphaera. The sequence continues at coordinate 6,970 of JBFRWO010000284.1, read as the reverse complement.
TTTCTAAAATATTAATTTCATTATCGCAATCTTCAACATATTTATTCAGTCCCATGTCTTGATACAATTGACGTGCATTCCGAAAAGCTTCTATTGCATCATTATGATTTTGAACACATTTAAAGCTTAAGCCCAAATTATACCAAGTAATAGCTTCTCCTCGTTTATGTCCAATTTTTCGTTTGATTTCTAAAGATTCTTGATAATAGGTAAGTGCTTCGTTGTCTTGTCCTAAAGATTGATAAACATTGCCTAAATTACCTAAAATAATTCCTTCTCCTCGTTGATCTCCAATTTCTTTTGAAATTTCTAAAGCTTGTTGATCAAATAACATTGCTTGTTCATATTGTCCTAAAGAGTAGTAGGCAAGTCCTAAATTACCTAAAGAGGCAGTTTCCCCCCGTCTATTCCTAATTTCTCTAGAGATTTTCAAAGATTGTTGATGATAGTTTATCGCTTTTCGGTGTTGTCCCAAAGAGTAGTAAGCAAGTCCTAAATTGCCTAAAGAAATACCTTGTGCTTGTCTATCACTAATTTCCTTTGAGATGTCTAAAGATTGTTGATGATAGGTGATCGATTTTTGGTATTCTCTTAAAGAATAGTAAGCATTGCCTAAATTGCCTAAAGAAATACATTGTGCTTGTCTATCACTAATTTCCTTTGAGATGTCTAAAGATTGTTGATAAAAGGCGAGTGCTTTTTGGTATTGTCCTAAAGAATAATAAACATTGCCTAAACCTCTTAAAGAATTTCCTTCTCCCTGTTTATCCCTAATTTCTATAGATATTTGTAAACCTTGCTGATAAAAAATAATCGCTTTTTGATATTTTCCTAAAGTATCATAAGCATTTCCTAATTGATTATAAATGTTACTAATTGCTAATAAATTATTTTTTGTTTTTTCTTCAGTGTACGTATTATATTCATTTAATAAATTAAGTAATTGTTCAATTCTTGCTTGCTTTTCTGGCAAATCTAAATTTATAATAATACCATCAGAATAAACTATATTATTACTGTTAGTCATTAAATTATGACGGTTCGTTTTAAAAGTAAAAACATTTCTCCTCCATCTCCAAAAATCAGGGGCATATTTTGCTAAACGAGTTAAAGCATAGTCTGGTAAAAATAACAGTATAGGATGAGGTGTACTTGTTCGTAAATCATCTCGTACAAAATTAAGATTAGTCAATACAGAAGGATATTCTTCTACAATACCAATAGATTTTTCTAACCCAGTAATTAGTAAAATTAATTTTTTATTGGGTTGAATATTAATCTGTTTTAATTTAGTAACTAATTCATCCCTTAAAAAACGAAGACTAGGATCAGAAAAATCTAAGATTTCAAATTGAATATTATTACAGTCGGGATGTTCAAGTAAAGCATTAATTAAAATATCTCTATCTTGGGAAAATTTGATTTCTACAAAGCCAATATTTAATCGCTCATCAGCAAAATCTATAAAAGTCAACAGTTCAGTAAAAGTCTGTTGATTAATGTTTAAAAATGAATCTTTTTTATTATTTACATTAGGTATTATCTGAGTTTTGCTGTTCATTTTTTAATGCTTTTTGAAAAAGAGAACTTTGTTTTAAAACAGGATTAATATAATTCCATCGGTTATCACCATTATATTCTAAGACTGATAAATTAAAGAGTAATAATTGTCCAATTTCATCCTTATTAATATCTTTAGTTAAGCAAACTTTTGCTAACATAGGATAATACTCATTTAAGTTAATTCTTTCAAAGTTAAATTGTTCTTGATTAACAACATAAGTAACATCTTCAGCCATTACTTTATTATGGTTACTACTAGCAGCAGTTAAACAAGCATTTGCCGTCATTTGCATTAACTGACGAACATGACCCCCACTAGCTTTTACTAAGTCTAACAATTGCTCACGGGACTCAAAAACTGCATCAATATTAACACGTTGTTCGATTAAATTTGCTAAACTTTCTAACTTATCTTGCTTATAATCTAAGTCCCATTGTTGAGCATTGAATTCATAAATATTCACCATCGGCATAATATTGGGATTGCCAAAGGTTCTATTCAAATTTTTATCAGAATAAACCGCAGAAATAGGAACCGTATAAATAATTGTTGTATTTAATGCTTGTAATTGAGCAGCGTAATCAAAAATAGATGTTGACCAACAGGAGGAGGAATGCGATCTAAATTATCTAAGATAATTAAAAATCCTTTTTCATATTGGGGTTCTTTTTGTTTCAATTTATTAAAAGCATCAGCTAACAGAAGATTAATGTTTGCCTGTAAGCGACTGATATCTTTTTGTAACGTTTGTCTAATGGTTTGTTTTTGTTTTTGAGATCCTCTAATTCTTGCTAATACTTTTGATAACAATTTAGAAATAAAAGGTATTTCAAACTTTGCTTCAGCATCAACTTGCAGACTGATGGATTTTTCCACACTTTCTTCCGTTTCTTCGGTAATATCCTTAAACCAAGATTCAAATTGACTTAAAAGTTTATTATCAAATTTTGCTCCTAATTTATATAATTCGTCTGCAACTTTTTTAATAATCAATAAATATAAATCAGTGTATTCTGCGTCGTTAATATCTAATTCAACATCTGCCTCTAAATAAACAATATAATATTCTGATTTTAACTGTTTCTCAAGTCTTCTTAACTCCGTACTTTTCCCACAACCCGGATGTCCTGTAAATAAAATTGTACGAAAATCTGCTGGTTCAAGAAACATCAATTTTGTATTGATATTTTGTATGGTTTGTGTCTTACGAACAGAAGATAAATCCACATAATATCTATCAATATCTTCCCCCGTTAAAGCATCAGGGTGACAGATACGATGCGCTTCCTTTAAATTAGTAGCACGATTGGGTGAAAGCGAGGTCATACACAATAAGTAATATTAGTTCTCAAAAATATCTAAATATATAATAGCTTGTAATTGCGCTGTTGAAGACACAGCTTAACCAGATGTAGCAATAAAATAATAAAGCAATCTCTGCGTGTCTGAGAGATTGCTTAAGGGTATTTTTAGTTATGATTGAAACTTACTTAACATTATTGGGCTTCTAACTTCAACACTGCCATAAAAGCTTCTTGAGGAACATCTACAGTTCCGATCGCTTTCATACGTTTTTTCCCTTTAGCTTGCTTTTGTAATAGTTTTTTCTTACGGGAAATATCCCCCCCGTAACACTTAGCTAACACATCCTTACGCAAAGCAGGAATATGTTCACTAGCAATAACTTTAGCACCGATCGCAGCTTGAATAGGAACCTTAAACTGATGACGGGGGATCAACTCTTTTAACTTCTCTGTCAAAGCGCGACCCACATAATAAGCTTTATCACGGTGAACGATCATGGCCAAAGCATCCACACCATCCCCATTCACCAGAAGATCCAATTTAACCAAAGGATTTGCCCGATAACCGATCAATTGATACTCCATACTAGCGTAACCCCTGGATCTCGACTTTAATTGGTCAAAAAAGTCCGTTACCACCTCAGCTAAAGGCAACTCATAAATCAAAGCAGTTCTCGATAGAGTAAAGTAACGCATATCTTTGAACACACCCCGACGACTTTGACACAACTCCATCAACGTCCCCACATAAGTTTCAGGGGTAATCATTTCCACCTCAATATAAGGTTCTTCTATTTTTTCCCGTTCTTGGGGTGGGGGAAGTAAACTAGGATTATCAATTTCCATCACTTCCCCATCAAGGTTGGTGACACGATAAATTACAGAAGGGGCCGTGGTAATTAAATCTAAATCATATTCCCGTTCTAAACGTTCTTGAACAATTTCCATGTGCAGTAAACCCAAGAAACCACAACGGAAACCAAACCCCATCGCGCTAGAGGTTTCTGGTTCGTAAGAAAGGGCCGCATCGTTCAGTTTAAGACGGTTTAAAGCCTCTCTTAAGTCTTCGTATTGATCAGAGTCAGTGGGGAATAAACCACAAAATACCATGGGTTTAGCTTCCGTATAACCAGGTAAAGGTTCTTCGGCCTTTTCTGCTGCGAGAGTAATAGTGTCCCCCACCCGCGCATCTTCTACAGTTTTGATCGCTGCGGCCAGATAACCCACTTCCCCTGCATGAAGGGAATCTACTTGTATTTGCTCGGGAGATAATACCCCTAACTCGTCAATTTCGTATTCCTTTCCAGAGGCCATTAAACGAATGCGATCGCCTGTATTTAGAGTTCCATCCATGATGCGAAAATAAACGATCACACCGCGATAAGGATCATAATAACTATCGAAAATCAAGGCCCGTAACGGTTTTTCCACCGTGTCATCAGGAGGGGGAACCAAATGGACAATAGATTCTAAAATTTCGTCAACCCCGATCCCTGCTTTCGCCGAAGCTTTAATAATATCACTGCAATCTAACCCTACCACTTCTTCTATTTCGCTGGCCACCCGTTCCGGTTCTGATCCAGGTAAATCGATTTTATTTAAAATGGGGATAATTTCTAGGTTATTTTCCAAGGCCAGATAGACATTGGCCAGGGTTTGCGCTTCTACACCTTGGGAGGAATCTACCACTAATAACGCCCCTTCGCAAGCGGCTAAGGAACGGGATACTTCGTAAGAAAAGTCTACGTGGCCAGGAGTATCAATGAGGTTGAGAACGTAATCTTCCCCATCTTTTGAGCGATAATTCATCCTAGCTGCTTGTAGTTTGATAGTAATTCCTCTTTCCCGTTCCAAATCCATGTTATCGAGGAATTGCTCTTTCATTTGCCGTTGCGCAACGGTTTCGGTCATTTGTAACATGCGATCGGCAAGAGTTGACTTACCATGATCAATATGAGCAATGATACAAAAGTTACGAATGCGAGAAACAGGAACGTCGGTCATAGAATCTGTTGGTGAGGTAGGTTTGCAAAAATTGGCCTTACTTTACTTACTTTAAGATTTTTTCAGTCTTTTGACCACCAAGAAGGGAGAGCGTAAGCCCTCCCTTTTCTCTTGTTACCTAACTTTATGGCTTCGGTATGACCCGATCAGTTCCTTGAACAACATCTTAACTAATTTATCCCCAACTCGGGCTTTACCCCATTGCTTTAAGGCATTATTGCCAGGGTAATTAGGGTCAATTTTTCCATCTTTGGTTAACTTAGCCTGAATATCATTGATATAGCGTTCATACAGGTATTTTATCGCTGGTTTCTGGGTTTTAAGTTGAGTCATCCCCATATACCGATGCGCCCACAAGTATAATCGAATTCTTGCCAGAACCGAACCAGTGATTATGTGTCCTTTCTTCTTGCCAGATTCCCACGGCTTAATTGCTTTACCCAACCGGGCATGAAAACGGTTCAACCCGACGCGCTTGGTGATAGGCTTCCCACTCTTGCCAAATTTTCGAGGTTTGACCTTCCTTAACTCGTTCCCATCGGCATCGAGAAACTGGGAAAAAGGATGGATTTGACAAAGAATTGTTACAATTTCATAAATTCCTAAATCAAATTTGGAAAAAGCTTCAAGATAAAAATAAAATTCAGGTACTTTTAGGAAATCCTCAAACCGTTGTCTAATCTCTATCCGACGCTGTTTGAGTCTAACAATCTGTTCCGACAAATTTATGGTTTCTGATGTGAATCCAAATTTGTTAGCAGTGCCGATACTTCGAGAAAGTTTTTCAGCCCAATTGTTTGCCCACCCTGGATGCTGTTTGCTCTTACTAACAAATAACCAAATCCCATCTACCTTATCCATTGACTGGGATTTACTATTTTTTGCTTCTGGAAATTCTGTGTGGAGTAAGTTCCGAGCGCGGTTAACCAGGGGCTTCAATTCTCTGTTAATCCTTTCATGTTGTAAAAGTAGCTGATAGATTGCTTGAATTTCAGGGTCTCTTATGGAAAGGAAGAAGGACGGGTTATTAATATTAAGCCAACCACAATAAGCCAGCGCGGTCGCGTCGTGGTAGTCGTCTTTGTAATCCCACTGGCATAACTTTCGATAACTGGTTAAGTCGCGGTTAGAAATTAACCTCACTTCTTTACCGGCATCGAGTAAAGTGTTAATCCATAGTTTGGAGTAGTTTCCCGTAGGTTCCATTATGTAGATGTCACCCAAACTTATTAAGTTTTCAAGGTTCGCCTGATTGGTTTCTATCTCCGAAAAATAAGCTTGATCATAAAAATCTGTAGCCTTAGTTATGGGGTATTCGAGATAGTCACTTAAACACTAAAACTCATCGGTACTGCCACACAATTGTAACAGCCGATATCTAAACCGACAATGGTTTTCTCGTTCATAGTTTTAAGTTGTAGTTAGGGTATTATTTTTTACCTTTTAAAACCCGTCGTCTTTTAATACCCAAAGCCAGGATCGGCTAATTACTTTAGAAGACAATATGGGAAAAAGGTTTATGGGGATAGCGTCTATTAAGTAAAAAAGACAGGGTCGTCTGTTTAGTGTAAAAGACCGAATTATCCCCATGTGGAAGAAGGTAGCTAACCCCCTCCATTCCCCCCACTTCTAAGAGTGGGTAGGATGCAGAAGGTTTAGTTACAATTCAACACGAGCTATAGAGTAATTCTCTTCTAATACTTCTATCACTTTATTGGCGTTAAACGTACTATAAGAAAAGTATTTACCGGCATTAGTCCAAATAGTTAAACCCCTTGCGTGTGCCTCAACTGCTACTATTGAACTTAATCTAATCAAATCCCGTACAGTCACCTCGTTTTCTGCTTCAGACTGAATCGCTATAAACCGTGTTTTGTTCAATTTGCTTTCATCAATCATGAGTCCTTTTTCCTCCTAGTTAATTAATCAGGTAAACTCTCATCTACCGATTGCAGATGCTCTTTTATTAACTCATGAGATTGTTCTAGAATAAGCTCAGATTCCTTTGCATTAAAAGTCCGAACATGACCAAACCCGGTAGTAATTTGAAGTATTCCGTTGGTTAAACTTACTGAGTTAATCGAAACCATTTGAATTG
>JBFRWO010000283.1:0-10352 GCA_051439625.1 Crocosphaera sp. | reverse complement strand
TGTCTGATTTTAACCTATCCTTAGATTTAGGAAAGGTTACAAAAACCCGTACCTATACTTTCTTCCCTTTAGAATGGGTTATTTATACCGTTTATCTTTCTGAAAAAATTGGTTACTGGCGTTATATCATCATCTTCCATCACTTAGAAAAACACCCAGAAAAGCAGTTTTATCCTATTTTCAAAAAATTTGAAAACTGGTGTCAAGATGAGAACCGTCACGGTGATATTTTTACTGCTTTATTGCGTTCTCAACCCAAACTTTGGAACACTTGGCAATCACGTTTGTGGAGTCGCTTTTTCCTCTTATCTGTGTTTGCAACCCATACTTTAACTGTTCATGAAAGAGCTAGTTTTTATGAGTCTTTAGGGTTAAATGCAACGGAATTTGATAAAGAAGTGATCCGTAAAACCAATGAAACCTCAGCTAGAGCATTTCCTAGTGTCTTAGACGTAGATCACCCTGAATTTTATCCTCGTTTACAACGTTGTTCTCAGCGTAATTTGAAGATGAAAGAAATAGGAGAAAGTAAAGCTCCTAAATTCGTGAAAACCTTGCGTAAACTACCTTTAATTGCTGGTATTGTGGGAGATTTATTCCGTATTTATCTCATCAAACCCATTGATGCTGAAGCTTTACGGGGAACGGTTAGATAGAGTTAAATCAATCATAACCTCAAATTAATCTTGAAAGCTTGTGTGTGCAGGCTTTCTTTTTTTTTGCTATATTAATCATTATATGCTCCAATATTCTGTTGATTCCCTGTTCCCTAACCTCATGGAGTAATTGAGAGGGGAAAAATATGAATAAGACCCCGTCGTTAACGATAGAGTTTAAACAAAATGTGAGGAAGAATCTGATGACAGCAACTATTAAAGCTACAGAGAACCAAAAATTAGCATTACCTCCAGGGATAAAACGTTACGGGTTACAAGCTATTTTTAATCTTATTTTTCGTCCTATACCTACTTTAGAAAGGTATCGCGATCGCTACGGAGATATTTATTATTCTCCTACTTTTGCTGGTTTTCCTCCTTTTATTATTATTGGCAATGCAGAAGGGGTTGAAACCTTATTTACGGCTGATCCTGACTTATTTGAGTCAGGAAGTTCTAACAAAGCTATTCAACCCTTATTAGGGGATCAATCCATTTTACAATTAGATGGGGAACCTCATAAAAAACGGCGCAAGTTGTTAATGCCATCTTTTCATGGTCAACGGTTACAAAGTTATGGAGAGATTATTACAAATATTACTCAGTCTATCATAGATCGTTGGCAAAAAGATGATATTTTCTTGATGAGAGAAGTGGCACAAGAAATTACATTAAGTGTGATTCTTCAAGCTGTTTTTGGCATTAATGAAGGAAACAAATATCAACAATTAAGACAACAATTAACTCGCTATTTAGACTTATTCAATTCTCCTGTTTACACGACTACTTTATTTATACCTGCTTTACAAAAAAATTGGGGTAAATGGAGTCCTTGGGGAAATTTTATTTATCAAAGAGATCAGGTTTATGAGTTACTAAGTCAAGAAATTGATAAACGAGGAACAGTAACAGAGGGAGAAGATATCCTGAGTTTACTATTATCAGTAACCGATGAACAAGGCGAACATCTGAGTAAAAATGAGGTGATGGGTGAACTAATGACTATGTTATTTGCTGGTCATGAAACCACTTCTTCTGCCTTAGCTTGGGCATTTTATTGGCTTCATTTTCATCCCTCAATTTATCATAATCTCAAAGATGAATTAGATACAATTAATGTTGATAGCGATCCGATGGAAATAGCTAAACTGCCTTATTTAAGTGCAGTTGTTTCGGAAACTTTAAGAATTTATCCTATCGCCTTATTTGCCTTTAATCGAACTCTTAAAACATCCTGGGAATTTATGGGTTATTCCCTAGAAAAAGGAATGTCTTTAGGTCCTTGTATTTCTCTAGTTCATCATCATCCTGATATTTATCCTAACTCCAAACAATTTAAACCAGAACGCTTTTTAGAACGTCAATTTTCCCCTTATGAATTTATACCTTTTGGTGGAAGTAATCGCCGTTGTTTAGGTTATGCGTTAGCATTATATGAGATGAAATTAGTCTTAGCAACGGTTTTAAAACAGGTTAACTTAAAGTTAGTTAATTCTCAACCTATTTTACCTGTTAGAAGAGGGTTTACTACCAGTCCTCAAGGGGGCGTTAAAATGCAAGTTATATAGCAGTTAAAAAATTAGTTAGGATATTATATTCTCTGTATCTTTGAGTATCCTTTCTCAGAATGATATAATTGTAATTCCGAGGAACTAGGAATCTCACCAGCTTACTTTTCCTTCTAGTTTTTTAATCTTACTTTTTCCAATTCCCTTTACTCTTGTTAAGTCTTCTAAAGAAGTAAAAGTTTGAATCTGACGAGTTTCAATAATTCTTTCTGCCAGGGATTTCCCAATTCCTGGTAATGTTTCTAATTCTGCTAAACTAGCGGTATTTAAGTTAATAATTTTTGTTGCACTTTCTTGTGTTTCTTGAGTTAATAATTTAGGGCATTTTTTAATATCTTTTTGAATTTTTTTATTAATATATTCAGGAATTCCCAAAGTAGAATTCTTGTATAATCTTTCAAATTCTTGTTGATAATGCTTTGTAATAAGAGGATTTTTGATTATTAATAAAGTTTCGTCATTCTTATAATTAGCTGATGCTGACCAATTATGAGACCCCGTAATAATAATATTATCATCAATAATAGCAAATTTATGATGTAATTTATCTCCTTGAGGAAGGTTCGCAACCCCAACCGTATTAATCTTTTCTTTCCAGGGTTGATTATCTCTTTCATACTGACAGTTATTACTCAAAGCAACCCCTAACATATCTAAACCTTCGCTATAAGAACGAAAAATAAAGTCTGGATCGATTAATGCTTTAATATTTACACCTTGATTATTTTTGCTTTCTAAAGTATTAGCTATCTTTTGCTCACTAAAAACAAATAAAGCTAAACTAATCGAACTTTGAGCATTATTTAATACCCTACCAATAAATCCATTAGTGGTTAGTTGCCAATCTTTTTTTGAGGAATCAGGAGAAAATTTAACCGTCACTTCTGATTCTCCTATCTTAATAGTTTTTGGCGATCGCTTTAACTTATTGATACCAAATTGACTATCTTTTTTTCCGCCTTTACCATCTCCCCACATCAAGTTAAATTCTTCAGTAAAAAGTTGCGCTAATTCCGATGATTTTATTTTTAATAAATTATTAGCATTGCCTCTAGTTTGCTCATTATTAAAATCTCCATGAATTCCACTTAAAGTAAAATTAGCTGAACTTATAATCATCACTTTATCATCAATAATAATAAATTTGTGGTGCATTAAACCTGTTCCTTTTGATCCATCTTCTGTATCATCAATGATAGAAATATTATCTTGATTTAAAATAGTGAAAATATCCCTTTCTGCAAGTTCTTTGTTACTTAATATCTGGTCATCATTAAGATCAATAAAATCAATATACTGCTCATATCTTTGTTTTTCTCGTGGTTCCATCTGACGAACTATTTCTGGAGAAAAATTAGCCAGATGACGGTTATAAGTATTCTCTAAAATAATTCTAACCTTGATGCCTTTTTCTGCTTGTTTAACCAAAGCTTTTGCAATATTAGGAAGACGAAACTCTTGCACAGCAATATCAATAGTCGATTGAGCCGAATTGATACTATTAATAATAATATTTTCTAAATTGTCCCCAGGACGCTCAATGTTACGATAAGGATCATTATAATCAGCACCTTTGGCTTGATTTAGGTTAAAATAGACCTCAATAAAAGGATCTTGGGTAAGAGGCTGCGATCGCTCATTTTTCAGAGAATTATCACAAGCAACTAATCCCAAAAATACCCATAACAATAAGCAGACAAATCGCAAACTTTTCTGATAAAATCTTTTCATAAGAGACAAGATTAGGCATTATGTCTAAACGCTAAGCTGTTAAACTAATTATATTAACAAAAAAGTGGTCTGTCTCTTATGGGATAATAAAATTAACACTCTCTAAAAAATTGAGAAATTAAACTCAAATAAAATTAATTATCAACTATGGATTTATTGCGATCGCTGCCCATCGGACTCTATTTAGAAAACCCTTTCACTTGGTTACATAAACTCGATCCCAGAGTTAAGTTAGCCTGGTTATTATCATTTCTTTTAGCCCCGATTTTATCCACACCAGAATGGCGATTAGTTTTGGTAGGATTATTAATGATTCTCACCTTAATTGCGCAAATTCCTTTGAGAGTTTGGAAACAACAAATGGGATGGTTATTAATCCTAAGCTTCCTAATACTTATTCTTACCACTTTATCCCCTGATGGGTTAGCCGTTTCTTCTCAACCGAGACTACCTGAAACTGATTTATCCTTACCTCAACCCAGCAATTATAGTTATGTTTTAATAGATGAAGGTAGATTATTTATAACCCGTCGTTCTCTAGAATTAGGGATAAGAATTAGCACCTTAATTTTTATTTTAATTTATAGCACGAATTTATATTTATTAACCACTGCACCCGAAGAAATTACCGCCGGATTAGATAATTTATTATCTCCCTTACGTCGCTTTAAAATACCTATTACGGAAATTTTATTAACCTTAACCTTGTCCTTAAGGTTCATTTCTTTAGTCTTAGAAGAAGTTCAAAATTTGATAAGATCAATTCGCACTCGGGCAATTAATTGGAAAAAATTAGGCATCAAAAAAAGTTTACAAGTTTGGTTAGTTGTAGTAGAAAAATTATTTGAAAACCTACTAATGCGGGCCGAAGAAATTGCGATCGCTATGGAAGTTAGGGGTTTTCTTAGTCCTAACCAACACCAAGTAGACTGGCATCAATTACGTTTAATAGGAGAAGATTGGTTAGCATTAGGACTATTAATCGTTTTTTGGTATGGACGCTTGATGTGGGGAAATATGTAAAAATTTGGTAAGTATTCAGCATTCAACTAAAGGATAAAAGCGGTAGGTATTTATGTAATTCTCTAAAGTCTCTTCAGAGAAAATCTTACTTATTTTTCCCTTATTTTTAAGTCGATAGCTGATAACTGAATACTTACAAATTAAAAATTAATCAGTTTCAGAATATTCAAATAGATAACCTTTCCCTCGAACAGTTTTAATAATTTGGCAGTTAATATCATCAATTTTTTTACGAATTTGACCAATATGAACATCTACTTTTCTTTCAACTCCTACCTCACGATTATTACCCCAAACCGCAGAAATGAGATCGCTTCTTTCCCAAACTCGGTTAGGATGAGTTGCCAAAAAATATAATAATTCAAACTCCAAAGTTGTTAAGGGTAAAACTTCATCATTGAGAGTCACTTCGCATCGGTTTGGATTAATAGTTAATCCCTTAATAGTAAGAGAGTTATTTGGTGTATTAAGACTGAGTTCTTTACCACCACCGCGTTTTAATAAAGCAGCGATCTTGGCTTTAAGAATTTCTAAATTAAACGGTTTAGTTAAATAATCATCAGCCCCCTGTTCAAACCCTTCTAAAACATAACTTGTATCCGTCATACAGGTTAACATCAGCACTAAAGTTCCTGTTGCACGGATTTCTTTACAGAGATTAAACCCACTTTCATCCGGTAAATTAACATCTAAAATAGCCAAATCCGGGTTAAAATTTTGAAAAAGTTGTCTAGCGGTTCTGGCATCAGCAGCAGCTTTAATCTCATAGTTGTTGTAGCTAAAAAATCTTGAAATTAACTGGCAAACCGCAGGATCATCATCAACAATTAGGATTTTATATTGAGGAGAATTAAGTTCCATAGACGTTTGTAAGTAAGGGATATTAACAGTTATAAGTCAAAACAGTTAGAGATTATATTAATAAGCATTTAATTTTTCATAAACTACCCACAAGAAATAAATTTAAAGCAAAATTTTATTATTTTTGGCTCTCAATCTGAGTAAAATAATTTGGTGAAAGCCAAGCAGTGAATGATCCATTTTTGCAGAAAATTATCCTTAAAGTTTGACTAGGAGACGGGAGGAAACTCATTAGATGAACCATTACCGCGTCCTTCGGGGAAACGTAAAGATAATTTGGTGAAAGCCAAAAGTAAATATATGCCCGAATTAGTTCTAAACCCTCTTCATTTATGAAGAAGAAAGACATAAAACTATCATTTATTTAATCCTCTTACTTTTAGGAAGAGGTGATAATTTTGACTTGTGAACCATAACCGTTGATTTATTTTAGTTAATGACCAAATCATCAGACTCTTTTTTGTATCGTCAAGACACCACACCACTGATTGATGTTTTAAACACCTTAAAAAACAAACCCGATGCTGCTTTTTATGTTCCCGGCCATAAACGGGGACAAGGAATTAGTAATCCGTTACGGCATTTGTTAGGGGAGGCAGTGTTTCAAGCCGACATACCAGAATTACCAGAATTGGGGAGCCTGTTTGCCCCCGATGAGGCCATGGCCAAAGCCCAAACTTTAGCATCTGAAGCTTTTGGGGCTGATCAGACTTGGTTTCTGGTCAACGGGTCAACCTGTGGCATTATTGCTGCTATTGCGGCAACTTGTAACCCTGGAGATAAAATCATTGTACCCCGTAATGCTCATCAATCTGTCATTATGGGCTTAATTGTCTCTGGGGCGGTTCCGATTTTTCTTAATCCTGAATATGATTCTAGATGGAATCTTGCTCTGAGCATTACCCCAGAGGCTCTAGAAGCAGCGTTAAAAGAGAATTCTGGTGTAAAAGCTGTTTTGTTGGTTTACCCCACCTACCACGGCGTTTGTGGCGACATTCGCTCTCTGGTTGCTATTACTCAGCGTTACAATATCCCGTTACTGGTGGATGAGGCACACGGGGCGCATTTTAACTTTCATGGGGACTTACCCCCTTCTGCTTTGTCCGTGGGGGCAGATTTAACTGTACAATCGACCCATAAGGTATTAGGGGCGATGACTCAGGCTTCTATGCTACATTTACAGGGCGATCGCATTAATCCCGAAAAAATTAGTCAAGCTTTACAGTTAGTCCAGTCTACCAGTCCCAGCTATTTATTATTAGCTTCTTTAGATGGGGCGAGGCAACAAATGGCGTTACAGGGAGAAAGATTATTAAATCAAACTATTGAGTTAGCACAAATAGCTATTGAAAACATTAAGAAAATTAATAACTTAGCAGTCTTAGAATTAACAGAAAAGCGGCCAGGATTTCATAATTTAGATATTACCCGGTTGACGGTTAATGTTACTGGTTTAGGAATAAGTGGGTTAGAAGTTGATGATATTTTTCGCGAAAAATTACAAGTTACTGCTGAATTACCAATGTTATCTCATTTAGCTTTTGTTATTTCCATTGGCAATAGAAAACAGGATATTAATCAGTTAATTAATGCTTTTCAAACCCTCAGTGATTCTTTTTCCTCATCTCCTGATAATCAGTTATCTTCAGCCTCTCATCTGCTTAATCCATCTCCCTTACAATTATCCCCCCGAGATGCGTTTTTTGCTACTAAAAAAGCAGTCAAAATTGAACAAAGTATCGGTAAAATAAGCGGTGAATTAATTTGTCCTTATCCCCCTGGAATTCCCGTATTAATGCCAGGAGAAATGATAACCAGTGAAGCGATCGCCTATTTAAAGAAAATACAACAATTAGGAGGCATGATTACTGGATGTACTGATACAAATTTAAACAAAATTAATGTTGTTATTTAAGCATTCAGCTATCAGCTTACTTGATCAACATAATATTGTCGATTTATATCTTAGCTTAATCCTGAATTCTTACATCATTATTAATTAAAAATCAATTTTTTCAGGAATATCAACACTAGAAAGATTAGCTAAAGATTTTAGGTGTTGACTGCGAATTAATTCAGTAAAATTTAAAATAGAACGTCCTTCTATTTTAGCAGCATTTTCTATGCCTTGCAGAAGATTTTGTGCCGCTTCTACCTCTGTATAACCTCGTCTTAAAGCAACTTTAATAGCAGCTTCATCTGTATCTAATTCTCTTTGAATACTGCGATTATCTCGCCAAATTTGTCTTACGGAAATAGCTGTTAAACCTCCAGCAACTAACATTCCTACTGCATCACCTTGACCTGTTTCTACCATTAATCCGATGGTTCCAGCTAAGACAATTAATTGATTAATATCTGGCTTGAACCAACGAATATTAATTAACCGACTCGTCGCCCTTAATATTAATAAATCTCGCTGGCCTCTTGGTAGCCGTCGCCATAAATCAAAGTTAATATAAATAGGACGGCCTTCTCGATTCCAAGGGGGCGCAAATGGTGCATCAATGACCTTTGACTGCTGGGGTTGACTAATAATCTTAGTTAACATTCTCCCAGAAGCAGGCATAATATCTAATAAACGGCTAATCTCAGCATCAATACTCATAAAAAAACGGCCAAAACCCTTACTCTATTATTGAGTATAATTGGTTTGAGACGTACCGTCTTTCAGAAAACATTTTTCTAAGAGTTGAATTTTGTATAAGTACCAGAAACGTCTCATTTCCCAAACCATAGGTTTATTAGGATCAAATAAAGGTTGATTCAGATAAGTCCAGATAGCAATTCCCATCTGTTTAAAACGCCATAAGTTCATTGATGATCTCATTGTTACTAAATCCCTAAGTAATTTTTCAAGTTAAACAATTAAGTGCTGTTTTAGAATTATTGGTCATTTCATTTAACATTTATCATTTATCATTCGTTTGGAAGTAGGCTTGAAACCTCTCCCAAACTTCTTTCTCCCTAAAGGGAGAGGCTTGAAACCAAAATGAAAGATGTTCAATGTTCAATGTTCAATGTTCAATGTTTGGTCATCATTACTCGACAACCTTTCTATTATAAATGTGACAGATTTAAGCTAGATTTTGCTTGGTGACAAATACGGAATATTCTGCCAAAATCTACGGATACTAAGTGTTCTCTGGGATTTATAATAATAAAAACCAAGTTTTCCCAAAATCAGTTCAACTAATATCATCAATTAATATTTTTTAATATTAAGAAAATTAATCATTAACCTTTGCTGCGAGTAATATCAATAGTAATTTTGCCAGCAAAATCAGGAATAGGTGGGGCAACTTTAGTCAATCTCACCCTAACTTGATTGAGGTTTGGTAAATTAAGAATTTCTTGAGCGATAATTTCTGTCAACCGTTCAATTAGAGCAACTTTTGTTGTTTTAATATGATGTTTAACAATAGCGATCGCCTGTCGATAGTCTGACGTATCATCGAGATTATCACTCGTACCAGCATCCCTTAAATCTACACCTAAAGTTAAATCTACCTCAAACCATTGACCCAAAACTTGTTCTTCCGGTAAATAACCTGTATAACCGTAACAACGAATCCCAGTTACTTCGATAAAATCCATTTCACTATTTGTTAGTTTCATCCGCTTTTCTTTATCCCTAATCATTTGTGTCAATTCTAAGCATTATTATTTTATCAGAAATCACCGTATCTTCTACTATATTATTATTAGATTTTTAACTTAACGACAATAATTGTCCACCATTGTAAATGAAAAAATTGCTCTAATAATAGAGCGTATTTACTTGTCCTATAAATAAAGTGAATTATCAAAGATAATTTTTATGATGACTCTTAAGCAAATAAAAGATCATCTACGTTATATTACTAATGAAAAAGGAGAAAAAACAGATGTTTTAATTCCTTTAGAACTTTGGAAGACTATTATAGTGCAGTTATCTGAAACAAAAGAACTATAAGATAGTCGAGAAGAAGTTTTGAATGATTTAAAACAAAGTCTTTTAGATGGAAAAACAGGTAAAACTTTTCCTTTAGAAGAACTTTGCCCACTATTGTAACTATTATTATCATCATCTGGTGTAATGTTGTTTAATGACCTTATCTTGTCAACTCAACCCTTATTCTTTTGTAACTTTATGATCTACATCTTGAGTATTTAAAGAAATCACTTCTAACCATTGATAGCATTTATGTAGACAATTTATATATATGTATAGACAAAATAAATAAGGACGAGTTGAATATTCTTACTTTTGTATATATGTCGTTAATAATATTCAATATACTCCTACTGTTGGGCAAGCAACCATAATCTTACAACAATATAATAATGACTTGGAGTATTAGATCAAAAATTTAGACAAAACAATGGTTCAATCGTTATCATTGTTAATAGCATCATTCTACTATAAATCTTATGAGTCGTTCACCAAATAATGATCTTTCCCGTGAAATCAAAAAACAAGTTACTATTTTAGGCAGTTTTGTCAGTATTTTTTGGATTACCGAACTAATTG
>JBFRWO010000282.1:0-3670 GCA_051439625.1 Crocosphaera sp. | reverse complement strand
AACCACGCAACTAAACTATAAATTACATCGCTTCCTGATTTCTTTAATAATTCATCAATTTGATCTTTTTGTAAGGGTATTTCATGAGAGTTTAATCTACTTGCTCCTAACGCTTCTAATATGTTTTCTAAGGCAACTTTTAATAGTTCAGGTTCGGGATTTTCTTCTTGTAAAATTGCCCAAAGATAAACAGTTGCTTCTGTGGGATATTTTAAAGATTCTATTAAATATTGATGATAGTTTTTAGCCTGTGTCATTTTCGTGATTCTTTTGATAATCTAACCAGTATTATCTGTCCTTATAAATTGACTATCATTGATTTAGGTTCAGGAATCTGATCACTATCTTCTAGCAACATCAATAAATGAACCCTAACTGCTTCTTTAATTTCCTGTATTGCTTCTTCTTGACTGTCTCCATGTGCCATAATTCCTAATTCTAAACATTTAGCTAAATAATAATCATCTTCTGATGAAAATTAAACTAAATAATAATAATTTTTAATATACTCTTATATGTTGCTCATTCGTACTTATAAAGGGTCATCAAAATCATCTGAAATCTCAATTAAACCTTTTGCACTTCCGAATTTTGGTTTAGGTTTTTTTGATTTTAACGGTAAAATTTGAAACTGTTGTCTATTATTTATATTATCTTGAGATTCCTGTTGATCAACTAAGGGTGAATCTTCAGAAATACTAACAGTTAACTCTAAACCTAACTTATTTAACCACGCAACTAAACTATAAATTACTTCGCTTCCTGATTGATTTAATAAGTCATCAATTTTCTTTTTATGTAGTTGTATTTCATGAGGAGATAATTGAGTTTCTCCTAAAGCTTCTAAGATGTTTTCTAAAGCGACTTTTAAAAGTTCGGGTTCGGTGTTTTCTTCTTGTAAAATTGCCCAAAGATAAGCGGTTGCTTCTGTGGGATTTTTTAAAGATTCTATTAAATATTGATTATAAGTTTTAGTCTGTGTCATTTTCTCTACTTCTTATTTTTACCATAAACGTTTTAGAGGATAATTATCAAATATAGAATCAACACTCAGTATAGTTAAATTGTCAGCTATTGCTTGAGCAATTATTAGACGATCAAAAGGATCTTTGTGATGAAAGTCTAGCTGTTTTAGTATATCTAAATGTTGAGGAGTAATTGCTAGTAACTTTATATCATTATCGTAAACTTGTTCTGTTACTAAATCAGATACAGATAATTGTAATTTAAGTTTACCAATACTAACTTTAATGGCAATCTCCCATAAACTAGCAATACTTAAAAAACGTTCATTTGTTTGGTTTTCAATCAATGTTCTAGCATTTTGACTCAACTTGGAACTACCATCAATAAACCACAGAAAAATATGAGTATCAAGTAATAATTTCATCGTGTATATTCGTCAAAATCATTCAAAGGTTCATCAAAATCATCTGACATCTCAATTAAACCTTTTGCACTTCCAAATTTTGGTTTAGGTGTTTTAAATTTTAGAGGTAAAATTTGGAAAGGTTCTCCATCATTACTAATAATAATAATCTCTTCTCCTTGTGATGCTTTGTTAATTAATTCTTCTAATTGCTTAGTTGCTTCTTTTAAGTCAACTTTTTGCATATTATTCCTCTTCAATTTAATTTGATACATCTAAACTTACTATAACTCATTTTTACAATTTTTATATTTGTGAGATTAATTTTTACTATTATAACTAATCATTTAAAATAGAAATGCTATTCCAATCTATATTATCTATTGTCTTTCATCAATAATTGAATTAAATACACTTAAGAGTCAATTTGTCAATAATAAAATGAATAAAATTTGTAAATATAAACTTGAGTAAACACTCAGTAACTTTGTCAATATTTGTAACAAAATATGTCATTTTTCTTTACAAAATGTGTCAAATTATCCATGAAACAATCCATTGGGTGTCGTTTTCTGATACAAACACATAGAGAGCTAATTGATTTTGGCTGGCAACTTTCTTAGCCGATGTTGCTAGATTCCCCACCGTTTCAGACCTTAATAAAAACAAAGGAGCAATACCATATATGTTTACCCATGTCAAGTCCACCATTCGCCATATCGTTCCAGAGGGAACTAATGGTCGTTCTTTGCTAAAGGTGGTCTATGTGGTGTTAGAACCTCAATATCAGAGTTCCCTTTCCGCAGCAGTTAATGCTATTAATAAGAATAATCCTAATCTAGCCATCGAAATAAGTGGCTATTTAATTGAAGAGTTAAGAAACCCCGAAAATTACGCAGAATTTCAAAGAGATGTGGCAGAAGCGAACTTATTTATCGCTTCTTTAATTTTCATCGAAGACCTAGCAGATAAAGTGGTTGAAGCGGTGAAGCCCCATCGTGATAACCTAGATGCGGTGGTGGTATTCCCTTCAATGCCCCAAGTCATTCGCTTAAATAAGTTGGGTAGCTTTTCTATGGCCCAGTTGGGACAGTCCAAAAGTGCGATCGCCCAGTTTATGCGCAAACGCAAAGAAAATTCTGGAGCAAGTTTCCAGGATGCTATGTTAAAGTTATTGCGGACACTGCCTCAAGTTTTGAAGTATCTGCCAGTGGAAAAAGCGCAAGATGCTCGCAACTTTATGTTAAGTTTCCAATATTGGTTAGGAGGGTCTTCTGAGAACTTAGAGAACTTCTTAGTAATGTTGGCACATAAATATTCCTATCCTGATCTATTTGAGGATAAAGAGGTTGACTACAAAGAGCCTGTGGTTTATCCTGACATGGGAATATGGCATCCTTTGTCCATGCAGATGTTTGAAGATGTTCCTTCTTACCTGGAATGGTATAACAGTCGTAGCGATATTTCCGATGACCTAAAAGATCCCTTGGCCCCTTGTATCGGACTTATTTTACAACGAACCCATCTTGTCACTGGAGACGATGCACATTATGTCGCAATGGTGCAAGAATTAGAATGTATGGGGGCAAAAGTTATCCCTGTGTTCGCCGGAGGTTTGGATTTCTCGAAACCCGTAGAAGCTTATTTCTGGGATAATAGCGTTAAAGGAGTAGAACCCGTCCCCACCGTTGATACTGTAGTATCATTAACTGGTTTCGCATTGGTAGGTGGTCCAGCTCGTCAAGATCATCCCAAAGCGATAGAATCATTAAAACGCCTCAACCGTCCCTATATGTGTGCGTTACCCTTGGTCTTCCAAACCACCGAGGAATGGGAAAAAAGCGATCTCGGGTTACATCCCATCCAAGTTGCGTTGCAAATAGCCATCCCTGAATTAGACGGTGCCATCGAACCCATTATAATGTCAGGACGGGACGGAAATACAGGCCGGGCGATCGCACTTCAAGATCGTATCGAAGCAGTAGCCCAACGAGCTATGAAATGGGCTACCTTAAGGAAGAAGCCTAAACTCAACAAAAAAGTAGCTATTACCGTGTTTAGTTTCCCACCCGATAAAGGAAATGTGGGAACAGCCGCCTATTTAGACGTATTTGGCTCAATTTACGAAGTAATCAAAGCCTTACAGGGCAATGGTTACGATGTGCAGGACATTCCTGACTCTCCGAAAGAACTGATGGAAGCAGTCATACACGATGCACAAGCGCAATATGCTTCTCCCGAGTTAAATATAGCCCATAGGATGTCTGTAGAGCAATACGAACGCTTAACCCCTTATTCTGT
>JBFRWO010000281.1:0-4455 GCA_051439625.1 Crocosphaera sp. | reverse complement strand
TTGTTGCTGACAACTTAAAATTGTCACATAAGGAAAATTAAGTAAATGATTCAGATTAAAGTCCATTGACAATATGGGATAAAACGTAGCTACCGCTACATTTTACCCCATATTGTTGGAAGAGCCGACATAGAAGCTTACAAAAAAGCTGCTGCACAACCCGGTGCCTTGACAGCAGCAATTAATTATTATCGTTGTTTTTTTAGAGGAGTATTTAAACCTCAAAAATCATGGAATAAAATAAATATTCCTACATTAATAGTATGGAGTGAAAATGACATCTACTTAGGAAAAGAATTGACTTATGAAACAGATGATTATGTTCAGAATTTAACTATTAAATATATTCCTAATTGTAGTCATTGGGTACAACAGGAACAACCAGAATTAGTTAATCAATATATAGCTGATTTTTTGGACATTTCCTGAGCATAATATTGAAGATTAATTTTGTTGAGAAACAACATTTTTTTCAGATTCACTCAAAAATAATTTAGGGAAGATTAAACCAGATACTTGTTTATAAGCTTCAAATTGAGGATAACGGGAAAGAGACTTATCTTTTTTGAGCATATTAGGAACCATAATAAGACTAATAAATAGTCCTAAAATAACAAAGGGTAACCAATGCTGAGTTAATAAAGCAAAGCTAGTATAAGTTAAGATTTCTCCTAAATAATTAGTGTTGCGACAACGGGCAAAAAATCCTTCTGTAATTAATCCTGAATGATATTTAAGGGTGTAATATTTTTGAGCATCTCCAGTATAGTGCAGTAAAATACCCACAAGATTCATTGAAACAGCTACACCAATTAAAGGGGGAGATGCTTCTATATTTTGACTGATTAAAATAAAAGGAGCAACCCAATAAAGATCAACCACAAAAAAGCCGAAAATTCCTACAGCAACAGGTATTTCTTCTTCCCAACTTTTGTCAGGATATATTCTATCTTTTAATAGCCAAAGGATACCATAAGTTCCGTGCAGTGCCAAATAAACCCAAGCAGTAACACTAAAGTTTTGATATAGAGTCATCAAACCTAATACAAAGAACAATGTTAGTGCTTTGTGCAAATTAATGGGATATTTTACTTTCATGTTTTTTTCTAGTGGTGTGTTATTTACATTTATTTACAAATAGTAACACACCCTTCTAGACCGGAACAAGCATCTTGTTTGTCTTAAACACCAATATTAAAGAAAATAGTAGCGCGACGAATATTATCTTGACTACCTTGACTACTGACAGTGAAAGAACGAATATTTTTTAATAAGGGTTTAACGCCAAATTCCACTACTCTGGTAATGGGTAATTTTTGGTTTAAAATAGGTTCACTTTTTTCCCAGTTAATATAGAAATAGCCGTCATTTTCTGGGGATAGTCCTTCGACAACGTGCTGAAATTCTTCCGTATCTATTAGTTTCGTATAATCCGAAGAGATAGCCTCAGAAATAGCTTCAATCGAAGTAGAAAAGATAACATAATTATCAACATTGCCATGAATACCACTTACCTCAGCTTGCAAACTAGCCAAGTTTTTTTTATCAGGATTAACCGTTGCTTTTAGCTGTGTCCAAACCGTCACATCCTTGTCTAATAAGGGTAATTTTCCTACTGTATAACCAGCATCTTCCGCTTGTTGATCAAACTGTGTCAATACCTCATCTATAGCAACATTAGGACTTTTTTGCGCAACAAAAATCCAATCTGCTTCACCCCCTTCCTCTTTTGGTACTAAACCTAAGCTAAATTCCCCTTGAACCCAAGGAAAAATATCTTTTGCCAAATTTACCCCTAAAGGTTCTTCCAGATAGGTTATAGCGCGATTTAATAGTTGTTGTAGGGGACTATCTTGGTCTAACCCTGTCTCAATTTGTTGCCATAATTGATTTAAGTTAGTACCTGCTGCCGTTAAAATAGTGTTGTCAGGAAGATAAGAAAACGCCCCAACTGGTTCCGACAAAATAGGAGAGCGATCGCTTTCTCCCGAGACTCCAATCAAAGCAGTTTGAGCAACTAACCCCTCTTCTTTGATGGAAAAAGCAATAGTTAAAGTTTGAGTAATCTCAGGTAATTCTGGGATAGGTAGATTAGCCAACCAAGCAGATAAAGCAGGAAAATTAGTGTAAACAATACCAATTCTCGGATCAATAATAGTCTTTAATGCCTTCTGATAACCTGGTGCATTCTTTAAGTTTAAATCAGGAACTTGTGCATTATTAATACTTTCCTTTAACACCTGTATATCATTAGCAAAAAGAACCATATTCCCTACAACTGCTGTAGCAGAAAGAGGTGTATTTTTAGTCAGATTAGGATTTTGTTGAGCAATTAAATTAACCCCCTTATAAGACTCAAAAATTAAATCAGAAGTCCCGGCGATCGCATCAGTAGAATAGGAAGTTTCTAGGAACTCTTTAGCCAGTTCTTGGTCTTTAGTAGAAACCGCCAATAAATAACCCGGTTTAATACCATTATTAGGGTTATGATCGTAGTCAAGAGAAGTAACAGCCAAAGTCATTTCTTCACCTAACCAGGGTTGAATTTGTGATTGATAATCTAATCCAGTTTTAGCTAATAAAGTTTTTTCAATTGTGAGTATTTCCTGATGAGATCGCCGTCTTTTTTCGGGGGAAGCAATAAACCGTCCCAACCCATCCAAGCGATCGGGGTTAGTTAATAAAGAAACCATAACTGGTGCTTGTCTGGGGAGAAAAATTGCTGTAGTTGGTTCTTTAATAACCCCTCCTGCTAACAGAGGTAAAGGACCCGGTTTCAGTATGAAATAGACGCTGGTTGCTGCGAGGGAGAGAAGCAGAATAACACCAAAGATGAGAGTGGCAAAAAAAGGACGAAACTTCACTATTACCTATCCACAATAAGGAATGATCATTGTTTATTTTACCAAACTCTCAGGATCTATAAATTCTTAACAATTAAGTTATACTTTTAACTTAATCGAAAAATTGGGTATGAAACCCCTTCCTTTCAGGACGACTTTAGTGTTTTAATTAACACAATCACAAGAAATATGTTAAAATGTGAGGCATGAAAGATGTTGCCTACAAGTTCCGCTTTTACCCAACCACTGAGCAAGAAAACCTCTTGCGACGGACAATGGGCTGTGTTCGCTTAGTGTATAACAAAGCGTTAGCGGTACGCACAGAAGGCTGGTATAAAGGGCGACAGAGGGTAGGTTACACTCAAACATCAAGCTTGTTAACCGAGTGGAAAAAGCAAGAGGATTTAGATTTTCTGAATGAGGTTAGCTGTGTTCCATTGCAACAGTGTTTAAGACACCTTCAGACAGCTTTTACTAACTTTTGGGCAAAACGAGCCAAATATCCTAACTTTAAGAAAAAACGGAATGGAGGGAGTGCAGAATTTACCAAGTCTGCTTTTAAATGGAGAGATGGTAAGCTATTTTTAGCTAAGTGTAAGGAGCCTCTAAATATAATCTGGAGTCGCTTTTTACCTCAAGATTGTTACCCATCTACAGTAACAATTAAACTAGACCCATCTGGACGTTGGTTCGTCTCAATTTTAGTTAAAGATTCAAACATCAAACCATTACCAAAAACGGGTAAAAAGATAGGTATTGATGTAGGAATTACTAGCCTAATCACCACTAGCGACGGGGAGAAAGTAGCCAATCCTAAACAATTTAACCACTTGTACAAAAAGCTAAGAAGAAAGCAGAAGGCTTTGAGTCGGAAAACCAAAGGCTCAAATAACCGCGCTCATGCTTCCCGAGAAGTAGCTAAAGTACACGCTCAAATTAAAGATGCTCGTACCGACTTTCTTCACAAATTAACCACTAAACTTGTGCAAGACAATGACCTGATTGCTATTGAAGACCTAGCTATTAGAAATATGGTCAAGAACCGTAAATTAGCTAGGTCGATTAGTGACGCTAGTTGGGGTGAATTTAATCGACAACTAGAGTATAAATGTGAATGGTACGGCAAAGAATTAGTCAAAATTGACCGCTATTTTCCCAGTAGCAAAAGGTGTGGCCATTGTGGTCATATTGTAGATAAACTCCCGTTAAATATTAGGGAATGGAAATGCCCTGAATGTGGGACTAAACATGACCGTGACATTAACGCATCTCAAAATATTTTGGCCGCAGGGCTTGCGGTGTCAGTCTGTGGAGCGAGTGTAAGACCTGAAGAGAGTAAGTCTCGGAAGGCAACTGCATTGAAACAGAAACCTAGATCGTGAGGTTTAGGAATCACCGCACTTTTAGGGCGGTGAGGATGTCAAAATTGCTTGATCAACTAATAGAAAATTCGTTAGCATTACAGGAACTTGCTCATCAGGTAAGTGTACCGATGAGAAACTAATGTGAGTAAATGTGAACGGTAAGGAAAAACATGAAAAAAACCTTATTTTTAAGTCCTCCCTCCTTTGATGGTTTTGATGGGGCCGCCGGGGCCAGATATCAAGCCAAA
>JBFRWO010000280.1:0-9925 GCA_051439625.1 Crocosphaera sp. | reverse complement strand
TTGAAGAGTGGTTAATTGTCCTATTTCTGGGGGTAAAGAAGTAAGATTATTGCCTACCGATTCTTCTTTTTCTTCATCCCATTTTCCCAAGATCAAAGTCTTGAGTTTAGTCAAGTTACCAATTTGTTGTGGTAACTCTCTTAACTCCAGTCCCGATAAGTCGAGTTCTTCCCACTCCTCTGTTGCTGCTTGCTCAATTAGACTCAGTAATTCGTTATTAGTCACAGTATCCTTCCCTGTTTTCTGGATTGCAGATTGCAGATTATCTCCACCACTGCTTTTTGTAGCAGATAATTAAATTCTAAACTCTTTGAACGGTATCGAGGAAAAGAAAAACGCGATCCACCAAAGGAATAGGTTTTTTTAGTCCCCAAATATCTAATGTTGCATATTGAAACCTCACCGTTGCTACTGGATGTTTTCTAGTAAGTTTTCTACTTTTCCCAAGAATCTTTTTCTGTTGGAGAATAGTTGAATTAAATGTTTAAGAATAGCTAGTTTTAGTAATCAAATTACTGTCCGTTTGCTCAAACCTGAAATTAAGAAGAAATTTAGTCAAAAATTTCCTAAGTTAACTCAATATTCTCGCAAAATACGAGGCTATAATTAATCTAAAAAAGGAAACAAAAAAAAATCAGAATATCCACTTAAAGTTTCTTCCTGAATAGAATCCAGACTATATTAATGTTATAATTAAAAAAAAGACTAAACTTGAGGACAATATGGCTGATCTAGGTAACTTAGTACAAAAAGCATTCTATCTTGGGGTTGGTATTGCTTCCTATGCAGCAGAAAAAGGAGGAACTACTATACAAGAATTAAAAAATCAAGCTCAGAAAGTAGCTGATGAAATGGTGGCCAGGGGAGAATTAACCGCAGAAGAAGCTAAAAAATATGTAGATGACATGATTCAGCAAGCGCAACAAGTTAACCCGAGTGAAACTGAAAAAAATGAGCAAAAAGAACCTCGTTTAATTGAAATTGTTTCCGAAGAAGATGAAGAAAAAACAGAAACATCAAAACAAGAAAATTTAGACAATCTTAAACAACAAGTAGAATCTTTACAAGAAGAGTTAGAGCGTTTAAAAAATCAATAATTGACAATAATAACCCAATACTATTTTATATTAAGTAAACTTCAATAAACGAATATTATGGAAGACTGGCAAAAAGATTTAACAGAATGGATAGAAAATGTTACCGTTGCTGTAGAGGGTTTTGTCGATGAAGTAGGGCAGTCTATGGAAACGGCAGTTGAGGATTTTCAAAATGATTTAGTCAGAGAAATTGATCAGTTTTTGGATGATGTTTTTACACCCATTATTGATATTTCTATTGGCGAAGAATCTCAGACTTACTACTACTATTATGAATATAACCAAGACCCTGAATCAATACTTTCCCCAAAAATAGAACCCACTCATAATATTCATCCTGCTTGTCGGGGATGTGTACATTATCATGGGCGATTATACGGTAAAAATTTATTTGTTTGTGGAATGCACCCTTATGGTTCTAATAATGATTCTTGTCCCGACTGGGAAGGAACTTCAAAAAATCAGAATTCGGAATTGTGAAGTTAAAAATTATAGTTAATTTCAATGGAAATGAGACAAAACTTACTGAATAAGACCCCGTTTTTTACGACGGGATTTAAAACAAAAAATTCGCGTTTGAAGTCTCTCCTTCTGGGAGAGGGTTAGGGGGGTAGGTTTATTTCTAAATCTCTTGAATTAGGAATGTCCTCGGTAATGAAGGGTTTCTGGTTTGCCTAAAAATTTGGTATTGGACTTTAAGATTTTACAGTCTAAAAATGCTTTAAATCTAGCAAAAACTTCTCTCAATCTTGTTTTTGTTCCAGCAACAGATTGTATATCCGATGCAGAAAAAGCAATAGGATTTTGGCCTTTTGCTTCTGCAATATATAATGCTCGTTGACAATGGAATTTTTGAGAGACAATGGTATAGTTTTCTAAGCCAAAAACTTCTTTAGCTCTTACAATAGAATCTAAGGTTCTAAACCCTGCATAATCTTGATTAATATATTGAGCAGGAACACCCAATTTAATTAAATCTTCGGTCATTTGACTAGGTTCGTCATAAAATTCTGTTGAGTTATCTCCTGAAACTAAAATTCCATCCACTTTTTTTGCCTGATATAATTTTGCAGCAGCTTTTATTCGATAGGCATAATAGGCATTATAGCGTGTTTTTTGAGATTGGTTAACATATTTAGAAGTTCCCAAAACTAAGGCTATTTTTTTTCTAGGGATTTGATTAATATCGGAATAAATAGACTGGTTAAATTGATTATTAATGTACCAATCTATTGATAAAATTAATACTAGAAAACTAATCACTATAATACCGCTCATCGTCAAAAGATTACGACAAAAATTATCTTTCTTTTTGGCTATTTTTTGCCTACTTTTTTTGTTGATATATGACATTAGTTAAGAACCATTAACAGAACATAATTAGGATAATTATCTATGAAACAATCGATTTTTCGATTGTTTCATCTGCTTCTAAAGTTTAAATTTTTCCCCTCTAATAGAATAATCTAATAATTCGATAGGGTGGATTAATTTTATATCTTTTCCTTGTTGGTTTAAATGTTTTTTAATTTGTAAAGAACATCCAGGATTAGCAGAAGCAATTAATTTTGCCCCTGTATTCATTAAATTATTAACTTTTTGTTTTCCTAATTCTTCAGCCACCTCTGGTTGTAACATATTATAAACCCCTGCACTACCACAACATAAAGCTGCATCAATGGGTTCTTTTAATGTTATTCCAGGAATTTGTTTTAGAAGTTCACGAGGTTGTAAGCTGATTTTTTGCCCGTGTAAAAGATGACAAGCATCTTGATAAACTAGGGTTAAATTATCATCTGTTACAGCAGATAGTGGGGTGGTTAATTCAATTTCTGCTAAAAATTCTTGAATGTCTTTAACTTGATTTGAAAATTGTTCACCCTTTTCTTTGTACTCTGTATCATCGGCTAAAATATGACCATATTCTTTTAATGTATGACCACATCCAGCCGCATTAATAATGATATAATCAACACCAGTATCAGCAAAACTATCAATCATCTGTTTTGCTAAAACTTGAGCTTGTTTTTCTTGTCCCTGGTGTGCCGGTAATGCAGCGCAACATCCTTGAGTTTTAGGAATAACTACCTCACAACCATTAGCGGTTAAAACTCTGACAGTTGCTTCATTAACAGGGGAGAAAAATAACCTTTGAACACACCCTAAAACCACTCCCACACGATAACGTTTTTTACCTTTTGCTGGAATAACATCAGGATATGTTTTATTGAAGGATTTAAGGGTTATTTCTGGTAAAATAGACTCCATTGCTGCTAAACGGGGAAAGAAGCGTTTTAATAACCCTGTTGTCCGTACAATTTTTTGAATTCCTAACTTTTGATATACCCAAAGTAAGGGAAGAAAAATTTGTAATCTTCCGGGATAGGGAAAGATATTAAAAATGATACTTCTAATTATTTTATCTGCAAAATTTCTCGGTTGATTTCTTTCAACTTGGGGTCTGGTTGCTGAAATTAAACTATCGTATTGTACCCCCGATGGACAGGTTGAAACACAAGCTAAGCAGCCTAAACAACTATCAAAATGTTGGGTAGTTGCTTCATCCAAGGTGGCTTTTCCTTTATTAATAGCATCCATTAAATAAATTCTACCCCTTGGAGAGTCCATTTCCTTACCGATAACACGATAACTTGGACAGGTAGATAAACAGAAGCCACAGTGAACACAACTATCAATTAATTCTTGTTTCGGCGGATTTTTTGTATCAAATCCTTTGATTTCTTCTTCTAAAGCTTCTTGGAAATTAAAACTATTATTGGAGTTATCGGAAAGTTGCATAATAATAAGTGTTCTTCAAAAAGTAAACTAAATAAAACGAGAAGGACTAAAGAGATTATGGGGGTCAAATTGAGTTTTTATTTGTTTCATTAGGGGTAAGGCATTACCTGGATATCCCCAAGGTTCAAATTGTTTTTTGATAGCTTTATTTGCCTCTAAAATAGTTAAAAATCCTCGATTTTCTTGAGCAAGCGATCGCAGTTGTTTTAAAATGCCTAAACTGGGTTCTATATCCAGTTTAAACTGTCCGATGCCACTACTTAAATTAATCATTGCCCATGCTTTTTCCGGGGTCAAATCATTTAATTGCATTAACCAGTTAACTGCTCGATTGGGTATAATTCCTATTTTGCCTGTTATAGTTGAATTTGTGTTATCAACTCTGATTATTTCTTGTAATCGTTTCCATAGATTTTCTTCAATTTCATCTTGACAAAATATCGTTTTTATGTGCAATTTTTCAGCGATCGCTTGCACTTGTTGACTTTGCTCATTAACACTTTCTGGGATACTTTGAAAACGTACCATTAAGCCCATCTTTTCCCCCAATTCTAAACTTTTCACCACAGACGGGGAGATCATTTCAGCAGCAGTAGGCTGTAACCCCGATTGTAACAAGGTTTGTGCCATTTTACTGATGTTTTCCGCCTCCCCACTCATCACTAAGGTTCCGGAGGCTTCAGGGATAGGATATAAGCGGAAGGTAACAGTAGAAATAATGCCTAATGTACCATAAGAACCAGTAAATAGTTTCATTAAGTCATATCCTGCCACATTCTTAACAACTTTTCCCCCTGCTTTCGCTATTTCCCCATCCCACCTCACAAAAGAGAGTCCCAAAACCAGATCCCGTATTCCTCCATAACGTTGTCGCCAAGAACCGGTATCTGCCGTGGCTAAAATGCCCCCTATGGTGGCATCTTGGGGGTAAGCAGGGTCAATAGGCAAAAATTGATTATGATGCCCTAAAATAGCCTGTAAGTCCCTTAATTTTATTCCTGCTTCTACAGTGATAGTTAAGTCACTAACTGCATGATCAATCACTTGGTTAAGTTTTTGCGTACTAATAATAAGATTAGTCTCAGAAACCACACCACCCCAACTTAATTTAGTTCCATTACCACAGGGAAGTATTGACCATTTATTTTTGCTTGCTATTCTAACAGTATGACTTAAACTTTTAAGATCAGAAGGAGTCAGTAAATACTTAGGAATACAATTATTTTCAACTGTTTTTTTTACCCTATTTTTCCACACAGTATCAACATTTTCCCAAGGAATAATATCAGTGGAGTCTAAAACAGAATCTAATTGTGAGGAGATTGCAGAAGTCATAACTAGCTAATTCAACAATTCTCATATTTTATCATTATTGGTCATTAATAAGAATCAAATATATTTTATTTTGCAAGGAAATATCTTAACAGGTTCTGAAGGCTCAGTAACTTGTAGAGTGGATGGTCTAGATAAAGAGATCCCTGTTGCTTTTAAATGTTCTGGAGTTGAAAATAATGATCTCTAGCGATAGAAATGGTGGGCAATTAATTATCAATGGATAATGGATAATTGACAATTGATAATTAATTAATATAGATAAGTTAAAATGTATGTTAGTGTTCACTAAATTATACTATGTCTCCTGAACTAACTGAACCCCTTAGCGCACAAACTTTCACCGAAACCGAAGACTGGTGGGAACAAAATCAACCCCCCAGCGATTTAATTTTTGATGATGGAGAACCCTTGGAAAGTAATCGTCACCGTGTCAGTATCAATCTACTTTGCGATTCTTTGTTAGAAGTTTATAGCGATCGCACTGACTTTTTCACCGGGGGAAATATGTTTATTTATTTCAGCCGAGAACAGGTCAAAAATAAAGATTTCAAAGGCCCCGATTTTTTTGCTGTCCTCGATGTAGATGGTAGCTACACCCGACAAGGATGGGTAGTTTGGGATGAAGGGGGACGCTATCCCGATGTCATTATTGAATTAATGTCACCCAGTACCGCCAAGATAGATGTAACCACGAAAAAAGACCTCTATGAAAGAACATTTAAAACCGCTGACTATTTTGTTTATAATCCCTTTGATGCTAATTCTTTACGAGGTTGGCATTTAGAATCATCGGGAAATTATGAAGACATAGTAGCCAATGAAAAAGGATGGTTATGGTGTCAGAAATTAAACCTATGGGTGGGGGTTTGGCAAGGAGAAATTAACCGAGATTTTGCCCCTTGGTTAAGGTTTTACGATACCGAAGAAAATTTAGTTCTATTGCCCAAAGAAGCTGAACGACAACGGGCTGATAATGAACAACAACGGGCTGATAATGAACAACAACGGGCAGAACGTTTAGCGGCTAGACTGAGAGAATTGGGAGAAGATCCTGATAGTATTTAATCTGAGTTATCCAAGGTCTGAATATATTGATGATAATTCCTTACTTTACTTTGATGGTGGAAGACCCTTCAAGGAGATCAACGCATCTATGACGAATTTAGCCACAGGGGCCGCCACAGTTGACCCATAAGTATTAGCCCCTTGGGGTTCATCTACCAACACCAAAACCACATATCTAGGGGACTCTACAGGTAAAATGGAAACAAAACTGGTAATCTTCGCATTAGGCAAATAACCGCCCCTCGGCCCCGCTTTTTGTGCTGTTCCCGTTTTCCCCCCAATACGATAATTTTCCGTTTTCGCGGCTGAACCCTCATCCACCACTGTTTGCATTAATTCCACCACCGTTTGACTGACTTCTGGGGAAAAAATTTGTTTAGTAGGATGTTTAGGCTGCCAGTGTAGGGTTCCTTCCACATCCACTAACCCTTTGACCAAATGAGGGGTAACTAATTTTCCCCCATTGGCCAATGCACCCTGTAACTGAACTAACTTCATGGGGGTTAAAGCGAACCCTTGACCAAAAGAAGAGGTGGCCACTTCAATAGATCGCTCCATAAATATTTTTTCTGATTTTAACCGTCCCCGAACCTCTCCGGGTAACTCAATGCCTGTTTTTTTATCAATCTCTAATGCTTGTAAACGCCGATAATAATCCTCTTTTGTCAACCGTCGCATCATGTGAACCATGGCCACATTACTGGAAGTTTGCAAAATTTCCGCAATATTAATCGATCCGTTCCCTCTCAAAGTAGCATTTCTAATCGGCCAACCATCCACCGTCACCAACCCGGAATCATGGAATACCGTATTACGTTGAATTACCCCTGCTTCTAAAGCTAAAGCGACGTTAATGGGTTTAAAAGTAGAACCTGGTTCATATAAATCACTCACAGTCCAATTTTTCAATAAGTCCATCCTAGACTCATAAAACTGGTTGGGGTCAAACGTCGGTTCACAAACCAAAGACAAAATTGAGCCATCCGTCGCATCCATAACGATCACGGCCCCTCGTTTGGCGTTAAATTTCTGGATTTGTTGTTGCAAAGCAGTCCTGACGGCCCGTTGCAAACGCATATCCACCGTTAATTGTACTCGCCAGTCGTTAGACTTGAGTAAATTGTGGGGCAGGGAGTTGGGGAGAATGGCACCCAAGGCCGTTCTTCTGACAAATAAGCTTTCTAAGTCCCGTTGTAGAAGTTTTTCTTGACTTAATTCTACGCCAGCTTGTCCTTTTCTTTCGTGATCTACAAATCCCACTACATCGGCCATCATCTTTTCTTGAGGATAAAAACGCTGATAGGTTTTATCCACATCGATCCCATCTAACCCCAATCTTTGAATTTGTTTAGCAACTCCTTCGCTTAATCCTCGGGCTACAGGAATCCCTGTTTTACGCTGTTGAAAGCGTTCTATCAGTTCTTGAGGGGTTTTATTCTCCAGAATAGTGCTTAATTTAGCTGCTATCTCGGCTTGGGGGCGTTTAAATTGAATGGGATGAACATATAAAATATATTCCAAGCGATCGGTGGCTAAAATGTTACCCTCACTGTCAATAATCGGTCTACGTGGGATATAAGGACTGATATTGACCGTTTGTTGTAAAGTGGCTTTCCTTTTTAATTCCTCTGCCTGAACAATCTGCAACTGATAAGCTTTCCAGGCTAACCCTAACATTCCACTCACCAAAACTGCCCACACCAATAACAGACGAAATTTCGGCAAGGGGCTGGGTTTTGCTTTGCCTCTCCGTCTGGGAGTTTTAACAGAATTTTTACTAATTCTCTTTCGAGAAACGGGTTTTTTAGAAGAACGATAAGAACGCTTTGGAGATCGAGAGTTACCCATGGCCAGTTCGAGTGTGAGAAGTAATTAGTTAGTAAGAAATAGGAGTGTCTGGAATAATGGCAGGTGTTGGGGTTTCAGTCGTCTGATCAGCCACTTCAATCACAGAAACCTTTGCAGGGCTGATAAACAGAGATTTATGGGGGTTGGGAAGGGTTAAACCAGATCCGGGTTTTTCGGCCTGTTCTGCCATTGTGTGTTTTAAAGATTCATTGCTGGCAGCTAGTTGGCGTTCGTTTCTTTGTAGGGTTTTCAGTTTAGAAAATTCTCGAGTCCAAAGTGTGGGGGCGTACACAGTCCAAGCATATACCCCTAAGGTAATAGCCACTAAACCAAAAGTAAAAGTGGTGGAACCTTTTTGTACCAATAAAAGAAATTGTAAGGCTAAAGGTAGTTGTTTTCTTTCGGTGGGTAAGGGTGTAACCTTAGAACGAGGTTGAGAAACCTTACGAGTAATGTTTTTTGGAGCAACAGACTGATAATGACGGGTTGGAGTCGCTTTTTGACGACGACGGTAACGGCTTGGAGATGGTGTAGGTATATAATCGCGTGCAGCAGTCATAGTGATTTTTTATGAGTCTTGCAAATACTTTAATTGTAAATAACGCTAAAAGAGCCAGATTCCGTTCAGAATCTTAAAACATGACTGATGGGTTAGACGGCCAAGACGGTTACTATGTTGCATCTGTTGAAAAATTAATAATTGATAGCTATAATGTCATGAAACCTAGATATTTATCAACAGACTTAGACCAGAAAAAGTGTTAGAAATATAAAATTAGCTTTTTTCTTCTACCTAGAATCTAGGCATCGGTAAGGTTGAATTAGGATTAAATTAGCAAAAAACAAGCAAATATAAAAGCTATCCCTTTAATAAGACCTTGGATAAAGAAAATATTAAAAATAGCTCACTTATACTAACTATTTAAATAGTTAGTATTAAAATTAATGAAAATTTAAGGTTTGCCTACCCAAAATGTATAGTAATATGCAGATCAAGAGATAAATTTGACTTAGGTGTAGGTGTGAGAGGAGATTTTTAGAACCATCAAATTGTCTTGATCAAGATTTGAAGGAAAACCAATAAGTATGATTGCAACAGCACCCTCCTCCAACGGATACCATATTAATGGGACGAGACCCGATTTACCTCCCATTAGTGGTTGGGAAGACGAAATCGCTTCAGTTGTACAACACGACGATCTTATTTTTGCCCCTCATTCTAATATTAATCTCGCTAATGTAAAATCTGGGTTTGCTTGCGCCCTTCATATGCACCAACCCACTATTCCTGCTGGTCATAACGGTGCGTTGATTAGTAACCTCCAACATATGTTTGACAATCAACATATTGGCGACAATCATAACGCTCCTACCTTTGCTTGGTGTTATAAGCGGATTGGGGAATTTGTCCCTGATTTAGTTAATAATGGTTGCAATCCTCGCATTATGTTGGATTATTCTGGTAATTTATTATGGGATTTTCAACAAACTCCTCGACACGATATCCTGGAACCCCTCAAGCGCATGGCCTGTGACCCCCAATATCAGTCTTATGTGGAATGGTTAGGAACTATGTGGAGTCACGCGGTTGCCCCTTCTACCCCTATTCCTGACCTCAAGTTACAGATACAAGCTTGGCAGCATCAGTTTGCAGCTTTATTCGGTTATGATGCCCTGAGACGGGTTAAAGGGTTCTCTCCCCCAGAAATGCACTTACCCAATAATCCTGATACTCTCTACGAATATATCAAAGCTCTGAAAGAGTGTGGTTATCGTTGGTT
>JBFRWO010000279.1:0-11703 GCA_051439625.1 Crocosphaera sp. | reverse complement strand
CATTTCCACGTACTAACCCAAAAAATTTAACCCTCACATCCCAACAACAAGAAATCCTTTTGGCACTGTGTTCGCGTTAAAGACACGCGAACACAGACTCTCTCCCCCTTAACCGAGCAGTATTGGGTTCCATCTTGTATCCCTCTGAAATATTCTTGCTCAGGTGGAACAGGACGGTATCTCCGCTCCGCATCCGCTCTATTTCCCTCAATAATCGCTCCGACACCAAGAGTCGCCCCAACCCCTAATAAAAAGTCCCCAAAATTGGCTTGGGCCGGGGTTGTAAATAATTGTATTGTAGTCAAAAATGTGGTGACGGTTAAACTAAAACTAATTGCTGTCTTTTTTTTCATGTTTACTACTCTCCTAATTATTTTTAATGAGGTTTAGATTCAGTTATTCGGTGGGTCTTGGTTCGAGCCATCCTTGACTTTTTACAGAAATAATTTTGGGCTGATTATTAATAATGGCGAATCGAATAATATCTGTACCCGAAACAATAAAACTTTGATCATCTTTGGTAGTTAAATTTTCAAAAATGACTCGTGTTACCACCCCTACTTGACCATCGGGAGTAATTCTAACTGTCATATAATCATTGATAGTTTCCCGTTGTTTCACCAGGGCAAAGGTATCTTTTAACATACGTCGATGAGCATTAACCCCTTCTAAATTTGTTGTCAAAATATTACCTTTATATTCAACAGTTATTTCAGAAATAGAAAAGGGGGCTAAAAACTTTAACATTGCGTCAATATCTTCACGATTTTCAGCTTCATTAATAGCGTCCATTGCTTGACGTATCATTTCTTCGTCAAGTTCTTTGGTTTCTTGAGCAATAAGTATCCTGGGGTTAGGAGTTTGTGCATAAGTAATGACTGGGATAGTAACAGTTAGCCCAGTTATCACATTAGCAATTAACAAGGGTTTAAATAAATTGAATTTCATTGAGTTTATCTTGAAAAAAAGATGTGAAACAGTATAGCATATAGTAGTTTAATGGAGGATTATTATTAATAACCCTTCAAGATTAATGAACAGCAGAATTACTCGATTGGGCTAAATAAATTCCTGTTAAAATAATAACAAAGCCCATCCAAGTTGTTGAATTTAATGCTTCTGCAAAAATAACCCAAGCTAACATCGCACTAACAATAGGTTCTAATAATAAAAACATAGCGATAAAACTAGAGGAAAATTTATCCAAACAATCCGCCAATAATCTTTGTCCCAAACCCTCAGAAATAATCCCTAATCCTATTACTGCTAACCAAGTTTGCCAACTCGTTGGAAATAACTTTACTTCAGTAAATAAGACAAAAGGAACTAACAAAATACTGCCAACTCCACACCGCCATAATAAAATAGTGGTAGCAGAAAAATGACTTCTTAACTGTTCAGCAATCAAGAAATAAATACCCAAAAAAACCGCCGATAATAGGGCATAAAAATCCCCAATTAAATGGCCATTTGTTCCTTGTAAATCTTCTAAACCTAGAAAAATTGCCCCTGATAAGGCTAAAATCATTCCTACGATAAATTTAGTATCAAAGCGTTTTCCAAAGCATAACCAAGCCCCAATACTGGTAAAAATAGGAGTCATATTATTCAATAACATAGAGTTAGCAACACTGGTATATTCCAAAGAGATTGCCCAGAGTCCTAAAGAAGTAATTGAAATAATACCTACTGATAATAAAAGTAGCCAATGTTTAGTAGTGAAAGGCACTTTTATTGAGATATCTTCAGGGGAATAAAATCGCTGTCTAATGGTTTGAGCTAAGCCAAAAACCATAAAAAATATAAACAATCGATTAAAAACAGTTCCATTTGCACCTAGTTCTATTTCACTAATACGAATAAAAATAGGAGCAAAAGAAATAGAAATTAAAGCGATAACTAGAGTTGACAATCCAATTAGATTTACTCTTGTTTTATCTTGAAATGACAGTTTAAGTTGAATCATTTTTCTTAAATATTATAGAACTAAATTCATCACAAACAAGGGGTTAGAAAATTGATTTCTTAACCCCTTATTCTTAAGAACTAAACTCCTAAAAAACCATCTTTAAAGACGAGTTTTAAATTAAGTTCCAGGGAACAAAGTAGCTGGTTGTTGTTGCGCTAAAAAGCGTTGATTGACAATCTCTTGAAAGGCAGTCAAATCATTTTGCCAATCATTAATTGCTTGCTTTAACTTAGCTGTCACTTCTCCAGGATTGACCGTAGCTAGATTGTAATTAAAATTACCAGCAAACAACAAAGCCGGCATGGCAGATTTATCTGGCATTTGGATTTTAGCCTCATTAATACTTAGGCTAAATTGACAACGGTCCAGTTGATACAATAAGTTTAAACCAGCTTGTAGGGGTGCATTGCCATAGTTTTGCCAATCACCAGGAGATAGAAGATTTTGAGTGATAAAGTTCCTAGCACCTTGATTATTACCTGGAAAAGGGATTAAACTTTTGGGAGTAATAGATAACCCTTGATATTCTGTGTTAGCAAGTTTTTCGACATATTGAGCAGCAACACTCGGAATATTTAGTTCATCGGGTTTTTTGTTCGCTAAAGACTCCATAAAAGTAATGGTGCGAGGTTGAGCAACGATGCTAACACCATTTTGGAAGGTAACTTGTGACATATTTTGCCCCAAAACCGGTTGTTTCCCCAATTCCCACTCATTGGGAACAATTCCTGTTTGTTTGAGAAACTCTTGGGAGAGCATGGTGGGATTAAGATTTTTGGCCGAAATGGCGATCGCTATTTCTTGAATTTCCCGAATTTCTAGGGGTTTTTTTTGCGTTTGGTCCGATGTAGTTGCCATGATTTTTGTCTTAATAGTTTTTAAATGCGTTACCAAAATATGACTATTCCCAGTTTAGGGGTTAAGTGGCCCCTTCATTGTAGTTAATTAAAAAATCTTACGGTTATATCTCCGCTAATGCTCTTTCTATTAAGCGTCTGGCTAAGGTTTGGGTTCCTGTATGTTCATAATAATTGGTGGTCATGTCTAAAAAGGCAGCGACATAATCTAATTTGTCTTGTGAATATTCGATAAAGTTGCTTAAATTCTCAAAGAGTCCCTCTGGAGTAACACCTTTGTCTTCAACAAATCCTGACATCCACCCTTTAACCGAGTCAAAACTTTCCCCGATAAAATTGAGTTGACTACCACTGTCACCACCAGGAATGGCTCCTTGAATATTCTTAAAGGTTCCATTATTCTCTAATTCGTTGGGGGAAAGACTGTGTAGACTAGATTCTATTTTCATAATAAAATCGGGACCGAGGGGAATTAAACCGTCTAAACAGACTAAAGCGGCCATTCTCATCAACGATTCTCCGCTATACTCCCCCAAAGAACCCACAAAATCCCCAATACTGTCCCCAGGAATGCCATTAATTTGACAAAATGCTACTAATTCAGTGACTAATTTTAAGCATAAATCGATCGCTTGTGCTTTATCTGGGTTGGGAGTAATACGGTTTAAAAAGCCTAAAAAGGAGACTTTTTCCCCGATTTTATTGGCTAAAGCTGCGGCCCCTAAGGCACTATCACTATTATCGACAGTTTGATATAACCATAATGCAGTTTGATACCCTTGGGATTTATCATTAAAAAGATGAACCGCGCGATCGCCGATTTCTTGGATCATGTCCTCGTCGGTTTCCCCTGTAACGGTGCGAATGGTGTTCTCAAACCCTACCAAGTTCTCCCATTCTCCGGGAACCACAAAATCTAGGGCTTTCAAGACTTTGATGGTCATGTTATTAGTGGGTAATTCGTCTACAATCTCATAAATTGGTTTACTCATAGCAACTTTTAGCAACAATTAAACAGATTACACAAGTTTATCTTAAGTTGCGCGAGGCCATTCTGACAGCAGTTTTCATTTGCATAGATTAAACATTAAAACGGAAATACTCCCCACACTTCCCACCCCTCCCACACTCCCCACACCCACTCAACCGAATTAACTACTTAACAACTTATATTTTTTCCCAGTCTGGACATTGTTCGCTTTCTAGCCAACCACTAGGATGAAAACCGCAAATTAATTGGCTTCTTTGCTCACGATTATAACCATAAAATTTGCCGTGATAATGACAGCAACCCAGACAAGTTTTAGGACGGGTTGATTCTACTTGATTAAACCCTAATTGAGAACGCAAAACTTGGCAGCGAGACTGGTTAAAATTGTGCCGTTTTTTTAAGAGTCTAAACCGAGATAAATTTGCAGTTTTCATTCATCATAAATATTTGTTGATAATTAGACCCAATCTTTCTTTTGTTTCTGTACTTATCTGTTCAGGAGGGGTAAGAAGAGCATATTTTAGGGCAGAATGTGCTTCAGAAATAGGGGGATTTTTATCTAAGCGTTTGACGGTTTCTATGATAACTTTTTGAGCATTAATGGCATTTTTGTGTAAGTTATCAACGATCATTTCTACGGTGACATGATCGTGGTCTGGATGCCAACAATCATAATCAGTAACTAAGGCTAAGGTAGCATAGGCAATTTCTGCTTCTCTGGCTAATTTTGCCTCTTGTAAGTTGGTCATACCAATCACAGATGCGTCCCAACTGCGATATAAATTAGATTCAGCGATGGTGGAAAATGCCGGCCCCTCCATACAAACATAAGTGCCTCCTTTGTGTAAGGCAATCTCAGGTAATTGTAAACTCTCAACCACTTCGCCTAAAATGGCTGTCAGTTGTTGGCAAACCGGATGACCAAAACCGATATGGACAACAAGACCTTGCCCGAAAAAGGTGGAAACTCGGCGATGAGTGCGATCTATAAATTGATCGGGAATCACCATATCCAGGGGTTTCACTTCCTCTTTAAGAGAACCCACCGCAGACGCTGAAATTATATATTCAACCCCTAATTGTTTCATCCCATAAATATTTGCCCGAAATGGCAACTCAGAAGGCATTAAATGATGATTACGACCATGACGGGCTAAAAAAGCCACTGAAACCCCGTCTAGGTTGCCCACAATGAACGCATCAGAGGGCTTACCAAAGGGAGTATCTAGATGTATTTCTTGTATATCTTCAAGCGCGTCCATCTTATACAAACCGCTACCGCCGAGAATACCTATTTTTGCTTGAGTGACCATTGATACGGAACTTTTCTCATAAATGTGCTTCTATTAAAAATAGCATCCTTTGTTAACAAAGATGCTATCTTTTGTACGCTGGCTTAAAAAAGATAAGATTGTTTAATAAATTATTTTAAAAACAAAAAATTGAGATTAACGAGCAATTTGTTCATTAACTTTTTCGGCGGATTCTACCCCAACAGAGCATTCTAGAACGAAAGAACTTTCCAGTTTAACAACGTCTTCTAAACTTTCCCAAGTTTGGGTAAATGGTGCAACAGCCAAACTACAAGCCTTCCATTCTGCACGAACCGGAACACCCAATTGTTGGCACATTCCCCCTCGACGACCTTCTGTCTGATAATAGCGACAAAAGCGACAAGATGAAGTCAAAAAATTAGAGGTTTTCATGGGATTCTTACCACAAGGTGTGAGAGTTGAACTTTTCAGGTTTTCCTTCCAAGATTTATTATCCAACATCAGTTAACTATATTTAAATCTCCTTACCTATCCCTCTGTCTTGATTTCACTGTTGTCCTTAATCTTTCTGGCTTTAGATTTTTTTAATATTTATTTTACAAAAGTAAATAAAATCTCCCTAGAATCAAAGAAACTTAATATAATTAAATTTCTGATCTTGAGTCCATTGATAGAGAAAAGACCGGGGATCAAGGGTAAAAACGATACTATCGAGGGAAAAGTTTATTAATAATCAGAGAATATAGAGAGGAAAACAGAAAGAATGTCATTGCTAACTCAATCATTACTCTAAGTTTGACAGAGATTTTGTTTGCCAATGTTGCGTTATGCAAAGATAACATTTTGACCATCTTTCCAGTTCGATCTCAGGAGTCGGACAATGACACTGGGGACACAAAGGAAGGTTCTCGAAATGGTGAGCGATCGCATTATTCCATCGTTGAAAAGCTTCTTCTGGGGTGGTAGTTGCTTGGGGACTGGTTTCTGGAGGTGAGACAATATCAGTACAGGAAAAAAAGCCTTGACCTTTTTCTGAGGATGATGGTTGTGGATCACGGGAATGATCTTGCCATTGGGCAGGAGAAAACCGAAGTTTTTGTAAGGGAGAAGAAGATAAACGATGGTTCAGTTGTTTGAGAAGAGAATAACTTTGAAAAGACAACTGTTGGGCCCAACCTGAACTAGAAGTGACTATCCAAAGCATATCTCTTTGAATATATAAAGGTTTACTGTGGGAGGCCGCTTTTTTTGGCACTATAGTTGACCAAATATCACAAATTTCAACATAGCGACGATATTCCTCCCATTGGGGAAGTTGTGTTATAGCTTGAAGGAGGCGATCAAGAGAGTTGAGGGACATATTTTAGATGTGATGGGGAGACAGGGAGTGTGGGGAGTGTGGGGAGACGGGGTGACTTTATAAATTATTACTCATCAGTTATCAGTTATATTAATGAAGGAAGTTATTGTTAAGTATTCTAACTATTTTTATTTTTTAAGATTATTTTTCTTGTTGCGTTATGAAAAAGTTGTTAAAAAACTTGTTGTTCAACCGTCCTCAACTTTGGGGTGTCCCTTTATTGTGTGCTGCAAGCGTTCCTTTTATTGTCGCTTATTGGCAACCCTCTGATCCTTCTGCTAAAACTACACCCCAGACAACTACTTTACCTCCTCTGAGTCAATTACAACCTTCTCAACAGCAGTCAGAAGTAGTGGCCAAAGACAGTTCACCCCGAGAAAACTCACAAGTTCAACAACCTTATCTCAAACAACCTTCTCAAAAACAAACGCAGGTCCAACCTCAACAGTCCCCCAACCCTACTCAACAGTCAGAGGTTAAACAGCAGGTTAGTTCCTCACCCTCTCAAATGTCTCCTCCTTCTCCTCCTGCTTCTGCTAAATCTTTGGCCCCGGCCCCTGCAAACTATCAACCTCCTCCTCTCGATATTCGTGTGGCTATTTTACGAGATGCACCGGGAACGACTTTGGGGGTGTCAGGACAAGCAGTGATCAGCGATCGCGATAGTAAACGACTAAAAACCCTTTCTGGTTCCCAAGGGTGGAATGTAAAACCCAATGGGGGTTCTTTATCCTTTGGGGGAAAGTCTTTACCTGGGGTGGTTTGGGTGCAACCGACAAAAGAGAGTCTTATTTATGTGGGAGATCGCTGGTATCGGGGAAAAATTTTACTGGTGTCCAAGGGTAACAGCTTACTGGTGGTCAATCATGTTAATTTTGAGCAGTATTTATACAGTGTGGTGGGTAGTGAAATGCACGCTAATGCACCTACAGAAGCTCTCAAAGCTCAAGCGATCGCCGCGCGGTCTTATGCTTTAGTTCACATGATCCGCCCGGCCAGTTCTTGGTACGATCTCGGTAATACCCAACGTTGGCAGGTGTATAAGGGGTTAAACAGTGAATATAATACAGGTCATCATGCGGTACGAAGCACTAAAGGACAGATTTTAAGCCATCGAGGGGGTGTGGTGGAGTCTCTTTATGCAGCTACAGATGAAATTGTAGCCCGCGCTCATAAGGGACGGGGAATGAGTCAAACCGGAGCTTATGAATTAGCGAGAAAAGGTTACGACTATCAACAGATTTTAGACTATTATTACCCAGGGGTGGGTTTATCAAGGTTAGTTTTGAGTAATTAACTCGTCTATGGTTTGTTGACCACAAAATAATATTCAAATTACCTAGAGATAGATGGAAACTTGAAGAAACATGGCGTTATTATCGCTTTATTGAGTCACAAATCTGGGATATTAGTCCCATCAAGAAATTTCTAGAAACATAGCCTGATAATTTTCCAGTTTCTTTTTAGCCTCCCCATCTCCCCACCCTTACTTAATTGATTGATTCTTCTATGCTTTGTTGCCTTAATTCTCTACCAATGAAGACTAAACGGGTTTGTTTGAGTTCATCTTCGCGCCAAGGGCGATCGTAGAAATAATCGAAGCGATCGCCTACTCCTTGTAAGACTAACCGCATGGGTTTATTAGGAACATTAACAAAGCCTTTAATACGATAAATCTCGTTATCTTGGACTAATTTTGTTAAGGTTGTCACTAATTTTTTGGGATCATAAGCTTGTTCGAGGATGATTTGTACTGAGTTAATATCATCGTCGTGATCGTGTTCTTCTTCGTGATCGTGATGAGAATGACGGGTTTCTAAGTTGTCTTCTACAGCAGCATTAAACCCGAGTAAAATGTCAGGACTAATTTCACCATTATTACAAGAAACAATTTTTACCCCGGGGCGTAATTCTTGGGATAACCAAGTTTTAATTTTGTTTAATTCTGTCTCTTTAACTAAGTCGGTTTTGGTGAGTAATACTAAGTCTGCACAAGCTAATTGATCCTCAAATAATTCTTCGATGGGGGTTTCGTGTTCGAGGTTAGGATCGGCTTTTCTTTGCGCTTCTAATGCGTCTAAATCTCCTACTAATGTACCTGAAGCTAATGCTTGACAATCAACTACTGTGACCACACCATCAACGGTTGCACTATTACGAATATCAGGCCAACGAAAGGCTTGGACTAAGGGTTTGGGTAGGGCTAAACCGGAGGTTTCTATTAACATACAGTCTAAAGAGTCTCTTCTTTCTAGAAGTTGCTGCATGGTAGGATAAAATTCTTCTTGAACGGTGCAACAAAGACAACCGTTATTGAGTTCTATAATGTTTTCGTTAGGGTCTTCTTCTTCTTCACAAATTTGACAATCTT
Organism: Crocosphaera sp.; assembly: GCA_051439625.1. Lineage (GTDB taxonomy): Bacteria > Cyanobacteriota > Cyanobacteriia > Cyanobacteriales > Microcystaceae > Crocosphaera. The sequence continues at coordinate 2,881 of JBFRWO010000279.1, read as the reverse complement.
TGAGTATTTCTCCGTCTATTCCAACTTCTCCAAATTCATTGACTAAAACAGCAATGCGTCTCTTTTCATTGTTTTGTAACAGATGGCGAACTAATGTGGTTTTTCCTGCTCCTAAAAAACCTGTAATTACTGTAACTGGAATTTTGTGCATTTATTAATTTTTCCTAGAATTTCTTGTACTATTGAATCATATCATACTAAGTTGAGGTAATAAATTAAAGTAAGAATTGTTTAATATTTTTGATGATTTTAAAAACTTGATAAAATTCCTGATTATTTCTTTTTGCTAAGGTTAATTTATCGGAAATTTCATATTGTTTATCTTGATGACTAACTTTGATGAAAATATAATCTTCTCCATTAGTTACTAAACCAAAAATAGGACTTTCTTGCTTAGTATTAGCCATCATATAAGTTAAAGCTTGAGGAATGGCTAAAGAAACGTTGAAACCATAACGTTTTGCTTCAATGACAATGACCCAAAATTGTTCTTTAATCACCAAAGCATCAATAAAACCTTGTAAGATAATGTCTGAGTCTTTAAGCTCAATCTTAACAGCTTGTTCTGCTTTTATTTTAAAAGGGGTATCACATAATTTTGCTAATTCTAATAAAGGGGAAATCATAATAATATTGAGAGTTCCCTCGGTAATAGAATTATCAGAAGCATAATATAAATATCGCTCTTTTAAACTATCTAACGTTTGTTTGTCTTGAACACTAAGATCAGGTAAATTATCAGTCCATTCTGTAAAAAAATTACTGCTTTGATTGCGAGTTAAATTAAACTTCAGATGCACTTCTGTTAAACTTCTAATTCCTTGAGATATACCAAGAGTTTCTACCATATCTAACTCCTATATGGGATTAATATTATTAAGTCCCTACTAACTATAATTACTAATATCATAACTTGGTTCCACAAATCTTACAATAATTGGCATCTCTATCATGAAATTTTAAGCCACAATGAGAACAAGTTCGATTACTTTGTTGAGTATTTTGTAAAAATTTTTGGGTCAATATACCAAGTTGCCAAGGAATTAAAAGAACCCCTGAAAAAATCATAATTACTGTTAAAATTTTTCCCGCTTCTGAAAGGGGTATAACATCACCAAATCCCACAGTTGTCATAGTAACAACGGAAAAATATAAAGCATCAAAAAACGTTTTAAAAACATTAGGATTACTATAATGTTCAACTTGATAAATGGCTCCAGAATAGATAAAAATTAAGGAAAATATAATTAAAAATATTCTTACTAAAACTATTCCATCTTCTGATTTTATTTTAAATAAAGATGTTTCAAAATTAATTAATCTTAGGAGTCTCAAAACTCGAAACCAGCGAAGAATACGAATAAATCTAATGTCAATAAAACCAAGGAATAAAGGTAGGATTGAAAGTAAATCAATAAAAGAAAAAATGCTAAAGACAAATTTTAGCTTTGATTCTGCACACCAAAAACGGGTTAAATATTCAAAAGTAAATAAAGCTAAAATAATATTATCTAATCTTTTAAATACTCTAAAAATATTCTCAGATAAAGGATAAGTTTCTAAAACAAAAATGCCAGATGATAATAAAATAAGCCCCAAAATTATTAAATTAACTGTAATCCCAATAGGGCTATTAAAATCATCTAAATAATGGGATATTTTTTCTTTTAATTTGAAGTTTTTGGCTTCCATTTTAAGTTAAAAATTATCTTTCATTCCCCTAATTCTACCAAATACTCTAGCAGGATCACTCATTCCTGTTAAACTTTGTAAAGAGGGTTGATCCCATCGTAAAAAAGGATTAGTTTTCTTTTCTTCTCCTAATAAAGAAGGAACCGTTGCTTGCTGATTATTTCGGGCTTTAATTACTGCTTGATAACGACTTTGTAACTCGTTATTATCTTGTTCAACTGTAACAGCAAATTTAAGGTTATTTAAAGTGTATTCATGGGCGCACCAAACACGAGTATTATCGGGTAAGTTTCTCAGTTTAGTTAATGATTGAACCATCTGTGCTGGGGTTCCTTCAAATAAGCGTCCACACCCTCCAGCAAACATAGTATCACCGCAAAATAAATCTCCTATTTCTTCTGAATTATTGGGAGGAAAATAATAGGCAATATGTCCACGAGTATGACCCGGAACAAAATAAATTTTAGCAGTTTTTTCGGCAAATTTTACTGTATCTCCTTCTTCTAAAAAAACTTGTTGTCCTGGAATTCTACCTTGATCTTCTTTACCTCCATAAATACAAATATCAGGAAATTTTTCCATTAGTTTTTTATTGGCCCCAACATGATCAGCGTGGTGATGGGTGTTAAAAATAGCAACTAACTTTGCCCCTAATTCATTCAAGCAATTTAATACTGGTTTCACCTCTGCCGGATCAACCACAGCAGCCGTGTTATTATGGGTATCATGTAAGAGAAAAATGTAATTATCAGATAAGGCCGGTAAGCGTTTAATTTCCATAAAAATAATTTTTTTACTTGTCTTGTATTTTATCAAAAAATTAAGGTTAACAGACAGTAATTTTAACTATGATGTATAGTGATATCTCTCTATATTCTATATTTTTTTTAAAATTTCACAAACTACGTTTTATTGAAAAAAGTAATCTCAACTAGAAAGTTTCTCATAGTCCTATAATCCTAAAAAGTAGGATTATAGGAGTGTCGTAGAATTATTGTTAATATTTTTCACAGCGTCAAAAGTCCACTATTTTGGTTAAAGCATCTTTAAAAGTAGAGGGAAGTTGACGCATAATTTTTCCTTTTTCTCGATCCATGGCCACTAAGGTAATTTTTCCTGTGACATGGACAACTTGGCGATCGCTTGATTCAATAGCACAATCCCAATTCATCCGAACTCCTGTCATAGC
>JBFRWO010000278.1:0-10236 GCA_051439625.1 Crocosphaera sp. | reverse complement strand
CATTAGGACTAATGCCTTTTTGGTTGATATCCGTGCCACTGGGGGGATAATAACGGGCGATGGTTACTGCTAAACCGGAACCATCGGAAAGGTTATGAACAGACTGCACTGTACCTTTACCATAGGTGCTAGTCCCTACCACTGTAGCGCGACCGTTTTCTTTGAGGGCCCCAGCTAAAATTTCACTAGCACTGGCCGACCATTCATTGACTAAAATAACTAAGGGTAAGTCAGTTAGAGCAGTGTTATTAGCCATGAAATGGCGATCACCTCCTCTGCGATCAATGGTGCTGACAATTTCTCCTTTTTTCAACCAAAGACGAGCAATATCAACACTAGCAAACAGTAAACCCCCTGGGTTGCCTCGTAAATCGAGAACATAACCAGATACTTGTTGTTCTCCTAAGTCTTCGATGGCCAGTTTCATTTGTTCGGTGGCATGAGAACTAAACTCATCCAGTTTGATGTAACCGATGCGATGCTGGCCATCTTCTTGGAGGTTATAGGTGACGGCCGGAATCTCTATTTGTGACCGTTCCAAAGTGACTTGAAATATCCCTTTACCCCGCCTTGAAAGTTGTAAACTGACTTCTGTACCTACTTCCCCAGCAATAGCCTCTTGTGCTTGTTCTATGCTCATTAAAGCGGTGGGTTTGCCGTTGATGCGAATCAGGCGATCGCCTCGTTTTAATCCTGCTTTGATGGCGGGAGAATTTTTCACCGCTTCCACAACATAAATTTCGCTGGTACGTTTATCTATGGCTAATCTTACCCCAATACCCGATGCTTCTCCGTTGGTTTGACTGGTTAAGACAGAAAATTCATTGGGAGGCAAAAAGCGAGTGTAGGGGTCGCTTAAGTCCTCTAGGGCTTCACGAATGGCTTTATAAGCTTGTTTTGGGCTATCGTAATCTTGGGATAATAGTTCTCTCCGTTTTTCTTGCCAATCAACCCGATTAAAATCTGGATTTACAAATTCATTATTCACAATTTGCCACATTTCGTCCACAATGGCTTTAGGATTATTTTCTAGGACTTCTGGTTCTGGCGCACTATTGACAGGAAGGGCTAAAGTGTGTACAGAAATCGCGGCTAGGGTTCCACCTAACAAAAGTGAGTGATGACGGCACAAGTATTTTATGATATTGTTCATAGTTTTTTATCGATATCGAACGGGAATCAAAAGGCAGTTTACGTTAGGCAACCATGAAAGATGAAGGGATAATGAACCATAAGTAAGCCCTTTCATCTATTTTCATACTATGGTACACGCTCTTAAGAAATTGTGACGCTCATTTCCATTAAGAGTTCGTGAAACTCCTTAATTTGTTGCATTTTTTATAATGCCCCATCATCAACAACGGGGTTTAGATTAATCGGGATGGCAGGATTTGAACCTACGACATCCTGCTCCCAAAGCAGGCGCGCTACCAAGCTGCGCTACATCCCGTAACGTTTCCCACCCATTATAACCTAATCTGGGTACCAAAACATCCCTTTAATACCTTCTGGATCAAGAACAAACCCTAAACGACGGTAAAACTCAACTACTTGGGGGTCGGCAAAGAGGGTAATATTACTAATATCTTCGCTTCTTAGCTGACGAATCATATACTTCATCATGCCTTTGCCTAGTCCTTTATTCTGGAACCTTGGGTGTATGACCACATCCCAAATGGTGGCATTAAAGGCGTGATCGGAAGTGGCACGAGCAAACCCAATCAGACGCTTACGGTTTCCTTTGACTTCCCATGCTGACACCACCATAAAACTGTAGGTCAGTGCGCGTTTAACTTTCCGTAGGGGACGACGGGCCCACCCCACAGCGTCGCATAATTCTTCGAGTTCATAGAGATCAATTTCTCTTTCTCGGGTGAAAAAGATGCGTGTTTGACCATCGGTGCAGTCCTTTAAGTTGACCGGTTCCCCTTTAAACTGGGACTTCTGGTCAGTGTTTGATGTATCTGTAGTATTAAACAATCGTTTCCAAAAAACCATTAGATTGAAAGAGAAAACCCCTATTTAGTTACGTATCATAAACATTAAACAGAAATATAGTCAAACATTGTCATCTATGGTAATATATAGGGCAGATAGATTTGGTTTTTAAGAGTCGATGACATCTGAATTGTTAGGGTGAAAGTCCTTCCGGGGTGCGAAGTCGGTAAACAATCCGACTCTATAGGTACTGGAAAGCAGATCACATCAGATCGAGATAATCAGGCATCAAAAGAAAACCAAATCCCTCAATAACAAGCAGTCCCAAATGCTTGATAGCTATGGGATAGAGGGTGTTGTAGTTCACCCAGTCAGGGTAATGCCGGCAAAATAAGGATATGTCTTATGTGACTATGTTCCTATGAACTATTCTCTCACAAAATTGAACAAAATTTTTTGCGCAGTCCCCATCTATAATCTTTAATTTAGATGGGGCCTGGCAAAAAGCAGAATTTGTGTTATTGTACTGGGCGAGGCATATTTACAAGGTACAGTAAAGAATTAAGAGTTATATTCGGAGACACGACCTTTTGCCTGTAAGCAATTATCTATATCGATCATATTGCTTTTACTGAGGGATTAGTAAGCCAAAGTCTTACGGTTCGGTGAAGACACCACCTTTCTCGGTAACACCTTTAATCGGTGAAAAAGAATCCCCAACTATAATATATGATTTAGTTGGCGTAGTGTTCAACAAATGGTGGGATCTTGCTTTGAGTGTTTGACTGAGGTTTGTACCTCGGAAGGCAGTAGGCTTTTTCCTGATACCTTCCTAGATGGTTCCATTTTAGCTAGTCGAGAACAAGAAAGGGAAAGCTTAGTCTCTTCCTATTTGCTGGTCAAAAAAACGGAAAAATCTTACACTGAGGATCTGATCCATAGAAAATAATTAACCATGAGTTGGACAAAAGTGCTTGCTGTTGATGATCTGCCGGTGGGATCTCGTCAAGTGGTAAAGACGGGAAACCATAACTTATTATTGTTGAATCATAACGGACAATATTATGCAGTAAAAAATAGCTGTCCTCATCTCAAGATTTCCTTAAAAAAAGCCAAAATCAACGAAGATGGTGCTTTAGTTTGTCCTATGCACCGTAGTGCTTTTGATCTCAAAACTGGGGCAGTAACAGAGTGGACTCCTTGGCCCCCTTTAGTAGGAAAAGCTATGGGAATGATCTCTCAAGAAAAGGCTTTATCTGTGTTTCCAGTTAAAACAGATAATGGGAGTATTTGGGTTGATTTAAGTAATAGTTAAATATTGTTTTTTGCCCATATATAGAGACGTTTTAAATAGCGTCTCTATTACCAAAAATAATTTTTTTATTACCTTTTTTGTTGTTAGTTTCTTTATCAATTAAGGTTAAATATAAACTATAGAAAAAATCGAAGGAAAATCTATGTCGTCACCTTCTAAGCGAATATTATTTATTAGCAATGGTCATGGAGAGGATAACCACTCATCCTACGTCATTGAAACCCTATTACAACTGTATCCTAATCTAGAATTGGCAGCTATGCCTATTGTTGGGGAAGGTAATGCTTATCGTCGCTTAAATATTCCCATCATCGGCCCAACCCAAAATATGCCCTCTGGGGGATTTTCCTATATTAACCGTTTACGTCTCTTGACGGACCTAAAAGCGGGTTTAGTTGGGTTAACTTGGCGACAGTTACAAGCGGTTTGGCAATACGCCCCCAGTTGTGATTTAATTATGGCTACTGGTGATACTGTATCCCAAGGGTTTGCTTATTCCACTGGTTATCCTTATGTTTCCTTTATTTCTTGTTTATCGGCTTTGTACGAAGGAACCTTAAAAGTTGGTCCGTTTATTGGTACTTTTTTGCGATCGCCTCGATGTTTAGGGGTGTTTACCAGAGATCCTTACACGGCGAAAGATTTGAAACAACAAGGAATAGCAAAAGCCCTGTTTGGTGGTATTCCTTCTCTAGATAAATTACAACCAACTGGCAAAGATTTACAACTAAAAGCTGATTCTCCTATGGTAGCTTTATTACCAGGTTCAAGACTTCCTGAAGCGGTGCGTAATTTTAAATTACAACTCAATCTTATGCTAGAAATTATTAAAGTTATATCTCCTGAAAAAATACAATTTCGGGCTGCTTTAGTACCAAAGTTGATGAAAGAATTAACTACCATAGCTGATAGTGAAGGTTGGCAATTTGAAGATAATAAACTAAGTTATAAAACCGAACAAGGAACTGTAGAAGTTATCTGTTATTCTGATGCGTTTAATGACATTTTACACAACTGTACGTTAATGTTAGGAATGGCAGGTTTAGCTGTGGATCAAGGTATTGCCCTGGGGAAACCAGTGATTCAAGTACCAGGAGAAGGTCCCCAGTTTACCTACGAGTTTGCCGAGGCACAAACCCGTTTAATAGGTAGTTGCGCGCAAACCATTGGCACTGGCCCTGCTACTTCTGAAACCCTCAAAGAAGCAGCGCAATGTGTTTCTAAAACTGTGGCAGATAAAGCTTATTTAGAGGAATGCGAAACGGAAGGAAAAGCCCGTTTTGGACCACCTGGGGCTTCGGAAAGAATTGCGAAATTTTTATTATCCAATTTGAAGGTTAATAATTAGAAACCGCAGTTAAATATAGGTTCTTATCTTCCTTTTTATTGTAATGTTTGTAATTGATTTAATACTTTTTCTGCATGATTTTTAACCCTAACTTTTGACAAAATATAGGCAATTTTCCCCTCTGGATTAATAATAAAAGTAGAACGAACAATTCCCATATATTCTTTTCCCATAAACTTCTTTAAACTCCAGACACCATAAGCTTCAGCAACAGTATGATCTGGATCGCAAAGTAATTCTATGGATAAATCATGCTTATCAATAAACTTACAATGGGACTTTTCTGAGTCGGGACTTATGCCAATAATTTTGGCAGAAAATTTCTCAAATTCTGGAGTTAATCTAGTAAAATCTTGTGCTTCGGTGGTGCAACCTGGTGTATTATCTTTTGGGTAGAAATATAAGATTAACCATTGCCCTAAAATGTCTTTTAAATTGATAGTTTCACCCTTGTGATTATTCAATATAAAATCAGGGGTATTTTGTCCAATTTCTAATAGGTTACTCATAGTTGATTCTCAAAATAATAGTAAATTTTAACAATTGTAATTATCAAAAAATAACAAATCAAAAAACTGATAAATGGAAAACTAATTTCATGATTTTCCGTAATTTTACTCCTGACAGATTCTCTTATATTCCGTTATTTTGGAGATAAATAACAAGAATAACAACATAATTTCTTTAATTATACCGATTGTCATTACTTTTGTGAAGTTATTTTTGTTAATTAGTTACTTTAATATTCTAGAGAAATTATTATGAGCGACTTAATTGTAGCGAGTGTTATTGGTTTTGGTTTAGGGGGTTATTTGGGGAATGATTTAGCCAAAAAAGGAATCACTGCAGACAATGCTTTAGAAAAACATCAACAAACTGCTAGGATGATTTTTATCGGTTTAGCAGCTATTTTAACCGTATTAATTATCATTGATCGTTCTAACGTTGCTTACTATCTTCCCCAACTATTTCCCCATGTCCTTTCTCTCTATATACAAGCAGCTTTTGATAATGTATTATTGTGCTTTGGATTTTTTCTTTTTGGACTCTTATTTTTCCTAGAATTATCAGGATGGTCATCGAAAAAACGACGCAATCAATTATTAGTTGGATTGGGGGCTATTACCTTCTGTTTATCCGTATTATTTTATTTATTTTCTCCTATTATTAATGAGGTAGGAGAATTAAAAATTGTTGATGGAGTTGTTATACAATCAACTACCGTAACTTGTGCGCCAGCAAGTATTACAACTTTAGCAAGACTAAGTGGAAAACATCCAGAAATTACCGAAAAAAAAGTTACTAAACTAACTCAAACTAATCGTTTAGGAACAAATACATTAGCAGAAATTTCAGCTATGGAACAGCTAGAATTAAACCCAGAATATCATCATGATTTAACCTTAGATGAATTAGTAAATCGTAAACAAATGGCTTTACTTCATGTTAAGCAACGGTGGTTGAGTCAACAGTTTCCCCATGCAGTTGTTTTAATGGCTATTGATAGACAAAAAGAAGAATTAATCTTAGGTAATCCTCTTTTTGGCGTAGAAGTAAAACCCTTTAAGGAATTGAAAGGTTACTGGTTTGGTGAGGCAATTTTTATTAATTAAAATCAGTATAGTGTTTCTTAAGCTTATGAGTTATACCCTATCTTCCTGTAGAGAAGTTGCATGCAACTTCTCTACAAAAAACAACGAAAGGGTTTTAAAATTAAGCTAAAAATTCTTCTAATTTTAGATGAGTTCCATTAACTAAATCCCAACCTGACTGGGGACGTTTACCAGATCGTTGAATTTCTGAGAGTAATAGTAAACCTTCTCCTGTTTTAATCACTGGTCCAAAATTTTTAATTAAACCAACAACTTCTCCAGGTTTTCCTATAATCTTATCTAAAGATTCTAGCTGATTTTTTAACCCTTGATAACTTTCATCTAATGCTTGTAGATAATCATCATGAATAGGAATAGTTGCCATTATTTTTAGTTTATCATCTCGAAAAGATGTAAAACAATTTGGATAAAATCCTCGTACTTGATTATGAATAGCGATCGCTGATTTATTCCAGTCAATTATAAAATCATCTTTCTTAATCAAAGAAGCATAAGTAGCTTCCTCATTATTTTGGGGAATAGATTGAATTTCATTAGTTTCTAATTTTCCCAGAGTTTCGATTAATAAATCTGCCCCTTGATTAGCCAATTTTTCAGCTATTGTATGAGCGTTATCGAATAAATTAATATCAGTATAAGCCTTTAATAACATATCTCCCGTATCCATACCCTCATCCATTAACATAGTAGTAATTCCTGTTTGAAAATCACCGTTATAAAGACACCATTGAATAGGGGCAGCACCACGATATTGAGGTAAAATAGAACCATGAACGTTAATCGATCCTAACTTAGGCATTTGCAGAATTTCTAAGGATAAAATCTGTCCATAAGCTACAACTACAAAGACATCAGCTTCACTCTTTTTTAAGAGAGAAAGAGTATCTTGATCTTTTTTAATTCTTGTTGGTTGCCAAATAGGAATATCATGATTTAATGCTACTTTTTTGACTGCTGAGGGAATTAATTGTTTGCCTCTTCCTCTTCTTTTATCTGGCTGTGTCACCACTCCAATAACATTAAATTGAGGATGATCTAATAATTTTTGTAACGTGGGTACAGCAAATTGAGGGGTTCCAAAAAAGATAACCTGCATAATATTTTTACTAGAGTCCAATCCTATTTTAAGATAAATAAGACCCCTTGGTTAACTACGAGGTTTAAAAATAATTGCTAAAATAGGTAAAGTTTAACCATGAAGGAACAATGAAATTATGACCCAAACTGCCCCAGAAAACGCTATAGTTGCCCAAGATGTAGAAAAATGGTATGACAATAACTTTCACGTTTTGCGAGGGGTTAATCTTACCGTAACTCAAGGAGAAGTTGTGGTTATTATGGGTCCATCAGGTTCAGGAAAATCTACATTTATTCGTACGTTTAACGCCTTAGAACCCTATCAAAAAGGTCTTATAACCATTGATGGTATTAAATTATCCCATGATCTCAAAAATATTGAAGCTATTAGAAGAGAAGTGGGAATGGTATTCCAACAATTTAATTTATTTCCCCATTTAACTGTCCTCAATAATGTTACTTTAGCACCCATTTGGGTACGACATTGGAACAAAGAAAAGGCCGAAGCTAAGGCGATACAATTATTAGAAAAAGTTGGTATTTTGGAACAGGCGCAAAAATACCCCGGTCAATTATCTGGGGGACAACAGCAACGGGTAGCGATCGCTCGCGCGTTGGCCATGGAACCGAAAATTATGTTATTTGATGAACCAACTTCGGCCCTTGATCCTGAGATGATCAAAGAAGTATTAGATACCATGCGTAGTTTAGCCGATGGGGGAATGACAATGGTATGTGTCACCCATGAGGTGGGGTTTGCGCGAGAAGTTGCTGATCGGGTTGTGTTTATGGATGGAGGAAAAATAGTAGAAATAGCGACACCTGAAGAATTTTTTAATAACCCACAAGAGGAAAGAAGTCAGAAATTTTTATCACAAATTTTGTAAATCAATTAAAGTAAAATGATGCTCACTGAACCTGTTATCTTAAATATAAAAAATGTTGGTTTAAGTAATGAACAATTTTATCAACTTTGCCAAGTAAATGATCAATGGAGACTAGAAGAAACTGCCCAAGGAGAATTAATTATTATGCCCCCCGTTGGTGCTATTAGTGGCAATAGAGAATCTGAATTTAACGCAGATGTCGTTATTTGGAATCGTCAAACTAAACTAGGAAAAGTGTTTAGTTCATCCACGATCTTTATCTTACCAAATGGGGGAAAACGTTCTCCTGATTTTGCTTGGATATCTAATGAAAGATGGGATAGTTTAACGTTACAGGAACAAGAAAAATTTGCTCCTATTTGTCCTTATTTTGTCATAGAATTAAGGTCACGAACTGACTCTTTAAATCAACTACAAAGCAAGATGCAAGAGTATCTTAATAGTGGATTAAAGTTAGGGTGGTTAATCGATCCACAAAATCAACAAGTCGAGATTCATCGTCAAAATAAATCAAGAGAAATTGTATTATTACCAACTACTTTATCCGGAGAAAATATCTTACCTAGCTTTAGTTTGTATTTACCTCTATTTTAAATTTTAATAAGTCTAAAAATTAACAATGATTACTACAGAAACTATCATCTTAAACTTAAAGAATGTTGGTCTAAGTGATGAACAATTTTATCAACTTTGCCAAGTAAATGATCAATGGAGACTAGAAGAAACTGCCCAAGGAGAATTAATTATTATGCCCCCTGTTGGTGCTATTAGTGGTAACAGAGAATCTGAATTAAATGGTTTAGTTTGGTTATGGAATCGTCAAACTAAACTAGGAAAAGTGTTTAGTTCATCCACGGTCTTTATCTTACCAAATGGGGGAAAACGTTCTCCTGATGTTGCTTGGATATCTAATGAAAGATGGGATAGTTTAACGTTACAGGAACAAGAAAAATTTGCTCCTATTTGTCCTGATTTTGTCATAGAATTAAGGTCACGAACTGACTCTTTAAATCAACTACAGAGCAAGATGCAAGAGTATCTTAATAGTGGTTTAAAATTAGGTTGGTTAATCGATACACAAAATCAACAAGTCGAGATTTATCGTCAAAATAAAGCAAGAGAAATTGTATCATTACCAACTACTTTATCAGGGAAAAATATCTTACCTGAATTTAATTTAGAATTATCTAAATTTTGAAGGATTAATAAGTGATATATTTTAACCATAAATGTTATAATGTAGTCTAATGTCAGCTAAAGATATCTTTAATCAAATGTAAAGAATAGATTATCCTCAACTTATCCAAAATATTTTAACCAAACATTCTATTAATGATGTCAACAGTGCAACAGAAATACATGAGTAGCTGAGATTATACTCTGATTTTCCCATCCTACGAGAATCTTAAATCAAAAATAATGTGTGGATCATGTCTTTAACTTTACCTATTGCTATAAATATTGATAAAATTGCTGAATTTTGTCACACTTATTACATCTGTAAACTATCATTATTTGGGTCAGTATTAAGAGAAGATTTAGATAATGATAGAATTTTATCTTTAGCTTTAGTAAGGCTTATTGAAATCATAGGAGAAGCTGCGAACAATATTTCTAAATCTAACCAAGCTAAATATTCTAAAATTCCTTGGGGACAAATGATTGGCATGAGAAATCGTCTGGCAATTAATTACTGAAGAGTTACTGCCTTTGTTAGTGGAGGTTGAACAAGCAATTAAAGATTTAGAAATTTAGATCAATAATTAGTCACTAACTCCACTAAACCCAAGGCAATAAAACTGATGTTAATTGTTAATTTAACTGCTAAGCTAAGGCCGCCACAGACACTTTTCCTGCAATATTTTGGGCGATCGCAGTTAAAGCTTGAGCAGAAGCCGACTCTGGGGCTGACATAACAATAGGAACCCCATTATCTCCCCCTTCTCTCAGGGCAATTTCCAAAGGAATACAGCCCAATAGAGGCACTTGTAACTCTTTTGACGTTTTTTCTCCTCCACCGGAGCCAAACAGGTCATAGCTGCGTTCTGGTGCGTCTGG
>JBFRWO010000277.1:0-17500 GCA_051439625.1 Crocosphaera sp. | reverse complement strand
TTGCCACACTATTGTCTTCCCAAGGCCATGGTAATTCTTCTAAATCAACTTTAAGGTCTGGTTCTCCAAATTTGTCCACATTGAGATAGTTTTCTCGACGTTTGGCACCGCACCCAAGATTCAAATTTAGTTCTGACATACTGGTATTATAAATGTTTGCTGAATTACTATTATTATCCAAAGTGATATCGGAACAATAAAGCCATGCTTTTTTAGATAACTTGCATTTTTCTGGTTCACTTGTCATTCGCTCCAGGTTTATCTTAAGATAATATAACGATTTATAACGACTTCATGATCTTCCGATCTTGAGGCAAGATTTTCAATCAATTCTATTCTTAACATTTTCAAAAATAGTAATGAAATCTTCTTATCTGCTAACTAATCTACTATTGTCCACCGGGACAGCGTTAATGTTACATCAACCAGCGAATGCTATTCTAAGCAGTAACCTGACGGTTGAGGTTGAGGGTTTAAGCAACACCAAAGGACAAGTCTGCTTTAGTCTCTTTTCCAGTGGAAAAGGGTTTCCCAATAGTAAAGATGACGCGGTTAACACCCAATGTGTTAAAGTCACCGATAAATTATTAGAAGTCACTTTTGATAATTTAGAACCTAAAACCTACGCAGTGGCTTTGTTTTGGGATGATAATGAAGATGAGCAACTTAATCGCAATTTTCTAGGAATTCCTACCGAAAAATTCGGCTTTTCTAGCAATCCAGTCATTACAACCGGCCCCCCAAAGTTCGGTGAATCTGCTATTTTAGTAGTAGGTAAAAATACTCGGATTTCTATTCAATTACGTTCTTTACTTTAAATTCTTAACATATAAATTCTCAGAACAACCATAATTTATGGTTGTTTTTTTATGTCTTAAATTTTCCTTATTAAATAGGGGTCAACCCTAAAAGTTACTTTACACTCAACAAGTTAACAGAAACCCTAAAGGTTAACTAAAAACAGTAACTTATTATACCATTAATGAATTATTTAACTCGTATTTGCTTAGGAATTTCTTTTGCTTTGATTCCTTTAATACCTCGACCTGTTTTAAGTGCAGAAACCCTCTATTTTCTTTATGGTCCTTTCAAGTTTCCTTTGTCTGTAGAGTCTTTAGAAATTTATGCGGAAGAAGGAAAAATTACCAAAGAATTTGCTTTTTTTGCCAGTCAATTTGATGAAAAAACCTTAACCGAATTGCGAGAAACTTTACGAAAAAGATACAAGATAAATGGAGTTAAGTTTGCTAGATTATTGAAAACTCCCTTGATGAACGACTTATTAAAAAGTATGGGAGAAATCTTTAGTACCCATCCTAATCATAACGGATTTTATGCTATTCGTGGGGCGTTAATTTCAGCAGCGATTAATCAACCAGAAGAAGGATGGACAGCCATCGATATTATGAAAGCTTTTCCCACAGAAGGGATTGTAATCAATACAGAACTTGCTACAAAAATGATGCAAAATAGTCAATTTTAAAGAAATTTATCATGAAAAGAAGACAGTTTTTAATTCAATCATCCCTAGCAGCAATGACTGCGATCGCTTCCCATCAATTACCCAGTCAATCGACTCCTATTTATAAACAGTATAAATCCTATAAAAGTTGGAAGAGTGATAATGTTTTTTTACAGGGAATTAATGCACCTGTGTTTGAAGAAGTGGAGATTACTAATTTAAAAATATCGGGTAATATTCCTGAAGAATTACAGGGAATGTATGTAAGAAATGGTCCTAACCCAATGTTTAACCCAAGTTCTTATAATTATCCCTTAGAAGGGGACGGAATGCTTCATAGTATTTATTTGAATCAAGGAAAAGTTAGTTATAAAAATCGCTGGATTCAAACCAGTGGACTAGCTTATGAAATGTTTGAAGGAAAAGAATTAAAGGAACTAAAATTTAAAAATTATGCTAATACTAATATTGTCGGTTATGGTAATCAATTATTAGCTTTATATGAGATTGGTTTGCCTTATGCAATTAATAATAATTTAGAAACTATTGGAGAGTGGAATTTTAATGGACAATTAGAACAATCTATGACTGCTCATCCTAAATTAGATCCGAAAACAGGAGAATTGCATTTTTATCGATATTCCTTTTTTAATACCCCCTATTTACATTATTATATTGCTGATAAAAATGGCAACATTATTAGGGAAACTCCTATTAATGTTACTAAACCTGTAATGTTTCATGATATGGCTATTACAGAGAATTATGCTATCTTTTTTGACTGTCCTCTTGTTTTTAATTTACAACAAGCGAAGAGTAATAATAACCCATTTATTTGGGAACCAGAAGAAGGAACTACTATTATTTTAGTGGATCGTCATGATGCTAAAAAACAACCCATTTACTTAAAGACTGATGCTTTTTGGGTGTGGCATTTTATGAATGGATTTGAAAAAAATAACAAAATTTTTATTGATTTTGTTTACTATCCTGAAATTAATTTGGAAAGCCATTGGCAAGCTATTTTAGAGAATAAATCTAACTTACAAAGAATGACAATCGACCTAAAAAATCAGCAAATTTCTTCAGAAAAGTTAGATGACCACTATGTTGATTTTCCCACTATCAATAATGAAAAGATAGGGCAATCTTATGGTTTTGGATATGCTCCTTATATTGACACTGAGTTATTATCAAAGAGGAAAGTTCCTAATTATTTTCCTTCCTTAATTCAATATGATCTAGTTAATAAAACTAATAAAATTCATCAATTTAAACCAGGATGCTATGGAGGTGAAGCTGCCTTTATTCCAAGTACAAAAGGTCAATCCGAATTAGATGGTTATGTAGTTACTTTTGTTTACAATGAAAATACCAACACCAGTGATTTTGTGATTATTGATCCGAGAAACTTTGAATCTGAACCCATAGCGACGGTTCATTTACCAGTTCGGGTTCCTAGCGGTTTTCATGGTAATTGGATCGCTAATTCATAATAAAAAAGGGAAAAGATTGTAACTCTTTTCCCTAAAAACTTAAAGAATCTTTATAAGACCCAGTCGTTAACCACTGGGTTTAAATTAAACACCAACTTTTAATAAAGCATCTTTGAGTAAAGCAGCTTTATCGGTTGCTTCCCAAGGAAGATCAAGATCGTTGCGTCCAAAATGACCATAAGCAGCCACATCTTGATAGAAGCGTCCCCCCCGTTGAGAAGGAAGTTCACGGAGTTTCAGAGACTGAATAATACCAGCAGGACGTAACTCAAACAGTTCGTTAACAACTTCTAATAACTTGGTTTCATCCACTTTGCCAGTACCAAAAGTTTCCACTAAAATACTAACAGGACGAGCAACTCCAATAGCATAACTAAGTTGAACTTCGCACTTATCAGCTAAACCAGCAGCAACAATATTTTTAGCCACATAACGAGAAGCATAAGCAGCAGAACGATCAACTTTTGTGGGATCTTTACCGGAAAATGCGCCACCACCGTGACGAGAATAACCACCATAGGTATCTACAATAATTTTACGACCGGTTAAGCCCGCATCACCTTGGGGACCGCCAATAACGAATTTTCCAGTAGGGTTAACTAAATAACGAGTATCCTGAGAGGGTTTAATATCTATATCTGCAAAAACTGGTAGAATAACCGCTTCCCATAGATCGGCCTTAATTTTAGCTTGAACTGCATCGTTATCGGTGATGGACCCTATGGTTTCATCGTGTTGTGTAGAGATGAGAATGGTATCGATACCAACGGGAATACCATCTTCATAAGCAATGGAAACTTGGGTTTTGCCATCGGGACGTAAATAGCCTAAATCACCAGTTTTGCGAACTGCCGCTAAACGACGGGCGCAACGATGGGCTAAACTGATGGGTAAGGGCATTAATTCAGGGGTTTCGTTGCAAGCATAACCAAACATCAGGCCCTGATCTCCGGCACCGATTTGGTCTAACTCATCATCGCTGAGTTCTTTGCGTTGTTCCTGGGCTTGGCTAACCCCTTGGGCAATGTCAGGAGACTGTTCATCCAAAGCCACTAAAACGGAACAGCTATTAGCAGAGAAACCATTATCAGCATCAGTGTAACCAATCTCTGCAATTTTGTTACGGGCTAATTTAGCAAAATCAATATGGGCCTTGGAGGTGACTTCCCCAGTGATTAGGACTAAACCTGTGTTGACGACTACTTCAGCAGCTACCCGACTTTGATCATCTTCATTGAGTAGAGTATCAATAATAGTGTCTGAGATTTGGTCACAAACTTTATCGGGATGACCCTCTGTAACAGATTCAGACGTAAATAAATAACGTTTAGACAATTTGTTTTATCCTCTCCAATAACGATACAGACAACAAACTTTTGTTAATGTAACATCTTACACCGTAACATCCAAATTGGGCAGAAGTTTCTATTTTTGTTAGATGCTTTGGTGGTTTAATCAAGTTGTATTTCCTCAATTTGAGTAATAATAATATCGGCTTGATTGAGATGAGGGGCTGTGTTGTTAGCCCAACAAATACCGATGGTTCCTGCTACTCCTGCTTGTTTTGCCATGAGAATATCTCCTTGAGAGTCTCCTACCATCAGGGTTTTCTCGGGGGATGTTATCAAAGTGTGACAAGCTTTAAGAAATAGTTGGGGGTCGGGTTTACTTAATCCTTGGTCTCCTCCCATCATTAGTTGAATGTAATTAGAAAGATTATGTTCCCTTACAAAATGTTCCACGTCTTGGGTAGGGGCAGCGGAGAGTATTCCTAATTTTAATCCAGCTTCGTATAAAGTTTTTAACACATCTAAACTGCCAGCAAAGAGAGGGGAAATGGTTCGATCTTTTTTGAGAGATTGATCAACTGTTTTGAAGGCGTTTTCAGCAATTTCTAGGGCTTCAAACCAACTTTTTCCTGTTTCTGCGATGTAAGCAGCAGCAGCAATTAAGTTTTCTTGACGACTCCCTACGGCCATTAAACCAGTGGGATCTAATTGATTATTTTGCAGGCCAAAGGCCATTAATAAGGGTTCGCCAATACCTGGTATTTGGGCATCTAATAAACGGGCGCGATGGATACTTAATTCTCGTAAAAAGTTATTAGAGTCTTCTAAGGTGCCATCTTTATCAAAGATGATAGCTTCAATGTTCTTAAACTCAATTTTACCGCAGCGAATATTAACCAAGATATGTCCTCCTAAGTTATACTTTTTAATATTAACAGGGAAGCAGAATCCTCCTGAACCTATAGAAACCAAAAATTCTTTTTTTCCAGAGATGATAGAAAGGATGAAAAATTTTGTTGATTATCATCTTTATACAGAGTTATGGTTAATTCAAAACAAATAAGATGAAGCTTCCCCTTTTTATTGTTACCATAGTTAGCAGGATACTAACACTTCTATGTCTCAAGCTTATTTTAAAATGACTATATATTAATAATAAATGTGAGAGGACTTTAAATAGTGATTCAACAACGTATAAAACAACTAAGACAACAACTACAAAAAGCAAATTGTGCTTACTATGTTCTTGATAATCCTATTATGGAGGATGCTGTTTATGATCAGTTATATCGGGAACTAGATCAATTAGAAAAAGAAAATCCTAATTTAATTACTTCTGATAGTCCCACCCAAAGAGTGGGAGATAAACCGGCTTCTCAATTTGTTTCTGTTGAACATAATATCTCTCTTTATAGTTTAGAAAATGCTTTCAATTTAGAGGAACTAAAAGCATGGGAAAAACGATGGCAAAGATATAGTGAAGAAGAAAATATAGAATCTATTGCATATGTTTGTGAGTTAAAAATTGATGGATCGGCTTTAGCTTTGACCTACGAAAATGGTCTATTAGTTCGAGGCGTAACTAGAGGAGATGGAACTACAGGGGAAGATATTACCCAAAATGTTCGCACCATTCGTTCTATTCCTTTAAAATTAAATTTAGAGAATCCTCCCCCTATTATAGAAGTTCGTGGGGAGGCTTTTTTACCCCTAGATGAATTTGATCGTATTAATCAACAAAGGGAAGAAAAAGGAGAGGCTTTATTTGCGAATCCTCGTAACGCAGCAGCCGGAACTTTACGACAGTTAGACCCGAAAATTGTAGACGAGAGACGCTTACAATTTTTTGCCTATACTTTACATCTTGAAAACGTAGAAATTAATAGTCAATGGGACTCTTTAAACTATTTACAAAACAGTGGTTTTTTAGTTAACCCTCACCGTCGGTTATGCCCATCTCTCGGGGAAGTCGCTAACTATTTTCAGCAGTGGGAAACTGATAGGAAAAACTTACCTTACATGACCGATGGTGTTGTTGTAAAAATTAATGATTATTCTCTGCAAAAAGTGTTAGGGTTTACCCAAAAATTCCCCCGTTGGGCGATCGCCTTAAAATATCCCGCAGAAGAGGCCCCTACCATCGTTAAAGATATTATAGTCAATGTGGGCAGAACGGGTGCTGTAACCCCCATGGCCGTCATGGAACCGGTTCATTTAGCAGGGACAACAGTACAAAAAGCGACCCTTCATAACAGCGATCGCATTAAGCAACTGGATATCCGTGTGGGAGATACGGTGATTATTCGCAAAGCAGGGGAGATTATTCCCGAAGTTGTCCGTGTTTTAGAGGAGTTACGTCCCCCCAACACCCAACCCTACCAAATGCCGGATCGCTGTCCTGAATGCGGTTCTATTTTGAAACGTCCCCCAAACGAAGCGGTTACTCGTTGTATAAATCTTTCTTGTGGGGCAATTTTACGGGGTAGTTTAGTTCATTGGGCCTCACGGGATGCTTTAGATATTCGTGGTTTGGGAGAAAAAATTGTTATCTTATTAATTAATAATGGTTTGGTTAATTCTATTGCTGATTTATATAATTTAACTCCGGAAGAAATTGCCAATTTAGAACGGATGGGTAGCAAGTCTGCGGATAATTTAATTAAGGCTATTGAAGGCAGTAAACAGCAGTCTTTTTCACGGGTTTTATATGGTTTAGGCATTCGTTATGTTGGTAGTGTTACTGCTAGTTTATTAGTAGATAATTTTACGAATATTGATCAATTATCTCAGGCTTCTTTCTCTGATTTAAGTTCGGTTTATGGTGTAGGAGAAGAGATTGCCCAATCAATAATAGATTGGTTTAGTATTGAAAAAAATTGTGATCTGATTCAACAATTAAAAAAAGTTGGGTTACAATTAGAAACAACTCAATCTAAAATAGCTACTGTTGATTCTTCTTTAACTCCTTTTGCGGGCAAAACTTTTGTTATCACTGGAACTTTACCTACTTTAAAACGGAATGATGCTAAAGCTTTGATTATGAAAGCAGGAGGAAAAGTAACCAGTTCAGTTAGTAAAAAAACAGATTATTTATTGTTGGGGGAAAATCCAGGTTCTAAGTTAAATCAAGCTGAGAAATTAGGAATAGATAAACTCAGTGAAGGGGAGTTTTTGAATATTTTAAAATCAGAGTAGTTTAGTAAAATTATCTATTAATTAACTATGAATATGATCATCAATAATTGTCAAATTAGAGAAAAACTTTATGAGAGTTCTCATTCTTTAATTTATCGTGGTGTTAGAGAAGAGGATCAGCAAGCAGTTATTTTAAAAATTTTGCAAGAAAATCATCCAGACCCTATTACTTTATCACAGTTTAAACAAGAATATAAAATACTCAGTCAGTTCAGTTCTCAGAGAATTATTAAAACCTATTCAATTGATAAATATCAAAATACTTTATTGATTATTTTAGAGGATTTTGGAGGAATATCTTTAGACTCTCTCTTAAAAGAAAATAGCTTAAAAATAAAAGCTTTCTTAAACCTTGCTATTAAAATTGTTGAAGGATTAGAGATTGTGAATAATGCTAACATTATTCACAAAGATATTAATCCAACTAATATTATTATCCATCCGAAAAGCCAAGAAATAAAATTAATTGATTTTGGTATTTCTACTCAATTAGCTTTAGAAAATACTCAAGAAATTAATCCTAATTTAATTGAGGGAACTTTAGCTTATATGTCTCCTGAACAAACAGGGAGAATGAACCGAAAAATTGACTATCGTACTGACTTTTATTCCCTTGGAGTAACTTTTTATGAAATGCTAACTAAGCAACTTCCTTTTATAACAGAAGATCCCTTAGAATTAGTTCATTTTCATATCGCTAAACAAGCAACTTATCCCCATGATATTGATCCTGATATTCCTCCAATACTTTCAGATATTGTCATGAAATTATTGGCAAAAACCCCTGAAAAAAGATATCAAAGTGTTAAGGGAATAAAAATTGATTTAGAAGAATGTTTAAATAATTTAACAGACAAAAATCAGATCAAAAAATTTTCTATAGGCAAATATGATATCTCAGATAAATTTCAGATTCCGCAAAAACTATATGGTAGAGAAACAGAAATAAAGACGTTAATTAATACTTTTGAAGTAGTAACAAAAGGACACAATGCTATGATATTAGTGTCTGGATATGCTGGTATTGGTAAATCAGTTTTGATTCGTGAAATTTATCCGTATGTTACTGAAAAAAAAGGCTATTTTATCTCAGGAAAATTTGAACAATTTCAACGAAATATTCCTTATGCAGCAATTATACAAGCTTGTCAAGAATTGGTAAATCAGTTACTAACAGAATCTGACGAAAATATTAGTCAATGGCGCAAGAATTTACTCACAGCTTTAGGAGTAAATGGACAGGTTATTATTGATGTTATTCCCGAAATTGAAAAAATTATTGGCAGTCAACCAAGGGTTATTAAATTAGAACCAAAAGAAGCACAAAATCGTTTTAATTTAGTGTTCCAAAACTTCTTAAAAGTCTTTACTAAACAACAGCATCCTTTAGTTATATTCCTAGATGATTTACAATGGTCAGATTCTGCTTCTTTAAATTTAATACAGTCATTAACTACCACATTGGAAGATCAATCTTTGTTAATTATTGCTGCCTATAGAGATAATGAAATTGATTTAGGACACCCTTTAAGATTAACCTTAAATGATATTCAGAATCAAGGGGTAACTATCGAAGAAATTTTACTGAGTAACTTGGCTATTTCTCAGCTTGAAGTATTCATTAAAGATACTATAAATCTAGAAGATAAAAATAATAAAAAAATGGCAAAATTAGTTCACAAAAAAACTCATGGAAATCCTTTTTTTGTGAAAGAGTTTTTAGAGTACCTTTATAAAAATCAAATTTTAGTTTTTAATAAAATAGAAAAAAAATGGAACTATAATGAGGATAAAATTGAAGCTTTACAAATTACTGAAAATGTAGTTGATTTAATGTCTAATAATATCAAAACTACCTCAAAAGCAATACAGGATATTCTTAAAATAGCAGCTTGTATCGGCAGTAAATTTGACTTAACTACCTTAGCAATGGTTACTAATAATTCACAAATTGAAACTGGAAATAATCTTATTAAAGCCTTAGAAAAAGGACTAATTTCACCGCTTAATAATCAATATAAACTGATCAATAATTATCAAGAAGATAAGGAAATTCCAAACTCATTACAAATTAGTTATCAATTTTCTCATGATCGTGTACAACAGGCAGCTTATTCCTTACTATCTAAACATAAACAAGAAGAAATACACTTAAGAATAGGAAAATTACTATTAGATAAGATACCCAAGACAAAACAAGAAGAAAAAATATTTGATATTGTCAATCAAATTAATATTGGCTATAAATTGATCAATAATACCCTAGAATATGAACAACTTTCTCAATTAAATTTAATAGCAGGAAAGAAAGCAAAAGCATCAGCAGCTTATCAAGTAGCATTGAATTATTTACAGTTTGCTATTAGTCTTTTAGACAAGGATAAAATTTGGAAAACTAAATATCAATTTTCTTTAGAACTTTATTTAGAAGCAGCAGAGTCTGCATCTTTAAGCAACAATTTTGAGATTATGGAATTGTTAATAAAAACTATTATAAACAATACACAATTTCTGCTAGATCAAGTTAAAGCTTACGAAATAAAAATTCAGGCATTTACCTCTCAAAATAAGTTACTAGAAGCTATAGAAATATCTATATCAACTCTAAAATTATTGGGAATAAATATCCCTAAAAATCCCAGTAAATCAGAGATACAAAAATCTTTACAAGAAACTAATATATTACTGGAAGATACAGTTATTAAAAACCTAATTAACTTGCCTCTTATTACTGATAATAAAGCAATCGCTTCTTTGAGAATTTTAGTAACAATGAGTATGGCAGCATATTTAGCTAGTTTTCCCTTATTTATTGTAACTGTTACACAACAAATTAAGCTATGTTTAAACTATGGTAACTCTCCTGAAGCTTGTGTTACTTATGCTTTTTATGGTCAACTTTTATCTCAAATTAATGAAAGGTTTGATGATGGTTATGAGTTTGGAAAACTAGCTTTATCCTTATTATCAAAACTTCAAGCTACAAGATTAGAAGCACAAACTTCTTTTATTGTTGTCTTATCAATTAGACATTGGAAAGACCCCATAAAACAACTTTTAAATCCTTTACGTTTGGGTTATGAAAAGGGATTAGAAACAGGTAATATTGAGTATGCTATGTGGAATGCTCAACTATATTGTAATTATTTATTTGCTACAGGGAAAGAATTAAATAAGGTTGAAAATGAATTATTTAAGTACATAGAATCTGCTAAAAAAATGCAAAGCAAAAATAGTCTATATTTTTTAGTAATGAATTATCAACTTGTACTTAACTTACAAAATAAATGCGAATATCCTTGTCGTTTAGTTGGTAAAACATTTAATGAATATCAGATGCTTCCCTTATATAAAAAAGGTAACTATAATCTAGCTTTATTTCATATTTACACCCATAAAACTACAATTTGTTATCTATTAGATGAGTTAGAAAATGCCTTAAAATATGCACTAGAAGGAGAAAAATATATAGGAGGAATGTTAACCGCAGGAACTCCAAAATTTCTTTTTTATTATTGTTTAACCCACTTAGCCATTTATGATCAAAAATCGGCTCAGCAACAAGAAGATATTATTAAAAAAGTTACTCAACATCAAATAAATATGAAACTTTTAGCAACATATAATCCTAGTCATTATTTAGGAAAATTTTATTTAATTGAAGCTGAAATATATCGTGTTTTAGGTGAAGATAAAAATGCTAGAGAATATTATGATCAGGCCATTACTGCTTTTGAAGACAGTAATTATGTTCATGAAAAAGCTATCGCTTATGAATTAGCCGCTAAATTTTATCTGTATAAAAAATACGATCATACAGCCTATTATTATTTACAAGATGCTTATTACTACTATAGAATATGGGGGGCAAGTGCCAAACTAAAACAGTTAGAAGAAACCTATAGCCGGCTACTCAAAGAATTTCCTTCTAATAATAAAAAAATCGAAACAAATATAACAAGAAAAACCCAATCTAAAGAGTTAGACTATAACAGTATTTTAAAAGCATCACAAGTTATTTCTAGTGAAATTATTTTAAATAAATTATTAGAAAAACTAATGAAAACTATTATTGAAAATGCTGGCGCAGAAAGAGGATTTTTATTATTAGAAAATAAACATACTTGGTTCATTGAGGCCGAAGGAAATATTGAGCAGGAAAATCTAACTATATTACAATCAATTCCTCTCAACAATTCTCAAGAAAATAATCATGAGATTAATCTATCAATTCCTATTATTAATTATGTTGCTCACACTCAAGAAAGTGTTGTTTTAAATAACGCCACTCAAGAAGGTAACTTTACCCAAACTCCTTATATTCTTAATAAGAAACCGAAATCAATTCTTTGTACTCCTATTCTCAATCAAGGTAAACTCAACGGAATTATCTATTTAGAAAACAATTTAACCACCGATGCTTTTACAGCACAAAGAATAGAAATTGTCAATATTTTATCGAGTTCTGCTGCTATTTCTATTGAAAACTCCCGTCTCTACGAACAATTAGAAGATTACAGTAAAACATTAGAGAAAAAAGTACAATTAAGAACCCAAGAATTACAAGATAAAAATCAGCAATTAAACGAAACTTTAACTAAACTAAAAGCAACACAAAATCAAATTATTGCCCAAGAAAAATTAGCTTCTCTAGGTGCATTAACCGCCGGAATTGCTCATGAAATCAAAAATCCCCTTAACTTTGTTAATAACTTTGCAGAACTTTGTGTGGAGTTAACAGAAGAATTACAAGAAGAAATAGACACCCAAAAAGATAAATTAGATGAGGAAACAATCGATTATATCGAAGAAATTTTAGACGATGTTAAACAAAATTCTCAGAAAATTCATGAACACGGACAAAGGGCTGATAAAATAGTCCATGGAATGTTAATGCACTCCAAAGGAAAACCAGGACAAAGAGAACTCACCAATATTAATAATTTATTAGTTGAATCTGTCAATTTAGCCTATCATGGAATGCGCGCAAAAGAACCCACTTTTAAAATTCAAATTGATACCGATTATGATAATAATATCCCACAAATTGACCTTGTTCCCCAAGATATAAGCCGTGTTTTTCTCAATGTAATTAATAATGCTTGTTATGCAGTTCATGAAAAAAGTAAATCTCATCAGCAGAATTTTACCCCAACTTTAACAATAACCACAAAAGTTAAAAATGAAGACATAGAAATTACAATTCTTGATAATGGTAAAGGAATTCCTCAAACCATAATCGATAAAGTTTTTAATCCTTTTTTCACCACTAAACCCACAGGACAAGGTACAGGTTTAGGCTTATCCATTAGCCATGACATTATTGTACAAGGACATCAAGGACAAATTTTAATAGATAGTGAAGAAAACACCTATACGGAACTAAAAATTATTTTGCCCATTAACAATAAATAATGCAGAATGAGTAAAAAAATCATTCTAAATTATCCTTAAACGCATTAAAAATGTTATAATAAAAATCAACTAAAACAACAGAATTAGTTAAAATAAACATCAGATTTAAGATGAGAATCAAACTTAACAGAAGTGATAATAATATGGCGATTGCTATCAAAACAAAGCCATCCTTGACGTTGAAATTCTCCCAATAAACGAGTCACCGTTACCCTTGTAGTTGCAATAGCATTGGCTAAGTTTTGATGGGTTAAACGAACTTTAATCCTAGTTCCTTCTTTTGTGCTTTCTCCTAACTCTTGTTGAAGTAAACAAAGTAATTGTTGGAGACGATCTTCAACCCGTTTTAACCCTGAAATAGCTAATAAAGCTTCTGTTTGACGCATTCGACGGGCCAACTGACTAAAAGCCATTTGACTTAACTCTGTAGAGTTGTTTAAATCTTCAATTCCATGCCATTTTAAATAAAGATTAGATAACCCTTTGACTTGATAGGAATCTACAAAAGTTAACCAAGAACCAAAAAAAGTTCCAGGTTGCGCCCACCCTAGCAAAATTTCGTCCCCTTGAGGAGATAGTTGACTTAATTGAGCAACACCACGATACACTTGCCAGATACCCTCACCTATAAGGGGTATTGTTTCGCCTCGCTCATAAAAGTGTAGTCGCCCCTCCTCCATTTCTTCAAGGGCCAGAGGTTG
This sequence comes from Crocosphaera sp., assembly GCA_051439625.1. Taxonomy (GTDB): domain Bacteria; phylum Cyanobacteriota; class Cyanobacteriia; order Cyanobacteriales; family Microcystaceae; genus Crocosphaera. Next base: position 3,942 of record JBFRWO010000277.1, on the reverse strand, counting down.
CGTCGGGTTGTAGGCTAGTAGCATCTTAATTTTAGTCTTCCCACCGTGAAAGGACAATACTTTACCGAATAGTTTAAAAGATAAAGGTAAACATTGGGTAATCATGAGATTAAAAGAACTCAGAACATCCAGCTAACTTTACAAAAATCCATTTTCTGCTACAGTGGCTTACAACTCTTCAACTTTCTTAAGAAAGTTTCAGGGTTTACTCCTACACTTAATCACTAACCGATGAAATCATTATCCAATCGATTAATTATTGCTGGTGTGAGCATTTTTGTTTCCTTTGTATCCCACACCATAGTTGTGGCCACTGGAGAAGAAGAAACCGGGGTCAAGTTACGTCCTCTCCCTTCTGATCGCTATTTACCACAAACCCCCGTATCTCCACGAGGTTATATTTGGCCCTCTCAAGGTAACCTTACCTCTGGATTTGGTCCGCGTTTTGGTAAACTGCACACAGGGGTTGATATTGCAGCCCCCATTGGTACTCCCATTGTTGCTGCGGCCTCTGGTGTGGTGGTGTTTGCCGGTTGGAGTAATAAAGGTTTAGGTTATCAAGTGAGTATCCGTCACCCTGATGGCAATGTCAGCGTTTATGGACATAATCAAAGGCTTTTGGTAACTTCGGGTCAAAGTGTGGAACAAGGCCAACAAATTGCAGAAATGGGCAGTACAGGATTTAGTACAGGGCCACATCTACATTTTGAGATTCGTCCTGGAGGTAGAAAAGCAATTAATCCCATCGCTTTTTTACCAGGTCAAAAACCAGATTTAACCCCCGAACAAGCTGAGATAATTAGACGTAGAAATTCAAGAAATCTTCGATAAGACCAATTTCTTCAAATAAGGGTCAATGGCCGTTGACCCCTACTGTTTAACAGTGAAAAGGAATAGAAACTAATGGCAGTAGAGTTATTAAGACAGGACACCATTCAATCCCTTTGAAACTAATATAGTCTGATTCATCAAATAAGGCATTTATTCTTTCTTCTAAACGGTTTTCTAGGTCAAGATCATGAAACCCTGCTGCTACCACTCCTAAAGGGTTTGCTCTTACTATTTTATTAATTTGTTGAGCAATAATCAGTAAAGATTCTGCTAGAATTAAAGGGTCAACTTTTTGTGCTGCTTTTTGATCGGCGCGAATTTCTCTTAATAATAATAAATCTTGCCAAAGCTTGTTAGTTTTCGGTAGCCAAAAACTAATTCTTTTTAACCAACCTAACCAGAAAAACCAAAAAGTATCATGATAATAAGCGTGTGCTTGTTCGTGGGCAATTACTGCTTTTAAATGCTCATCGTCTAGGGTGCTTAGAATACCATTGCTAATGATAAGTTCTGAATTCCAAAAGCCAACTTGTGCGCTATAAGGTAAATCAGTTTCCAAAATTCTTGCTTGACTATTATAAAGATTTTCTTGAGGATAACTCTTGATTTTTCCCAGAGACGAGCATCCTTGATAAGTAATTTCTAACCCTCTTATAAAAGAAAATAGTAAGAAAGAAACTGCTAATAAATAACTGAAAAGACCCGCCTGGAAGCCTAGCATTTCCCCATGATAACCCATAAAAATGACGGCAATTGCTGTCATTAATAATAACAAAGGAGGTGCCATAAAAGCCAGCAGCGATCGCTGCCAACAACTTAGACCATAGGAACACAGAGAAAAGATTAAACGTATTCCTATAGCCACTGCTAAAGCCGAGAAAATCATCACTAAGTGCATATTAAGGGGTCCCCCGTTGACGACGAATGGCTTGGAGACGATTGGCGATCGCCTCTAATTGTTCTAAACTGGTTGCATCTAAACTATCAGCAAATGAAGCCACCATATCAGGGTTACTGATAGCTAGAAACTGTTGTAATTGTTCATAAGCTTGTAAGGCTTTAGCTTGTTCACGGGACACTAAAGGTTCCCAGGTAAAAGCTTTATTGTTTTTGCAACATTTAAGCCAACCTTTTTTAGTTAAACGGTTTAAAACTGTGGTAACAGAAGCGTAAGCTAATTCCCGTTCTGGATCTGCTAAAATGCGATCGTGTATCTGTTTAACGGTAGTTTGGCCAAAGTCCCAAACAATTTCTAAAATTTCCGTTTCTAGACTTCCTAAAGATAATTTTTGGGGACGATATTCAGGTAAAGGAGACATAGGGCAATGTTTTAAACAACTGACTAAAATAACAATCAACTCATGATGTTGTTGCTTATCATTCTACTAAGACCTTTCAGTTATCAACGGTAAATCTTCCTAAAATTTAAGACTTAACCTCAATTGTAACCTAAATCCACTGCGCAGGACAACTTCACAATGGACAATTATCTCTTTTTATAAAGAGGAGGATTGAAAAGTCTCAGTAGATCGAAAAATTACTTGTTTGGGCTGCTCCCCTGTAATCTCAACTAGGATGTTTGTGATCTACTGAGTCTACCTTGATATTCATATAATGATGATATTATCTATGCTAGATAGAAGCAACTATCCTTTAAATCTATCTGAGACAAATCAAATATAATGAGTGTATATAATCAATATTAATAGTTAACATATAAATTAATCCTTATTTTATTTAATGTCTTATTTATTATCGAACAATAAGATTGTCTAAGAGAAGTAATACAAATTTAAGCAATTAATCCATAAAAATTTTTGATCTCTTTTATTGATTTTAGATGATAAACTTTTTTAGTTTTTTGTGCTTCTAAAACATAGTCCCGATATCTAGGAGTTAAACGCTTATGACATAACCAAAGAGTGTTATAACTTTGCAGAGAACTTTTCAATAAAGGACTATTTTCTGGCCAACCTTTTGGGGGGACAAAAAACCCAGTAATAAATCGTTTTGTTACCCACCAAAAATGAACAGATAAAGGCAAATCAATATAAACCAAGGTATCTGCTTTTCCCAACGTTAACCAGACAGTTTCTAGAGAACCAAAACCATCAATTATCCATTCATCTTTGTTGATAATTTCCTCATAATTTTGTTTAAACTCTTCATAAGGAATCTCAACACCTCCAGGTTTATATTGAATTTTATCTAAAACGTAAAGGGGTAAATTTGTTATCTCAGATAACTTTCTACTCAAGGTAGATTTACCCCCACCAGTATTACCAAAAACTGCTACTTTTTTCATTTTCATGTTTATTTGGTAAACAATTTGAAGTATAAATTTTGGCAAAATTCTTTAACAGGAAAAGCAATAAAGGTAATCGGATTAATGGTAACAATAATATTGCGAATATCCGATTTTGCACCCTTAATAATTTGCTTTGCCACCCAATCTGCTGACATCACCCCAATAGGATTCAAATTACTTTTAAAAGGTCCTAAAATTAACTTTCTAACCACACAAGGCGCATCTAAACGCCGCAATGTAATTAAGTCTCCCCAGGTTCTTTTACTCAGTTCATAAAGAGGACTAATAGCCGGGTTTACCTCTGCTTCTGAGGTATTAATCCAAACTTCTTTACAAACCTTATCCTTATTAGTTTTAACAGTTTTAAAGAAAGTTTCCATCAAACGCCAACCAGAGAAAGTATTAACTTCGTAAGATTTTAAGATAGCCTCTTCATCCCTTCTTTCATGAACATTAATGCCATGATTAATAATTAAAATATCAATCTTTGCCAACTCATCTATTAATTCGCTTTCTTTTCCTACTTGCCAAGTCAAAGTTTTAATCGGTAAACTTTGCTGTTCAACTTCCAAACTAATTTGTTTATTTTGAGAAGTAAAAGCAACAACTTTCGCTCCATTTAAACCTAACTCTTTCAATAAAGCTAAACCTAAGGTTCCCGATGCACCAGTAACAGCAACAGTCTTTCCTTTAAGAGATAAAGAAGTTCCCATAATTTTATCAACTAGAGTTAATGTGCCACAATAATAAGCCTTTTGATCATCAAAATGATGTCGCCAATGATAAGGACGATTCACAAACCA
>JBFRWO010000276.1:0-5788 GCA_051439625.1 Crocosphaera sp. | reverse complement strand
GATTAAGACTAAACAATTACGAGTATCCCACGCCTTCCACTCCCCATTGATGGAACCAATGTTGACAGAATTTACCAAAGTTGCCCAAGAAATAACCTACAATTCACCACAGATATCCATTATTTCTAACGTTACAGGCCAACAAGCAGATGAAACCATTGCTACTCCTGAATATTGGGTACGCCATGTTAGAGAAGCCGTTAGATTTGCCCAGAGCATGGAAACATTACATCAGCAGGGTTATAAAGTATTTTTAGAAATAGGCCCCAAACCAATTTTATTAGGGATGGGTCGTCAATGTTTGGCAGAAGATGGAGAAGTGTGGTTGCCAAGTTTACGTCCCAACCAACCAGACTGGCAACAAATACTGACAAGTTTAGGAAAACTTTATGTACAAGGGGCGAAAATAGATTGGTTGGGGTTTGAGAAAGATTATAATCATCAGAGAATTGTTTTACCCACTTATCCATTTCAAAGACAACGTTATTGGTTAGAAACAGAGCAAAAAGAAAGCCAAGATGAAGTTATTAAACAGCTTGAACTAGAGAATATAGAACAGCTACAGAAAAATTTAGAACAAACAGGAAAATTATCTAAAGAAGAAGTAGAATTACTACCTAAAATATTAGAGTTATTAGCTCAACAACAACAAGAAAAAGTAGAGAAAGCAGAGATTCAGGATTGGTTTTATGAAATTCAATGGAAAGAGCAACCAAGAAAGATTCAGCCAACCTTCAAAGACCTAGAAGGAGGAAAATGGGTTATTTTTGCTGATAAGAAAGGTTTAGGAGAACAAATAGCAGAAAAACTCACAAGATTGGGGTATCAATGTGATTTGGTCTTTATTGGTGAAAACTACACTCATGAAAAGGAAAAATGGTATATTAATCCTAGTCAAAAAGAGCATTTTCAAGAATTATGGGAAGTCTTAAAGTTATCCTCAGATTTACCCTTAAAAGGAATTATACATCTCTGGGGTTTAGAGACAACAGCAACAAAAGACCTAAATTTAAACAGCCTCAAAGAAGCTCAAAAAATAACCTGTGGTAGTCTTCTATACACTTTACAAACATTGACAGAGCTTTCTCTTGAAGTTGCTCCTAAACTGTGGTTAGTAACTAGGGGAGTACAGCCGATTGAATCAGAAAAAACCTCTTTATCTGTCGCGCAATCTCCTCTATGGGGAATGGGAAAAGTGGTGGCATTAGAGTTTCCTGACTGGTGGGGAGGAATGATTGATTTAGATATAGATACCTCAGACCAAGAAATTAACCAGTTGCTATCAGAAATTGAGAATTCCCAAGGAGAAGACAAAATTGCTTTTCGGGACAGCAAGAGATATGTTAACCGTTTAGTTAAAAGCAATATTTCTGAGAATGGAACATTAAGCATATACTCAGATAAAACCTATTTAATTACGGGGGGGTTAGGCGCATTAGGATTAAAAGTAGCTCAATGGATGGTGGAAGAAGGGGTTAAATATCTAGTCTTAATTGGAAGAAAGAAACCTACTAGCGAAGCTCAAAGTATCTTAAGTCAAATGAGAAAACAGGGGGTCAAAATTGAGATAATGTCAGCAGATGTGAGTGAGGAGAAGGCAATGAAAGAGGTTTTTGAGACAATAGAATCAAAAATGCCTCCCCTAAAAGGAATTATTCATACAGCAGGAACCTTAGATGATGGTGTTTTATTAGAGCAAAATTGGCAAAGATTTGAAAAAGTGATGTCTTCTAAGGTTGAAGGAACCTGGAATTTACATAAATTAACGCAGGATTATTCCCTCGATTTTTGTATCTTCTTTTCTTCAGTTGCGTCTTTATTAGGTTCTCTTGGACAGAGTAATTATGCAGCAGCTAATCAATTCATGGATAGTTTAGCTCATTATCTTCATCTACAAGGAAAACCGGCCTTAAGCATTAATTGGGGACCTTGGGCAGAGGGGGGAATGGCAAGCGAACTACAACAATATCAACGAGAAAACATAGAAAAACAGGGTATTTACTTTATTTCTGTAGAACAAGGACTAAAAGCTTTAGGAACATTGATTGATTCTAATAAAGGGGAAATAGGAGTTTTCTCAATTGATTGGCAGATATTTGCGAAATCTTCACAGAAAAAAGCTTTACCTATTTTATCAGATATACTTTCTTCTTTTGATGGTTTTAGCTATAGTGAAGGAGATAGATCATTTCTAAAAAAAGACTGGTTAACTCAGATAGATTCTGCGTCTCCTGAAGGCAGATTAGACGTTTTTACAGGTTATCTACAGCAACAAATTTGCCTGGCTTTAAAACTAGCTCCTGATCAAATTAATTTAAACAGTTCACTTAATATGATGGGGATGGACTCCTTAATGGCGATGGAACTTAGAAATAGGGTCAAAACTGATTTAAAAATAGATATTCCCGTTAGTCAAATAATGGCTGGGCAGAATACTGTGGAAATTGCTCACTATTTAGAGGAAAAACTATCTGAATCTGCCGTAAACAGTCAAATAGAGAAAATGTCAGAAACAACTATAGAACAACTGACGGAAGAGGCACTTTTAAATAACCTTAATGAGTTATCTGATGCCCAAGTTGTGAGTCTTTTGAGTACAATGTTAACTGAAGAAGAGGAGGATATTGATTAGCAATAAAGTGATGCCTAAAAAACTTTAGCTTCAAAATTATCCTCTCTGGCTGTCGAAAACTCCAGATTTACTAATTTCTGGTATAGTATAATATATTTGGGCAGCAAAAGAAACAGGTCTATCACTAACAACTTTTTCTGAAAGCTGTCCTATTACTTCATAACAAACACTTAAACCTAATTATTTACACCATTAAAATTATTAAATATCAAGAAAAATGAACAAATCACTTGATGATTTATCTCCTCAAAAGAAAAGAGAGATGTTAGCCAAGATTCTCAAGGAGAAAGCTAACAAAAAAAATATAAAGTTTCCTTTATCCTATGGACAACAAGCTCTTTGGTTTATTTATGAACTTGCTCCAGAAAGTGTTGCATATAATTTGTTATATACAGCTAAAATTCGGAAAAGTATAGATTATGAAATTCTAAAAAAGTCCTTTGAGTTTTTAACAAAACGTCATCCAGCACTGAAAACTAAGTATATAAGACAAGAAGGTGAACCACTTCAACAGTTTTGTTCGGATCTCCCCTTGTCGTTTCAGGTTATTGATGCTTCTGGTTGGAGTAATTTGAAGATTGATGAATGGATCAACCAAGAAGCAGATAAACCATTTAATCTAGAGAAAGGAGATATATTTCGAGTCAGTTTATTAACATTTTCTGGTGCTAATAAACTTCCTATCTTAGTTTTAACAATTCATCATATTGGGGCAGAATTTTGGTCTTTTGAGATTCTTATTAATGAATTAGAAATTATTTATAATGCCTTACAAGTAAATAAACAACCACCCTTAAATCCGTTAACAACAACCTATAAAAATTATGTGCAATGGGAAAAGAAACAATTAGCCGGTCCTGAAGGCGAAAAACAATGGCAATATTGGCAACAGAAATTATCAGGTGAATTGCCAATAATTAATTTACCTACGGATCGTCCTCGTCCTCCTGTACAAACATATAATGGAGAAACTTATTATTTTGAGATTGACGAGGAATTAACTAATCAGTTAAGAGCATTAGCTAAATCGGAAGGAGCAACACTTTATGTAACTATTTTAGCAGCTTTTCAAGTTTTATTGTCTCGTTATTCAGGACAAGAGGATATTCTCATTGGTTCTCCTTTAGTAAATCGCAGTAACTCGGAATTGGAAAATATAATTGGTTATTTTGTAAACCCTGTGGTTTTAAGAGCAAATCTGTCAGGAGATCCCACTTTTAAAGAGTTATTATCTCGAACTCGTACCGTTGTTTTAGAAGCTTTAGAAAACAGTGATTTCCCATTCCCCTTATTAGTTGAAAAATTACAACCTGTTCGAGATCCAAGCCGTTCGCCTTTATTTCAGGTATCATTAGCTTGGGATCGTCCTCGCAAAAATGAACAGTTGGAGCGAGAAAATATTAACAGCGAGAAACTAATTATAGAACCTTTAACAAGCGAACAAAGAGGCTCAGATTTTGATACATCCCTAATTATTCTTGAAACAGAGAAAACCCTTAAAGGAAGTTGGGGATACAATACCGATCTATTTGACGAAGACACAATTAAGCGAATGGTTTCGCATTTTCAGGTATTATTAAAGGGTCTTGTTGCTAATCCTCAAGGAAAACTTAGCCAATTACCTTTATTAACCAAAGAAGAAGAACATAAATTATTAGTAGAGTGGAATGAGACAAAAGCGGATTATCCAAAAGATAAATGTATTCATCAGTTATTTGAAGAACAGGTAGAAAGAACCCCTGATGCAGTAGCAGTGGTTTATGAAAAGGAACAGTTAACCTATCAAGAACTGAATAAAAAAGCCAATCAATTAGCTCATTATTTGCAGAAATTGGGGGTTAAACCTGATACATTGGTGGGAATATGTGTCGAGCGTTCATTGGAGATGGTAATAGGGTTATTAGGAATATTGAAAGCAGGAGGAGCTTATGTTCCTATTGACCCGAATTATCCGCAAGAACGCATTGACTATATGTTAGAAGATTCAGGGGTTAACATTTTATTGACTCAGGAGAAAATTAAGGAAAATTTACAAAAAAAAGAAGCCGAACAAATTTGCTTAGATAGTCATAAGCATTGGTTAAAAATAGGTAATGAAAAAGAAATTAACCCTGAAAAATTAGCTACTTCAGAAAATTTAGCTTATGTAATATATACATCAGGGTCTACTGGTCAGCCGAAAGGAGTGATGCTTCCCCATAGGGCAATAAAAAATCATATGTTCTGGATGCAGGAAAAATTTCCTTTAACTTCAGCAGATAAAGTTCTCCAAAAAACTCCTTTTAGCTTTGATGCTTCAATTTGGGAATTTTATGCTCCTTTGGTAATAGGGGGTACGTTAATTATGGCAGGGCCGGAAGCTCATCAAGATCCTAATACTTTAATTGAAATTATTAATAAAGAGTCCATCACTATTCTGCAATTAGTTCCTTCATTGTTACGAATGCTATTAGAGACAAAAAACATTGTATCTTGTCAATCGCTAAGAAGGATATTTTGTGGAGGTGAAGTCTTATCGCCAGAATTGTGGTTTCAAGTGAAACGATGTTTAACCGCAAGTTTACATAACTTATATGGACCGACGGAATCCTGTATTGATACAAATTTCTATACCTGTGATGATGATAGACAATCAACAATTATTCCCATAGGAAAACCTGTAAAAAATACTCAAAGCTATATTCTTAATGATTATTTGCAACCTGTACCTGTTGGAGTCATCGGAGAATTGCATATTGGCGGAATGCAATTAGCCAGAGGATATTTAAACAGACCAAAATTAACAGCCGAAAAATTCATCCCTAACCCCTTTGGAGAAGGAAGACTCTACAAAACAGGAGATTTATGCCGTTATTTACCAGATGGAAACATAGAATACATAGGAAGGATAGACCATCAAGTAAAAATCAGAGGATTTAGAATTGAATTAGGGGAAATAGAAGCCCAACTAAACAACCACCCTGGGATTAGACAAGACGTAGTCATAGCAAGAGAAGATGAGCCAGGAAATAAACAATTAGTAGCCTATGTTGTGTCTGAAGAGATGAGTCAAGAGACTATCACACAAACATTAAGAGAATACCTCAAAGAACAACTGCCAGACTATATGATACCCAATGCCTTTGTTCTTTTAGAAAAACTACCATTAACCCCCAA
>JBFRWO010000275.1:0-9642 GCA_051439625.1 Crocosphaera sp. | reverse complement strand
AGGTTAATTTACCTCTAATTAAGGGTTCATTTTGGAAGTAAAAACAGTTATCTGGTTCAACCCCTGCTTGTTTTATTTCTCTTTTCCATGTACTTGATCCTAAACATTCAAAGTCTAAATCTAATATCTCAGCTATATCTTTAATAGTATCGCTGATTCTTTCTTTAAAATATTCCTGTTCAGGTAAGGGAGTCATAATTTCTAATGTTCCTTGATCATAGGCAATTCTAGCAGAACGGTTATTTCCTAAGTCTTTTAATAAGTTACTAAATTGTTGCCAATTAAGATGATATAAAACAACTCGATCAGCTTTTGTGTTAGTTGGTTTGTCAGTTGTTAGCATAAAAACCTCATTTCATTTAATACCAGTTTCCTCAAGTAAGAGTTAACGGCCGTTCAAGCCTACAATCTTAACTTCAGCATGACAAAAAAATAATAATGATTACTCATCAATTAACAGTTGATCAATAGTATAGGGACATTGTTGAGAAAATTGATTAATATTATAATTCATTTTTTTGGAAGCAATTTTGACTGCATTTTGATAAACTATTTCTAATTCACTATCTAAATAGTTCCGTAAATTAGTGGTTAAGAGACGATTGAGTTGATCCCTAAAAGCAATGATCTCTGCTTCCCAATGGTTTTGATTATCTTTAATTTCTTCTGTCCACAACTGTAAGAACAAGCGGTGAATAATAATTTGTTTCAACAGACTAACAACTTTTGCTTTATCCCTACGACTCAAGCTTTCTAATTCTTCAATTAAATGGTCTAAATCAATTTTATTTAAGGCTTTGTCCTTCAAAAGTTTAATGTTTTTTTCTAACCATAAGTGATAGTCCTTTTCATATAATTCCTGTAAGTTTGTGTTAATGTCAGTTTTGAGCATAAAACCCTCGTTTTAACTTCACCATGAGCAAGAAAACTGAAGATTGTAGATCAGTGACTAATTATAACAATATTACGAGTTAGGACTTCGGAATTATGAGAAGATCGATTAAACCCTGCTTTTTATAATTTTTCTATGACAAATTCTTCTCTTACACTACTACGACAAATTAAAGTCTTAGATCCTGTGACCAATAGTAGCATGACTAATGATGTGTTATTGGGTTCAAGTCTAATTCAAGCTATAGACTCCCATCTTGATAATATTCCTCCAGATACTAATATTATTGAGGGAAAAGGCTTAATTCTTGCCCCCGGATTGGTAGATTTGTATAGTTATAGTGGGGAACCTGGCCATGAAGACAGAGAAACCCTCGATAGTTTAGCTGCTTCTGCTATTGCTGGAGGATTTACCCGTGTAGCAATTTTGCCCCAAACTCAACCTCCAATTGATAATTTAGCCACTCTGAGCCACTTAAAACAGCGTACAGCGTCTATTCCAGGGGTAAAATTTGATTTTTGGGGAAACTTCACCCATCAAGCTACAGGGGAACAAATGACGGAATTAGGGGAACTGGTACAAGGGGGAGTGGTTGGTTTTACAGATAATCAAGGGATTGAAAATTTAGCATTACTCAGACGAGTCTTAGAATATCTTAAACCCCTGAACAAACCTTTAGCTGTGGTGGCGGAGTTTCCTTCTCTCAAAGGCAATGGAGTGATGCGAGAAGGGTATTTTTCCACTACTTATGGATTAACTGGAAACCCTGCTATGACAGAGGCCACGGCAGTGGCAACTATTTTAGAAATGGTGGCCGCTATGGAAACTCCTGTTCATTTAATGCGCATTTCCACTCGTCGTGCGGTGGAATTAATCGCTTGGGGTAAAGCTAGGGGTATTCCTATCACTGCTAGTACCACTTGGATGCACCTTTTGTTGGATAGTGAGAACATTGCGAGTTATAATCCTCATTTACGCCTAGATCCTCCTTTGGGCAACCCAGAAGACCGTTTAGCTTTAATTGACGGCATTTCTCAGGGAATTATTGATGCGATCGCTGTTGATCATCGGGGTTATACTTATGAGGAAAAAACTCTTCCTTTTGCTGAGTCTCCTCCAGGGGCCATAGGATTACAATTAGTATTACCTTTATTGTGGCAAAATTTAGTGGAAACGGGAACTTGGTCGGGCTTACAATTATGGAAAGCTTTAAGTAGTAATCCCAGAAAATGTTTAGGTCAAACTGTCCATCCGGTTAAGGCTGGCCATCCTTCAGATTTGATTGTTTTTGATTCTGAAAAAACTTGGACTCCTACTCCATCTACTCTCAAATCTTTGAATTATAATACCCCCTGGTTAGGTCAAGAAATTAAGGGAAAAGTGATAGGAATTTAGAATTAAATTTAGATTCTATGTTCCTCTGAATGACAATTGTTAATTGTTCATTGTTAATTAAAATTGTAACCATTGACTAACTGCACCAGGTACGGGCAATAAAATTGCGATTAATAAAGCTAAAGAAAATAGACCAACAAAATCCCTAATATCGTCTAATTCTGTAACATCATTAAGTGCCGGTTGATCCATGATTGGCATTAAAAATAAGAGAATTGCCCAAATTAAAAATTCTGGTCGCATCATCGCTAAAACTAACATAAAAATGCGAGTTAGTTGACCGACAACAATGGCAGTTTTTTGGCCAAACATGGCATGAACAATATGACCCCCATCTAACTGTCCCACCGGCATTAAATTAAGTGCTGTTACAATTAATCCGATATATCCAGCCACTGCTAATGGATGAAGATGAAGGGCTTTTTCTGCCACAAAGCTACTGCCTAATACCAATTTAACTAAAACAGCAAAAAGGAAAGAAAACCTTGGGTCAAGGGCTTGAACATTTAGTAAAGAAGCATTTTCACCAGTAGGTAGAGGAACTATTTCTGATAAAGAAATTCCCCATAATAAGATAGGAATAGTAACAATAAAACCACCTAATGGGCCAGCAACGGCTACATCAAATAAAGCTCTACGATGGGGAACTGGAGATTTCATTTGAATAAATGCTCCAAAAGTTCCCAGGAAAAAAGGAATGGGAATAAAATAGGGTAAAGTTGTGGCAATTTTATAGCGAACGGCGGTAAAATAATGGCTTAATTCGTGAATCCCTAAAATAGCAATTAACCCTAAACTATAAGGCACTCCTTCCAACAAGAGACTTATATCAGTATTCAGGTTTTCTTGGGCAACTCCTACAATGGCAACTGCACCAATAAAGGTGGTGGTTAAGAAGGTGAATAATAATAATCCTAAGGCAAAGAAAGGCCGTTTTAACTTTTCTTCGTTATTATTTTTTTCGCTTTCGCTTTTTGCCCAAGGGTTAGGAACTAAAGCAAAAAAAGGCTTTCCTTGTAATCCTTCTTGAAAGAGAATTAAGAAGCGATCTCCAAAAACTTGTTCAATGTTTTTCTTAATAGATTGATAGGCTTTTTCGGGGGCAGTGCGTAGTTTTCCTCGACAAAGAATTGCTTGGGGACGATAATCTAGATTCTGTAGGTAATAGACTCCCCAAGGAAAACAATCTCGTAAAGATTTTTCCTCGTTAGGTGTGATCGGGCGGACTGTCTCAGTGTCTTGAGAGGGTTTTTCCAAGTGTTGGAGTTTTGGCTGTGAGTCTTGAGTCTTTTCTTTGGGTTTCTCCGAAGCAGGAATTTTACCTCGTTGAATCAACCAAACATAGAGGGGAAAACAAATCATCAAAGGGATGATGATCCAAAGAAGAGGCATGGGTTGATCCTCCCCATTGATTTCATACCAGATCGTCCAGACTACCGCCGGCATCATCATTACTAACCAAACAATCCACAAGGGTGTGCGAGTAATAGGGGCAACGGTTTTCTGGGCGAGATAGTATGTAAATGCGCCTAATAATAGTAAGAGTAACCACATATTGACAGTTGAACTTAATGTTAAGGATGCTTCTTTCTAGGGATAATTAACCTATTGAGGAATAATAAAGAAATAGCCCCCGTATTCTATTGTAGGGAAGTTGTTGACAGAAATGAATGTAAACACTATTAAAAGTCCTAAACCTCCTCGCCTGTTACTGGAAGATTTATTTGCTTTTGCCCCTAATCGAGAGATTTTAGGGGGAACCTCCTATTTCATTGTAGAAAAGTCTGGTAACGTCTTGATAGATTGTCCTGTTTATCACGATGATTATCTTAATTTTCTGGGGCAACAAGGTGGGGTTAAATGGCTGTTTTTAAGCCATCGTGGGGGTATTAGTCCCTCTCTCAAGTCCTGGCAGCAAGCTTTGAATTGTAACATCATTATTCAAGAACAAGAGGCTTATCTTTTGCCGACGATGACTGTCACTTCTTTTGAGAAGGAAATGGCGATCGCGGAAACCATCAGGGTTATTTGGACTCCTGGCCATTCTACGGGATCGTCTTGTCTCTATTGGCAACGACACGGGGGCGTATTGTTCACGGGACGACATTTACTGCCCGATCGCCAGGGTGAGCCGGTTCCTCTGAAGTTGGATAAAACCTTTCATTGGGGTCGTCAACTGCAAAGTGTTGCTCAATTATGCGATCGCTTTTCCCCTGATACTCTCCATTATATCTGTCCTGGGGCTAATACTCGTTTACTAGGAGAGACTGGGTTAATTGATCATGCTTATGAGCGTCTCACTAGGTTCGCTGAATAAGTTGATCAAAAAAATCACAAATTTGTTCTTTTTGCTGAAATTTTTTAATATTTTTTGATAGACTGTAACATATGGAAATACTTTACTCATAAAAGCGTTAGGAGAAAGCAAGACAATGGCAGGATTTTTAGGATTGTTTAGCGGTCGTAAAGCAAAATTTGTTGATCAACAAGATACTACCCCAGTTCAACCCCGGAAAAAGGAAGCATTTTTCTTGGATAATGATGCAGCTAAAACTCTTGGTGACACCGAGTTTATGCGTAAACCCATTACAATTAAGCGTACTTTTGCTAAGGGTGGTGAATTAGTTCAAGAGATTTCTTCTTTAGAGAAGAAAAAAGCAGGAAGTAACAATATTACTCCTAAGCAAGTTCAGTCAAACAACAATTCTCAAAGCACAACTCCTGTTAACACAGAACGTCGCCAAGCTGATACTAGCATGGATATGTTCCGTGATATGGCTCGTAATATCAAGAAATAGATAGTTATTATCAGTTTGTTTTGACACTCATAATAACTGGATAAAAACCTGACGCGGTAAGTGGTTTAGTTTTCTTAAATTTCTTGCCCTGTCAGGTTTAGTTTTGTAAAAGAAGGCAGGAGTAGAAAGGCAGGAGGCAGGAGGTCGATATGGATAGGCATTTAAGCCTACATCTAACAGGGAACTGCCAAACTAGAAATTATGGCAGGGGAGTCAGACCCGATTAGGCGAGGCAAAAAGCGCACCAAGACGGGCTGAGATTTGACTTTTATATATTCCTCCTGCCTTCCAATTTCCCCTGTCTTCCGCCTCGTCTGAAGGGGTTTTAAATGGCTTTAGAAAAGGACTGTTCTTTGCGTCCTTTGAGATAGGGATCGAACACCGCAGCAATATTTCTGATTAACCAGCGACCGGTGTTAGTAACTTCTAGGCGATCGCTATGTAAATGGATTAACCCATCGGCTTCTAGGGGTTTAAGATCGATTAATTCTTGGGCAAAATATTCGTCAAAATCAAAATCAAAGTGAAGATTGTATTTTTCTTCAATACGATCTTTATAGAGTTGAGATTGACACATTAATTCCATAATAACGGCGCGACGAATAATATCATCTTTGCTCAAAGTTACCCCTTTTTCGATGGGTAAATGTCCTTCGTCTAAGATGTTGTAATAGTCTTTGATCTTCTTATGATTTTGTACATAAACATCGTGTAACATACTAATTGATGTCATGCCAAAGGCAAAAAGATCAGATTCTGGTTTGGTGGTATATCCTTGGAAGTTACGATGTAAATCACCTGCTGCTTGGGCGATCGCTAATTCATCATTTGCTTTGGCAAAGTGATCCATCCCGATGAATACATAATCATTATTGTTGAATTCTTCGATGGTCATTTGTAAAATTGCCAATTTTTCTGACGCATCGGGAAGTTCATCAACGGGTAGATTTTTTTGCGCTGGTTTAATCCAAGGAATATAAGCAAAGTTAAACACAGCAATGCGATCGGGATCTAGTTCTATGGTTTTTTCAACTGTCTTTTTAAAGGTGTGTCGATTTTGATAAGGGAGTCCATAAATAAGGTCAACGTTGACACTTTCAAACTCGGCTTCTCTCATCCAACCCATGACATTAAATAACATTTCTTCGGGTTGAATACGGTTGATAACTTTTTGTACTTTGGGGTCAAAGTCTTGAATACCAAAACTAATACGATTAAACCCTAAGTTTCTCAAGAAAAATACTAAATTGCGATCGAGATATCGGGGATTAACTTCAATGGATATCTCAGCATTTTTGTCAATATTAAAGTTTTTAACTAAGGTATTGAATAACTGCTCAATTTGGGATTGATTTAAGTAGTTTGGGGTTCCTCCTCCCCAGTGAATTTGATTAACACTACGTTTATCAGAAATAAGTTCTGCGGTTCTTTCTATATCTTTAATTAAATATTCTAAATAAGGAGGGGCAACTTTTTTGTTACCTGTAATAATTGTATTACAACCGCAAAAATAACAAGCACTTTCACAAAAAGGAATATGACAATAGAGGGAAATAGGTGTTTTTTTGTGGTTTCCTGCGGCAATTCCAGCCCTAAATTCTAGTTCTCCTACTTTGGTTTTCAGTTCTGTCGCAGGAGGATAACTGGTATATCTTGGCAAAGATTTGTCGTATTTTTTGATTAAATTTTGGTCAAATTCAATGGTTTTAGCTGTTAAGGTCATAGTCTTAGTTAGCCTCTCAATGGTTGACAAATTAGGTAGGATAGCTCACAAAAAAAGGGAAAGTCAGTCCAATCAAAACAGCAACTTTTTTGTTTATTTTGCTGACTTTTTCCCTTGAATAAATAGGGTTGATGCTTTATTCTGCAATCACTAAATTCTGGGGATGACCTTGACCATGAGGGTGTTCTGTTACCCCTGGAATTTCTTGACGGGTGATTAATTCAAAGACATGATCACCGATTGCTTCTTTAACATCAGCTTCTAATTCATGCACCACATCACGGTTTAATTTAAAGGCATGATTGGCTTCTTCAATAATTTTTTCTTCTATGGTTTCATCGATGGGTAAACTGTTTAAACCATCACGATATTTTCCTTTGAATTCTCGTCTTGCTTCTGGGGTAGAAATTTGCTCAAATTCATAAAATTGAGTCCCTTTATCTGCTGGTAATTGTAAGGCAGAACGGGCAATATTTTTTAAACTTTGACCACCGGATAAATCACCCATATAACGTACATAAGAATGAGCAACTAATAAGGCAGGTTCAACTTGAGAAACTTCGCGAATTCTTGCTACATAAGTTTGACCCGCAACTGAAGGGAAAATATCGGCTGCCCAATTTTCTCCATAGTAGTATTCTAGGTCTTTTATTAAGTTTTGTTTACGATTTAATTCGGGGAAATATATTTTACTAATTATGGGATCATCTTTATGACGTTCTAATTCTTCTTCTAGGGCAGAATATAAGAAATAAAAGTCAGCTAAAAGTTTACGGAAAGGTTCTCTTTCTACAATACCTTTGAGAAAACACTTGGTAAACGCTGTATTCTCTGCTAGGGTGTGGGAGTGACTGGTTCCTTCTCGAAGTTTCTGGGCTAAGTTATTACTCATGATCAATACCTCTTGTTAACACTCAGACGTTAGACTTTAGAGAAAAATTACTACTTCTGTCCTCAGCCATCAAACGACTGCTGTGATTTCTACTTCGATTTATTACTATACAGTTATATCGTCACCTAACTGTCAAATTTAGCAAAACTTAACATAATGCTGATTATTTGCGGTTGGAGTGTTGTCTAAAAATATTTACCTTAATTTGCAAGATTAAGACTGTTTAAAATATTTATTAATGAATTCATCGGAAATTTTAAATTTTTTTAAAACTTCTGGTAAGTCTTGACGGGGGATAATTCCTTTAAAACAAGTAGAAACTAATTCTTCAGTATTTTTATTTTTAGTAATTTCTTCTAGTTGGGTTTTGAAATATTGATATTTTTCATGATTTGTGCTGTTATATTTTACTTTAAAATAGTTATCTTTCAGATATTTAATTCCTTTTAATAAATCTTCCGATGTTTTCATTTCTTCTTCTAAACTATCCCAAAAGTTAGCGGTTTTTATTAATTGTTTCTTCTGTACAACCCTTTCTAACAAACGATCAACCCGATTAATTATAATACTTACATTTACAGGGATAAGTGCTTGTGTTTCTATATTGGTTAATAAGGAAGAAAAGGATATCCCATAAACTACTACTTTTAGGACAAAGTATAAATCTATATTCGGTTTTTCAGGACAAGTTGTGATAAATATCCACCAATAGATAACCGCAGGAACCAAAATCTGAATAAATAACCAAACCCAAAAAACAAAGGTTTTAAAAGGTTGAAAAAAAATATAAATGCGAAATTTTTTCTCTAATTTTTCCCAAGCGTTAATAGCATTAATAATTCCTGGGAAAAGGGCTAAAATAAGATAAGGAATGAGGGTTAGTATAGAATTTTCTTCCATTATTTTTATTAACGAGAATTACTAAATCTACGAAGCTGCATTTCACCAAGGGTTGTTAGCGTAAAATAGGTTGCTGAATCATCTTCTGTTATATCGAATCTTCCTGGTTTAGTAATAGGAAAAATACTATACCAAATACTCCCAGAAACTTTGTTTATTTTTCTTTCATTCCAAAGTTTTTTGATAAGTTTAAAAACTTCAGATGATGGTAAATTTAAACGATATTTTAAGTCTTCTAATGTCAAGGGATAAGTATCTAATTCTTGCAAAATAAATAATTCTTTAGGAGTAATTTTTCCCTTAGTTTTTGCCCTATAATTAGATTTCTTAGAAGTTGAATGATTTGAAGAATCAGGATTTCCTCTTTTATCTTTTTCTTGACTATTATATTCGTCTGCTAATTCCTGTCTAGCTTTTTTGTAAGCAGCATTAAAATCAGAAATATTTTGTATTAATGCTATTATTTCATCAATAAATTGATAATTATTTGTTGATGATTCTATTTCAATTCTTTTGATTTTTTCCCTTAAATCTTCAGGAAGTTGCTCAATATCAACACTCTTAATAGCAATTTTTAAAGCGTCTAAGGTTCTTTGTTGACTGGGTTTTAGTGGTTGAGATGGTTGACTCATGGTTTTCTCCTAACAGGTAGGATAAGCTATTTTTATTTTATCATAATTTATAATTGATGGACAAGAAATCCTAACCAATAATAAGGTTCTTCATACGGTCTATTACTGGGATTATTTTGTTTATTTCTGTTAATTTCATCTTCAATTAAATCCAGAATAGTTCTATTAACTTGTTTACTTTTTCCATATTCTAAAAGTTCAGTTAACCAGATATATAATTCTTCATAAGTCACATTTGTCAACCAAGTCTGTGCATTTTCTAGAGCAATTTTTGGTGTATTTTCTGCACGATATTGTTGATAAAAATAAATCATTAACCATGCGCTAGAAGTTTCATCAACTGTCCAGAGGGTACTAACAACACAGTTTGCACCACTCTTGAGAAATGCACTAACTAACCCTACATATTC
>JBFRWO010000274.1:0-6578 GCA_051439625.1 Crocosphaera sp. | reverse complement strand
TATAAAGGGTGTCTAGAACTTATTTATAGATTCTTCTGTGATACTTTCTCTAGCTTGGTTTTCGCTTATGTGAGAAAAGATGAACCTACGAAGTCTCCTTTACGAATCGCACCAATACTTTCTACACTACCACTTGACGTCAAAGTAAGTCAATGCTTAACTGGTTAAGATTTAAACAAAATTCCTAGACATTTATGTCCAGTTTTGTCCAGGAATGTCTAGGTTTTTGTCTTCTAGAAAAAGCTCTTTTTCGGCCGACTCTAACTCCAATAAAGCTTTGGCCAAGACATCAATTTTTTGCATCCCCTCATTATACGCAGCAGTTCCCTGTGTTAGTTTAGCTATCTCTTTTTCAGCTTCTTCAAAAATTTCTTGAGCAGAGGTAATTTGCTTTTCAAGTTCTGCCTCTTGTAAAGTTTCTTCTAATTCTTCATCTTGTTTCAATTCTTTCTCAGTTTCAACAGTGTCCTTTATATCTTGTTGAGCTTCTCTGAGAGCTTGTTTAGCTTCTTCTACTTGTTGAACCGCCTTTTCATACTCCGGCGTACCAGAGGTAGTTTCATTCAAAGCTGACTCAGCTTTAGACAGTTCTTCTTTCGCTTTGCTAACTGCTTTATCTGCCTCTTCTCCCTCTTTAATAATTTGATTTTCTCGCTTAATCGCAATTTCTGCTGTACTAATTTCTACAGCTTTATCTTTGAGCAGCAGGAACCAAGCAGCGGCCTCTGTTTGCAGTTCTTCAAGGCTCAATGGTTTCACCAATAATTTGACATCTTGCACAAGTATAGCTTACTTTGCCTTCATCCTAATCCGTCAAAAAAATAATAGAATTAGTTCCATTTCTATTTCTTTGTCTAAAAATATTATAAGGGAAATAAAGACAACTGACCCTGAGAAACATTACTAAGTTTCCCTCTGTAACCTCGATGTAAATCAAGGTGACACCCAGTACAGACACAGATTAAGTTATCTTCTGATGAATTACTGGGATCTCTATCCCAATGATGAGTTTGTAGCTTATATTGCATACGCTTAGAAATTGTCCAATCTTCAGGAACTTTCTGTCCAGGTTCGATACATTTTCGTCCACATTTCTGACAAGTCCAATTAGCTTTTTTCTTTAGTTCTAAACTGAGTTCTTTCCAATTATTAGGATAGGGTGAAGATGAAGGCATTGATTATTATTATATTTTCGGGTAGAATGATTGGGATAAATAAACTATGTCAACTGTTAATAAACTGATTCCTACATAATATCAATAATTTGTTGAAAAACAAGTATTAATAAATATTAAGCAATGTCCCCCAAACCTCAAATTCGTAGTCTCAAAAAGAAAACCACACCCCCATCAGAAACGACAGATCCTAATCCCGCATTTCTCACAAATTAATTTGAAAGCCTAATTGAGAGATAAAAAATGAAAATTTTTAGGACTAATAGAAAATTTCAAGAGAGATGAATAAAAAATTTAACTTTGATTATCTAAAGACTGAGTTTAAGAGGCAATAATTGAATGAGTTTTTGATTGTTTTCACGACAAATAGGACTGAATAAAAGTATCAGTCAGTCAACAAATTATGATAATTTTTTTCTTGAAAATACAACTAATTCTACTTATCCAGTATCAGGAATAGTTTGAATCCTTTTGTTAGCGATCGCTAAAATATCTTGATAAGGACAAGCAGTAGCTATGGCGATAATAATTCGCCTACAACTAATAGTTATTCTGGCTCCTAATTTGAGAAGATTAAGACGAATTCTTCCTACAGTTGCTTTAGCTAATAGAGTTTTTTTTAAACAGTTATGACGAAAAGCATTTATGAGAACATAAGCTATCGAATGTATCCATAATCTTAGTTGATTACTTTGAAATGTTTGAGTTGAAGTTCTATCAGCTAACAAGTCTAATTGTTGTTCTTTAATTCGATTTTCCATCTCACCTCTTGGACAGTATTTCTCTCTATAAAGTTTTGATGGGGGGATTTTTGAAGCGGGTAAAGATGTCACTACATGACGCATTTTTAATCCATCACTTCCATAACAAACTTTAGTAACTACTCTTCTTTGACAACTCCAAGAGCTTTCTGTTTTATAACAAATAGAACGATACCAGGTTGAAAATGGGACTAATTCTTTAACGGATTCTAATTCTTCATTTTTCTGGAAAAGACTATCCATTAATTCAGTTATGGGAGCTAGATTTTTTTCATATTCATGTTTTGCTTTTTCAATAACATCTGTTGCTCGTAACTTAAGAACATTATTTGTTCCCATAGCTATAACATAATCAACTAAAGGCTGTTTTTCACAAAAATTGAAGATTTCTTCTCGGGCATAAGCACTATCTCCTCTAACTAGGATATGAGTTGAAGGCCACTTTTCTCTAATTAATTCGATAATTCTTTGTAATTCGTCTAAGGCTCCTTCAGCTGGATCTACATTAGAAGACCTTAGTTTAGCTGCTAATAAATGATGCCCACAAAATATATATAATGGAGCATAACATACTCCGTGATAATAACTATTAAAAAATGCCCCTTCTTGATTCCCATGTACTTGGTCATCCGTGACATCCATATCTAATATAATACTTTTTGGAGGGGTTTTATAAGACTCTAAAAAAATCTCGACAAAAGCTTTTTCAATTTCTTCAAAATTGGCTTCTATTTTATGATAACGACTCGTTTTTTGGTCAAGAATAGCCTCAGGACAATATTCCAATCTATTAATCGTGCTTTTTCCAGCTAAACATCCCTTTTTGTCTTCAAGATCATTCAGCTTTTCTAAGGCGATCTTCATGGCTGGATCTTGACGTAATTTATCATGGTCATTGACATCATCTAGCGCCTAAAATAATTCCATAAAGCCTCCGATGCCCATAACTCATGAACCGAATGATCTACATAAGATGGATGACGATGATCTTGAAAACAGTTAGCAAATTTCTCTGTGATTCCAAGTTTTTTATCTAACTCAGCTATCCAAACAATTCCCGCATCTGAAGTGATTAGTCCCCCATCAAAATTGGCAATTATTTCTTTTCGTTTCTGTTTACTAAAGTTGATTGATTGACGACTTTTTCGAGAATTATTAGGACTCATTAAATCAGTTGGAGGGGAAAAATTTTAATAATTTAATTATAGCATATTTTATTTTCAAAATCTAGTATGATTAGAGATTTTTATTAATGTTTTTTAAAAAAAATGAGTTATTAATTTGTATTTTTATCTTCGTCTAATTCGGGTTGTTTTTAACTTAAACTCTGACAACAGACTGTTGGTTGAGGAAATCCCAAATAACACTGGTCAAATCCACTTCCTGTAAGGGTTCTCTGTTTTGCGAGCGCAGATTTTGTGAGAAATGCGGGTAAAGCCACAGCTATTTTGTTGGCAAAAAAGGGCTATAATCTCGTCCTTGCTGCTCGCACAAATGACCGTCTAGAAGCTGTAGCACAGCAAGCTATAGAACTTGGGAGTCAAGTTCTGGCAGTTCCCACTGATGTCACCGACGTAGAACAGGTCAATAACTTAGTTGAAAAAGCTTTTGATACCTACGACCAAGTTGATATCTTGATTAATAATGCTGGTATCTGTATGACAGCACCAATGACTCAGACAAGTTTGGAAGATTGGCAGAAAATTCTCAATGTTAACTTGTGGGGCTATATTTATCCTATCCATGCTCTGCTACCTCACTTCCTCTCACGTCAGCAGGGAACTATCATCAATGTTGGCTCCTTTGGGGGAAAGATGCCTCTACCAAATATGACAGCTTACTGTACCAGTAAGTATGCAGTGACTGGCCTAACAGAAACCTTGCGCCTGGAATTGCAACCAAAGGGGATTCATGTCTGTGGGGTACATCCAAGTGTTACTAACAGTGATTTCCTCGAAAGGTCTATTTTTCGAGGGCCACAGGAAACGGACTCTAAAGAAATGCGCGCTTCGATGGAAAACATACTCAAAAGCCCTCTTGCAAGTCAACCGCAAGATGTAGCTAAAGCGATTTTAGATGTAATTGAACATCCCTAAAGGGAAGTCGTGGTAGGAACTGGGGCAATTGCCACAAATCTATATAGCTTAGCCCCTAGCTTGAGTCAGTGGCTTCTGCAACAGTCTCAGTCCAAGTCGTGGGCTGTTTTCTTTTATAAACTTATAGCTCTACCGAGGAAACTATCAACTGAACATTAATCCTAATTAAGAATCAAGCATGGATTGGGCAATTTCCTGACGAGTAGCTCCCATTGAGAATAAACCTCGCAGAATCAAATCAATTGTTACTGAGGAGTCTCCTGCTTCGATTTTAGCCACTCTTGATTGACTTGATTGCATTTTTTCAGCTAAAGCTTGTTGAGACAGTTTTTGACTTTCTCTCAATGATTTAAAGTGTCGGCTTAAAGCTAACTTAAACTCCACCATTTCTGACTCAGACTCAGACAATTCCAGGAACTCTGCCACTGTTCCCACCTGCCAGCCAGCTTCTTCTAATCGTTGACGTTTATTCTCGTCCATAGCCAGTGTCTCCTTGATTTAGATGTCGTCATATTGTTTTAAGCGTTGTTGACTACGTTTGATCACAGTTTCCGGGGTTTTATTCGTCTTTTTTGCGAATACATCCACAATCAGAATCGCATCTTCATCAATCCGATAAATAATACGCCATGTTTGGTCAGTATCATTAATGCGCAGTTCATGGCAACGAGAACCAATACTAGGCATGGGTCGAGATTGAGGCATTGATAAAGATTCGCCCTGTTGTAATCGTCGCAGTAGATAGCCTGTTTCTATCCGAGCTTGACTAGAGAAAGGTGGTGTTTTCACCTCTCTTTTTAACCAAACGAGAACTTTATCAGGTACTTGTCTCATTACCTAATTCTATAATATGTCATATTTGACATATTATACCAATTTTAAAAGTCTGGCTACACATTTGGTATAGGGGTCAACGCTTCGACTACCCTCAGCGAAAGATACCTACAAGATAAACTTATGTAGTCTAAGTTAGTGAAAATGGTAATTGGCGATCGCTTAACTTGATACGCGCACCGCGAAGCGGATCTCGTTGAGATCGCACATCGTATTGTTCAAGGATATGTCTTTGTCCGCGATCGCTAAACCATTTTCAGCCATGATGGTTTTACCGCAGCCGGGATCTCCAAACATAGTAAAAACTCAATAAAATATCAAGTCTTAATAAGTTTTTTGACTCCGTAAAACTAGGAGGTAAATCATCAGCAGTAAAAATTTATTTTCTCCCAAAAAGAATAGTCTAATCTTTTAAGTCCTGAGCCAGCAAATGCTCTTTACAAAGCTCATAATAGTTTTAAGATTAAGGATCTTGATTTAGACTCCGAAGTTAAAAAACCGACTTAAGAACGAATTAATCAGTGTTTGAAGTGACTAAATCAAATTTAGGCATAAAACTATGGCTCATTTGAACTAAACATTGAGCAAATATTAAGAAATAATACTATTTCTTCAGGGCTATTTCATTCTAAAAAGTTCCAAAATATGCTTTAGTCCATAACTACAGTGCCTCTGTGCTTTAGCCATATTAGTAAATCCTGCTTCTCGATAGAGATTAATAGCTAAATTTCTTGTAATTGCCCATAAACTGGGAAGAAAACCGATTCTAGTCCGAGAACGGTCTTCTCCGAAAGTAACATCTCTAACATAATGAACACAATTTTCTACCCCCCAATATCCTCGAATCCGTCGAGCAAATTGGGCAGCCGATTCTCGTAAATCTGAAATAAAATAACAAGTTTCTCTTTCTATTTTATTTCTAAGTTTTCTTTCTCTTTGAACTCTAATAATTGTACTGGCATTTGCCCAATCTAGGGCAAGAAATGAAGGGAACTCCCCGATTTCAACTGTCCTCTTCTCAATTCGTCCATGTCCTTTATTAATTTGTGTGAAATTTTCAGTTGCTACAAACTGATCTTGAATAACATCAAAAAGAGTTGGCTGATTCCCTTTTACTGCTGCTATATAGTGATTCCCTGTTCCCACAATTGTTTCAACAGTTTTTTTTGAGTATTCATCGAATCAAAAGCAAAAACTACTCCTTTCAAGGCCAGGTCTTTTATTAATTCTGGCAAAGCGGTAATTTCATTACTACCAAATTCTACCTGCTTTGGGGGCAAAATTAAGCCCGTCTCTACTACATACGCCGTCACTAAAATCACAGCAGGGTGAGGTTCACTCGTGGGATTATTTTCTTGGACCAGATAAGAACCTTTCAGGGTTTTCCCATCCAAACTGACAGTTTGCCCTGCTTTTGGGAATACCCCAAAGAATTGGCTTAATCTAGCGGCATAGTCCACATAGTCCACTCTCAGAAGCACACGGCGAATGGTACTGTAAGAGGGTATGCTCTCAACTTCAAACAGTTGGGTCAATTCCATCCTATGAAAACTTAACTAATCCCCTATAGCCTCAAAACCTCGATTTCCGGCAGCGATAGCTAGAGTAAACAAAGCCAGACAGAATGAAACAGTGTATCTTTTTCCTTGCCCACGACGGCCATCGGGCATTCCCTCAAACGTTTGAAGAATGGCTATTTCAGACATTTATTC
>JBFRWO010000273.1:0-14901 GCA_051439625.1 Crocosphaera sp. | reverse complement strand
TAGGATTCGAACCTACGACCAATCGGTTAACAGCCGACCGCTCTACCACTGAGCTACTGAGGATTGCTCACACAAGTATTCAATATAGCAACAACTTATATCGTTTGGCAAGCCCTTCTTTACATTTTGTAATAAAAATCACTAATCTAGGCGTTGTGAATTTTCACGTTTGGGCTTTATGTTAGACTCACATCTTGCACCTTCGCTCAAACTAGCTAGTTTAGGGAGGGAACGGGGAACAGGGAACAGAGTTTATTTTGACGGTAACTGCTTAAGAATTGATTTTTTTTCCTTAGTTATTGAGTTTACCTGTACTGGTGCAAGATATCAGTTAGAAATATCCTGCTCAGATGGAACTCAGAGCATTCCCCTAGTCCCTTATTTATAGAACAAAACGTCACAAGGCGATACAATGAGGGGGATTGTTACCTCTTTACCTTGAGTCTGATATAATCGAACCATTGCTAACTTTTTAAGAGATGCTACTAGGTTTTAAAACTAAGCTAAAACTCAATAATGAACAAAAAACCATCATGGCTCGCCACGCAGGTTATAGCCGTTGGGTTTTTAATTGGGGGCTAAAAGCTTGGAGTGTGACCTATAAAGAGGGATTAAAACCTACAGCTAATAAACTTAAAAAGTTCTACACTAATTATGTCAAACCTCATTATATTTGGCAATCACAATTATCTTCAAGAGTTTATCAATATGCCTTTGTGGATTTAGATAACGCTTTTAAACGTTTCTTTAACATAAAAGTAACTGGTTATCCTAAGTTCAAAAAGAAAGGAATTAATGATAGTTTTACTCTAGATAATTGTGGGAAATGGATACCGTTAGGGTCAACGAGAATCAAGTTACCCTTTATTGGGTTCGTTTCAACTTATGAAGCTTTCCCTGATTGTCAGGTAAAAAAAGTAACTATTTCAAAAGCTGGAGAGGATTGGTTTATTTCTTTTGCTTACGAGCAAGAAAGGTCAATACCTGAGAAAAAAACGGCCATAGTGGGAGTAGATTTAGGAATTAAAACCTTAGCCACTTTAAGTAATGGCGAAGTATTTGCTAATCTAAAACCCTATAGAAAAGCTGCCAAAAAATTAAGCAGACTTCAAAGAAACCTTAGCCGTAAAGTTAAGGGGTCAAAAAATCGAACCAAGGCCAGAATATCTCTAGCATCTCAACATCTTAAAGTAGCTAATTTAAGAAGAGATTATCTTCACAAAATTACCAGTTATTTAGCTAAAAACTTCTCATCTATTGTTATAGAAGACCTCAACGTTAAAGGGATGTTAGCTAATCGCAAATTAGCGAAAGCCATCTCGGAACTAGGTTTTTATGAATTCAGAAGACAGCTAGAGTACAAATGTGAGCTTTATGGCTCAAAATTGACTATAGTTGACAGATGGTTCCCTAGTTCTAAAACTTGCTCTAGCTGCGGTTCAATTAAGACCGATTTGTCTCTATCAGATCGCATTTATCGTTGTGAGTGCGGACTAGAAATGGATAGAGACTTAAATGCAGCTAAAGTATTAGCCAATCAAGCGGTAGGCTATACCGTTTTAGCCTGTGGACAGAGTGCCGCCGACGGTTCTGGTTGAAACAGGAAGTAAACCTCAATGTGTCTTATGATGTCGCGTTGTATCAGTTTTATGTAGCAGATGCCTATCAAATATCATCACCCTGTATCATTATCTTTAATGTCCACAGACTTACCCCTTGACTGTACTCTAGAAACCTCTGGAACCCTTTATCAAAAAGATCGTTTTCGGTTTGATTTATTAGTCAATCAACCAGATATTCCTCAGTCAGTGGCTCAAGAGGAAACTACTTCAGCCGTGGAAACCGCTAGAAATGTGTTGTGGCTAGAAATCTCTCCGGCCAGGGTAATTATGAGTTTACAAGGCAGTGGCAGATTCTGCTATCGTCATTTTTGGGAACCAGGGATTTATGGTTTGAGCCGTTACTGGTTGAACGATAGTGGTGGAGAGATAGATAATGCTTTCCGCCTTCGTAATTATACTCGTCGGTTACAGCTAGAGGGAGAGACTTTACCAGAATATTTGAGAATTGAATATGAGTTATGGTCGGGTCAAGTTCAATTGGGTAATTATATCCTTAATTTAGAAGTTTATCGGTGAACTATTCTTCAGAAAAGCCATCAATCTCACTACAAACCTCATAAAAATCTGTTTTGGGAGGTTTAACGAATAAGGGTGTCATTTTTTCTATAATTTCTTGATAAATCTCGTTTTGGTTTGCTTCCATATCCTCAATTTTTTCCCACATAATGACGGCTATTCCTTCATCTGTTCCGGGTTTTTGTAATAAAAATGCTCCTTTAAATCCATCTTTATAGGTGGAAACTGCTTTTTCGTACAGTCTTTGGGCTTCAGAAAACTGTCCTGGTTTAAATTCTCCTACAGCAACATAGGCATATTTATGCTTAAGAAAATCTAGAAATTCTTTCGACATTATTAAACTCCAAAATTTTGAGGTTTTGTGCTAGAAAACTGGGTAAATTTGAGGCAACCTTGTCTATAAATTACCCTCATTACTATATAGCTTATTTCCTCCCCTTTGATGATATCTTTTAACCCTTTCTTAAGTAAAGAAAATTTGCCTAATAGCAATTTTCATTTGCATAGATTACAGACTCAAAGAAAAATACTCCCCCCACTTCCCACCCCTCCCACACTCCCCACCCTCACTAAACCGAGATTTTGATACACCCAATTGAAAACTTTTATAAGATTAGGGACAATGACGAAAACCTGCATTACCATAACGGGTGTACCAATAACTCCATTTTCCCCCTTCTGCACTTTTCCAGTCATTTAAATTAAACTGACCACTCCCTTTTGCATTTCCTTGAATGGTATAAACTTTCACTGCTTTACCATCATTATCCCAGACTAAAGGTTTATCTCTTCTAATCTTTTCTGGCTGGGTTTTTGCCTGTAAAAAATAAGCATCTTCTCCTCGATTTTTTCCATTACCAAATACTATGGCCATCCCATCTTCATTAATAGCAATAAATGCTCCTTCCTCTGCACCAATCGCATAAGAAGGCAAACCATTATCCTCTACAACCCTAGCTAAAAATCCTAAAATTCGACCATATCTTGTCTCTTTATATCCATCATCAGGACGTAAACGATCTAAATGAGTATCGGTAATGGTATTTCTGAGGATAGGAATATCGATAAAATCCCGTTCATTAATATCATCTGTATTCAAGTGAAAAGGATCGTCTAAAATTTCTGAACTGAGGACTCCATCGTACTCAGGAGCATAATAATATTCCCCTAAAATTGCCATTCCTGCTGAAGTTCCAGCAATAGGAACTTTTTTATCATTAATCAAATAATTAATTGCATCTTCTGTATAAGTTCCTTCCCAAGTATCTTGATATTTATTCTGATCTCCTCCGGCAATAAATAATGCTTCTGCGTCTCTAATATAATTTTCTACTTCTTCACTATTAGCTCCTCTTCTCGTATTAATACTCAATTCTGCTGCTGAATGAATAGCATCAGGAAAGTTATCACAAATCCAGTCAGCTTGACCTCCTTGATCTCGATAACGAATAACCAAATAGTCCCCCTCATCTGCTCGATCTAAAAACCATTGAGTTGCTGCTTTTTCCCCGTCTGCTCTAGTTTCTGAACCTCCAATTAACATCACCGCAGGGGTAGGATTAGAATTGCTAGTATTACCCTTATCACAATCATGGGCGGGGTAATAGTTATAATCGTCTAGAGCGATCGCCATCTCGCTCTGCATGAATATCAACGCAAATAACCACAATAAAGTCAAGCTAAAAATCCTTAATTTTTTGCTAAAAATTCTTAAACTTTCCATAAATTTAAGCTCTCCATAAAGTCTGCTATTACTCATATCATGATTAGGATTAATTGCCCTACTCTTTAACAGAAATTCACGATCTTAAAAAAAATAAATATTAATTTTTGAAAAAAATACCTCCCAAATCAATAACAATGTTTCACCCTAAAAATAAAGGTAAAATAAAAAAGGGAGAATTATAAGATGGTCACAGCAACGCGACCAGAAAACAAAGTTAAAATTGGCCCAACCCAACTATTAATCAATAACCAATGGGTCGAAAGTGCATCAGGAAAACGCTTTGAAACCATCAACCCCACCACAGGGGAAGTGATCTGTGATGTGGCAGAAGCAGATGCAGCCGACGTAGATAAAGCTGTTATCGCTGCCAGAAACGCCTTTAACCAGGGAGACTGGCCCAAACTATCAGCTACTCAACGGGGACAACTGTTATACAAGTTAGCTGATTTAATCGAAGCTAACATCGAAGAATTAGCCCGTTTAGAAACCTTAGATAACGGAAAACCCTATCAAGACTCCTTAAACGCAGATTTACAGCTTGTCATTGCCTGTTACCGTTACTACGCAGGGTGGGCTGACAAAATTCAAGGAAAAACTATTCCCATCAACGGACCCTATTTTTGCTACACTCGTCACGAACCAGTGGGAGTGGTGGGCCAAATCATTCCTTGGAACTTTCCCCTACTAATGCAAGCATGGAAACTCGCCCCCGCTTTGGCTGCTGGGAACACTGTTGTCATGAAAACCGCCGAACAAACCCCCTTATCCGCTTTAAGGATAGGAGAGTTGATCCTAGAAGCAGGGTTCCCTCCAGGGGTAGTTAACTTACTGTCCGGTTTCGGACCTACTGCCGGACAAGCGATCGCCCGTCATCACGATATCGATAAAGTGGCCTTTACGGGATCGACAGAAGTTGGCCATTTAATCATGGAGGCGGCCGCCCAAACTAACTTAAAGCGGGTTAGCTTAGAATTGGGTGGTAAAAGCCCCAATATTGTCTTTGCCGATGCTAACCTTGAACAAGCTATCGAAGGGGCGCATTTCGGCTTATTCTTTAACCAGGGTCAATGTTGTTGTGCAGGATCTCGTCTGTTTGTAGAAGAACAATGTTATGACGAGTTTGTGGCTAAAAGCGTTGAACGAGCAAAACAACGCATAGTAGGTAATCCTTTTGATGATAGTACCAGTCAAGGACCCCAAGTGGATCGCACTCAGTTTGATAAGGTGATGGAGTATATTGAGTCGGGACAAAGGGAAGGGGCAAAACTTCTGTGTGGTGGTGGCCGTGTGGGCGATCGGGGTTACTTTATCGAACCCACTGTCTTTGCTGATGTCCAGGATAATATGAAAATTGCCCAAGAAGAGATTTTTGGACCGGTGATGAGTATTATCAAGTTCAAAGATATTGATGAGGTGATCCAACGGGCCAATGATACTTTGTATGGTTTAGCGGCCGCTGTTTGGACCCAGGATATTAGTAAAGGTCATGCGATCGCTAATGCACTACAGGCCGGTACTGTCTGGGTTAACTGTTACGATGTCTTTGATGCTGCTGCCCCCTTTGGTGGCTTTAAACAGTCTGGTATGGGTCGAGAATTAGGGGAATATGGTCTACAACAATACACGGAAATTAAAACAGTAACCGTCAAACTTTAACCGCCTTTTGAACCCTTGTGGGAGTGTTAGTAACTCCCACTTTTTAGTAAAAATATCTTTAAATATAACGAGGAATAAACCTCTGATAATGATAGTTTCCTTTGATGTGAACGTTTAAATAGTTTCCTATGTTATGAGTGGTAAGCATGGTCTTAAAAATTTGAGCAGGAACCTGAAAATAGGTATAAATAGAACCTGATTTACAATCAACTTTAAGAATTTTGGCTTTGGCATCATAACCAATAGCTTGAATATGAGAAAAACTTGAACAGGGTAGATTTTCAATGAGAATCATTTCAATCTTATCTAAGTGTTTTCTCTGAGCAAAAGGTAAAAAAGTACGACTCGAACTGTCTGCAGCCATGACTTAAAATCTGAAGAAGGTTTAGATAAGAAAATACTGTTTAGTATTTGCTTAAAATTTTCTCCTCAAATACTTGATAACGCCATCCTTATTTTTTAGTAATTTATTTTTTGATTGATTTTACTATTCAGTTAATTTACTTAATGAATAGTAAAAAATCTATCTTATACTCACATCTTGCACCTTCAAATAAAATCCTAATTTTGTGTGAGGCAGGAGTTTAAAGGCAGCTTTATTGGAGGTTTAATATATAGCATAAGAATGAAATTATCGAGAATAAGGCATTTAAAAGTTAAATAATCCTATTTTTCAATTTTTTTCCTCACTTCTGCCTCCTACTCCCTGCCCCCTGTCCCCTGCCTCTAATTATTAAGTGTACTATGACTAAGTTAATCTTTTTTGTGCTTCTGCATTCAAAAATAGACATAAATAAGCATTAATTAATATAGGGTATAAAACAATTAAAATAATTTGCATAAATAAGGAAAAACCCAAGGGATAACTAGAAGAATTATTAATTGTTGAAGAACCATCTATCAAAGATGAAAAAAATACATTAATGAATAAAGCAAAAACCATATATATTATGAAGGGATATAAAAATAAAGAAAATACTCTTCCAGTATTGCCCTTCATAATAATACTATTATAAGTAAAAGCGTGTTGGATTTTTTCTTGTCGAAAAATGAAAGCAAAAGGGACTGAGAAATTATTGATTAAATAGATTATTCCTGGCACGATTAACAATAAACTCCTTAGAGAATAATTTATAGCAATTCTCAACATTAACAACCATAAAGAAAAGAAGTTATCAAAAACTTCTCTTAATAAAGAGTCATTCTTAAAAGGTCTTTGATTGATATAGTTATAAGTCACAAGTACAATGGTTTTATAGTAGAAAGTATTCATGGTAAGTCCAATCAGTACAAACATCAAGACAAAACTGAAATAAAGCATTAAAGTTGAACTAGAAAAATTGATTTGTAACTGTTCAAGTAACTGATTAGTAACATAATATTGAATCCAAGAAATACTTAAAACTAGAGGCAAGTAAATTAATACAATAACTAAAAACATCTGGCTGAATGTTTTTTTGTATACATAAAATCCCATGGAGAGTAATTGTCGAGATGTTAGTTTTTTAGTCTTCAGTTGAGCAATTATATTCATGATTACTTAGGTACAAACAATTTCAAAGTTAATTTAACTAATATTCTTTCTATTGACAACCGAAGTTTAGGGTTTTAAGAACCCAAGTTTAGAAAACATTTATCTCTGTTTTCCGTTGAGCAAACCTTAATTTTGCCGAACGAGATCGAGGATTTTGTTTTTGTTCTTCTGGTTGGGGAATAATCGGTTTTTTAGTAACAATATCCAATAATAAAGAGTCTCGGAAACTATATTTTACCCGACGATCTTCTAAACTATGAAAACTAATAATCCCAATACGTCCCCCAGGTTTTAACCAATGAGGGGCCTTTTCTAAGAACCTTTCTAACGATCCTAGCTCATCATTAACCGCAATACGTAACGCTTGAAAAACACGGGTAGCAGGGTGAATACGTCCATAACGTTGTTTGGGGGGAAAACATAAGGCGATGGCCTCTGCTAAAGCTGTTGTCGTCTCAAAGGGACGTTTTTGTACAAGACGACGGGCAATTACACGAGATCGTCTTTCCTCTCCATATTGATAAAATAGATCGGCAAGACTCGTCTGATCCCAATGATTAATTATTTCTGCTGCGGTGAGAGACTGTTGACGGTTCATCCGCATATCTAAAGGTGCCTGATGACGAAAACTAAAGCCTCTCTCTGGGACATCAAACTGAGGGGAACTTACACCTAAGTCTGCAATAATCCCGTTAAATTCTCCTATTTTACCTGGGTAATCTGCAAAATTACCCTGCCAAACCTGTAAGCGATCGCCGAATAGGTCTGATAAATTAGCTTGAGTAGTAGCGATCGCCTCGTCATCGAGATCAATTGCTGTTACTCTAACATCAGGGAAGGTTGCTAAAATAAGACGACTATGGCCGCCCCGTCCCAAAGTGGCATCTAAATAATGACCGTTAGGGTCAATAGCTAAACCATCAAGCAAAGCTTGAGGTAAAACGGGGGTGTGAAGGGTTGAAGGTGTTGGCAAGTTAGGATGATCCTTGTTGTATGAAGCCAGTCTAATCCTTTATAGTATCGTAATTTTCTTAATTGGGAATCTATCTTGTGTGGGAATTGTCAGGAACTTATAATGATTAAAATAATTCAAAAAAAAAGAAACACAGGCGGGGATTCAGTTATTATTTTGACCTCCTCACGCGCCCTTTTAGGGCGGTGATTCCTAAACCTCGAAATTTAGGTTTCTGTTTCATCCACCGTTGCATACCACAATTAAAAACCATGTACCGTCTTACAGAGAGTCCACAGACTTTTATCCCATTTCAGAGATCCGATCCCGATAGCCCGTCGGTACGGTGTCAGCCAAAGCTCTTTGTACTTGCTGCTTGGATATTTTTACCTGTACAAGCGTTTCTGTACAGAACCCCCTATAACCAGTTTTCAAGGTGCAATACCTGTTGCTTGGTTTTCGCTTTTAGGTATACTCTGACTATACCACAATTGATGTTAAGCCGTCCCTTCGCTTGCCGAAGGGACGGGGTTTGGGACCCAATTTTTCGATGAGTTTGGCGGTTCAACGCATGGTGTTTGTCCACTGTTCCCTTTTTAATTTGAACAGAATCTTCACTCGTTCTCTTATGTCTAGTTTAGTCGTATTTTTTAGTATTCTTAATGGATGTACTGTCTTTCAAGGCCCTCCACCTACTCCACCGCTGCCCCCTTCTAATTTTAGTGATGAAGAAGTCACTAATTATGCTCAGACGGTATTAAAAATTGAAGATCAACGACAAATAGCTTATAAAGAAATTGAAGCTATTATGGACACTCAACCTCCGGAAATTGCCTGTGATCAACCAGAAAGCATCAAAAAACTACCCGATGAAGCTCAAGAAATAGCCGTTGAATTTTGTAATCAATCAAAAAAAATAGCTGAAGATAGTGGTTTATCTTCTGATGAATTTAATGCTATAACTGAAAATGCACAAAAGGATGCAGTTTTCAAAAAAAGAATCCAAAATGCTATGATTCGTATTAGAAGACCTTAATGTGATCGGGTATAATTTAACCGTACAGATTCATCAATATCATTAAAGACTATGTTCCAGTTTATCTTAACTTGGGTGATCACTGCTTTATCATTACTGATCACAGCTTATTTGATTCCAGGTATTACCATTAATGGATTTACAGTGGCAGCGATCGCTACTTTAGTTATGGGTTTGATTAATGCGATCGTTAAACCTATATTACTTTTATTCACCTTACCTTTAACAATTCTTAGCCTTGGTTTATTTCTCTTCGTTGTTAATGCCATTTCTTTTTCTCTAGTTTCTTATTTTACCCCGGGATTTACGGTTAATAGTTTCTTTGATGCTCTATTTGGTTCTATTATTTTGTCAATTATTTCTAGTTTTTTAGGCAAAATTTTTGAAGCAGAATAAAACTTAAGATTATGGAATCATATATAAAGTAAAGAATGGAAAAGTACAGTGCCGATTATGATAATTTTTAGAAAATAGCAATTCCGAAAATGATTTAACCGATAACTGACAACTGCTAACTGGGAACTGCTAACTGCTAACTGGGAACTGCTAACTGATACTAAAATAGATAAAGAAGCATCAAAGTATCAGGAGAGAAGTAGTGGTCAGAATTCTTAAACTTGCCCAAATGACAGCCAAGGATCTCGCCACAGTAAAGCGACGGGCTGAGTTAGATATAGATCAAGTGATTCCTATTGCCCAAGAAGTGATAACTGCGATCGCCCAAACTGGAGATAAGGGACTGATTAAATATGCCCAAAAATTTGACTATGCAGGGGCAACCCCAGAAAATATAAAAGTGACTGCCGAAGAATTTGAGCAAGCGCAACATTTAGTGGAACCCGAGGTCAAAAAAGCCGTAGATCAAGCCTTTCGTAACATCAAAGAAGTCCATCAACGGCAACTCCCCGAAGAAATGAATCTGGCCGAAATCGATAGCGGTATCTTTGCTGGAGAAAAAATCACCCCTATTCCTAGTGTGGGGTTATACGTTCCCCGAGGTAAAGGGGCTTTTCCTTCCATGATGCTGATGTTAACCATTCCAGCTATGGTGGCCGGGGTTGAACAAATAGTGGTTTGTACCCCTCCCGATAAACAGGGTAAGGTCGAACCAGTTTCCCTCTATGTGGCACAAATGGCCGGGGTAACCAATGTCTATAAATTAGGCGGTATTCAAGCCTTAGCTGCCATGGCTTTAGGCACAACGACAGTACCCAAAGTGGATAAATTAACAGGCCCTTGTAGTATCTATGGGGCAGCAGCCAAACGGGTGTTATTCGGTACGGTAGATGTGGGTTTACCAGCAGGACCGAGTGAGTCCATTGTCTTAGCTGATGAAACAACCGATCCCCAACTGGCCGCCCTCGACTTATTGATAGAAGCTGAACACGGTCCGGACTCGGCAGCTTTATTAGTTACCCATAGCGAAACTGTTGCCGAAAAAGTCAGTTATTTTGCCGATCAATACCTAGAAAAATTACCCCAATGGCGACGGGAGTTTTGTCAGACGGGGTTAGATGCTTATGGCGGTATTATTCTCACCTCTAGCTTAGAAGAATCTCTGCAATTTGTGAACGACTACGCCCCGGAACATTTAGAAGTGTTGGTGGATGATCCTTTGCGGTTAGTGGGAGAGATTAAGAATGCAGGAGAAATTTTACTAGGAAAATATACCCCTTCTTCTGCTGCTACTTATGCGATCGGGGTTAACGCTGTTTTACCCACCGGAGGGTTTGCCCGTTCCTATTCTGCGGTATCTGTGTACGATTTTCTCAAGCGATCGACCGTTGCTTATTTAACTCCCCAAGGCTTCGATCGCATCAAAGAAACCAGTCAAACTTTAGCCTATTACGAGGAGTTCCCTGCACACGGTATGGCTATTACAGAACGGGATCAACTACTGTGATGGAATGTTGGGGTTACGGGGAAGAGAGTGGAGCAAAATATTAATATTGGTTCTAGTCTTCCCGTACTTCCCACACTCCCCACACTCCCTATTTCATTGAGCAACTTGTTACTTTATATTCTCACTGCTCACTGCTCACCGATAACCGACTAAGGTTCAACCCAACGGCCATCTCCTTTAATCAAATTAATTAACTCTTCGACTCCTTGTTGTTCAGGAACCTTTTTAATTTCTTCTCGGCCACGATACAAGGAAATATAACCTGGTTGTTTGCCGACATAACCATAGTCAGCATCGGCCATTTCCCCTGGCCCATTAACAATACATCCCATAACAGCAATATCTAACCCCGTCAGATGTTTGGTTGCTTCTCGTACCTGATGTAAGACATCTTCAAGATTAAATAGGGTACGACCACAAGAAGGACAAGCAACATACTCTACCATCGTTTTACGGAGTCCCAATGCTTGCAAAATACTATAACAAACAGGAATTTCTTTTTCTGGGGCCTCGGTTAAAGAAACACGGATAGTATCTCCTATTCCTTCTGCTAAGAGGGTTCCTATTCCTGCGGTTGATTTAATACGACCATATTCCCCGTCTCCAGCTTCTGTCACCCCTAAATGTAGAGGATATTCCATTCCCAACTCATCCATGCGTTTCACCATCAAGCGATAAGCTGCTAACATCACAGGAACACGGGACGCTTTGAGGGAAAGAACAATATTATAGAAATCAAGGGACTCGCAAATACGAATGAATTCCAGAGCAGATTCCACCATCCCTTCTGGAGTGTCTCCGTAAGTAAATAACATTCTTTCCGCTAAAGAACCATGATTAACACCAATTCTCATGGCTTTTCCTTGATCTCGAAGGGAAATAACTAAAGGTTCCAGGGTTTCGCGAATTTTCTCCCCAATTTCGTCAAATTCTGCTTGGGTATATTCGCTACGGGTGGAACTGGGTTTCTCAAAAACGTATAATCCTGGATTGATACGAACTTTATCCACGTGCTTGGCCACTTCTAGGGCTATTTTTAAGCCATTATGATGCACATCTGCCACCAAAGGAACCGGTTGATAAACTTGGGCTAATTTCTCTTTAATGGTGGCTAAAGCTTTAGCATGGGCCATGCTAGGAACCGTTACCCGAACAATTTCGCAACCAATTTCATGTAAACGACGAATGGCAGCCACAGACCCTTCAATATCTAGGGTATCCTCATTAATCATGGACTGCACAACAACAGGGAAACCACCGCCAATGGTAATATTTCCCACTTTAACCGGACGGGTTTTACGACGGTGAATAGTGGTATCAAATTCAGGTTGAGAAAGGGTTTTAGGCGTTTCGAGAGTTTGCATGATGGCTAAATATAAAATAAAAAAGGTAGCGAATTTATCTAAGTTCTATTTTAATACTCGATTGTCTTAATATTTGTCGTGATTGGACTGAGAAAGCTAAAATGGTCTAATGGGAATAGGTAGCACCTTGCTCAGTGACTAGGAAAACACAAAAGCATACTACTTGTACTCCATCAAATCTCATGCAGAAGATAATGAAAGAGACAATTTTAACTTGGTTGAACCGTTTATTAATAGCAGATGTATTTTTAGTCTTTCTAGGGTTTTTCTGGTTCATAGTCGCAGTTATTGGTCGTTCTGTTGGTGTTCCCCTCGGTTTTGACCTTTGGTATAAACTTTGGCAACCTTTATTTAATCCTGCCATTGGGATTCTCTTTTTAGGAGCAATTCTCACTTGGGGAATTAATAAGATTTCTTAAAACTCCCATCTTGAAATGTCGGTAAGGGGACTCTAAAAAAGTTCCCAATGGTTCAATTACATCAGACTTAAGGTCAAGAGGTAACAATACTCTTCATTGTATCGGCTTGTGAAGTTTTGTTCTATAAATAAGGGACTAGGGGAATGCTCCAACGACTACAAGTGCGTGGGTGCTATAATAAAAAAGTAAGCATCAAGAATCACCTCTGTATGAACTGTGGGGCAATTACATAGAGCCCATACGACATTGCTCCGGCCGAGATTTCCAATTTGACAAAAATTCCAATCTTTAAATGATCGCCGAACTATAAAATCAGACCGCCTTTTAAAAATTAAATGTAATTGCCTTAATTTGTCTGCAACTCAAATATCGATTTGAACAGTCCTTCGAGGTTACTTATATATGAAAGTGTAACACCATTCCAAGGAGGAATGATCATGAGCAACAATGATGTTGGCATTAAAGTAGTCGGTTCACGAAATGAATATGCAAGCCTTGATGTTCAGGACGAGCCGAGGGTCGCAGGGATTATTCGTACTAGCGTTCTACCTCAGTCCGAAGCAGAATATTCCCGCGTCAATGTTAAGGTTAAGCGAAGGAGAGATCAAACCCCTGAGTATCTTGTCGCTTATTTATTTAGGAAAGATATTTATTTTGCCGAGGTTGTTAAGGTAGATGTCGATCGTGATTTCCAGGTGAGCGATATCACATATAACTACGAAGACTTGGAAGATGAAGACGAGGAAGAAGACTATACAGAAGAGCAAGAAGACTACACAGAAGAAGGAGAAGACTATACAGAAGAGGAAGCTTTTCTTGTGGAAGAGTGGGATGAATATGCCGTTGACTTCGTCGTAGCTACACTACACACAGAAATACCTTCTGCCGTGGATTGCGTCAAAAAAGTGTATGATTTGGCTACCAAAGCTGGACTCAAGTGCAAGTTGCTGCTTGGTGAGAAAGACGCTACAGTAGCTAATTACAAACGTTATCTAACATCCGGGCTTAAGGGATTCGTGAATGTCGGTCACGGGAATCCAAACGGCATTGCTCTTGCTGATGGCTTTCTCAATGCAAATTGGTTTCAGAAGCTTTCCGGTAATCCTTTAAGACCAGGAGTTATTTATTTCAACTCATGTCAGGTACATAATGATCCGTTGAAATCTGCCGTTATGCAAGCTGGGGCAAGGACTTTCATTGGAGGAATTGTTAATTTGCTCATTGGTCCTTCCGAGGAGGTTTGCAAATGCTTCTGGGGTGAGGTGTTGCCACCCTCAATAGCCCCTATGGATACAAGTCTCAAACAATGTGAGAAAGATAAATATCCCAATGAGGGAGCACATGGAATTATTGGAGATACCGGACCATTTGCGGTTGAAAAGTTCAAACTCGCGCAGGCTATGTGGGTTCATGGTCACAGCATGGAAGTGGAATATCCGAAGAGGCTTTCTCTAGCAAAACGGATGGGATTTTATTTTCAAACTAGAGGTAAACCATTTACCGGTAACTGGTTCCATTTTGCAATTCCAACTCCTGTAATCGTTGAAGCCCAAAGGCTTCGCGTTGGGTCAGTTATGATTCGGTTCCGTACCGGACCTGGGGCCTCAGTGCATGCTGTCCATATTTATGATGGAGAAAGGAGAATTGCTGCACATAATGGACTAAATCTATCACCCAAAGGTAGATTTGTGTCGCCGAGATTTGATGTGCCAACTCATCCCCCTATCAGGTGGGGTTTGGGTGTTTCCATTGGCGTAAGATTCGGCGATAGTGCTAATCTGCCACCAAACAAACTTCTGTTTGAAATTAGTTCAGCAGGCTGTGATTTTGTACTCAAAGTTTAGGCTTTGCTATTGAAGAGCATTTTCAGAAACATCTGCCACAAAGGTGAAAGGTATTTTCTTCTGTGGCAGTTGTTTCATTCTGTTCCCAAATTATTAGAGGCATGGCTTGATACTAAAAATTTGAGCGGTTCATCATGAACTAAGGAAAAAACCTGAATGTGATACGATATCTTGTTGTATCAGTTATAAATGGCAGTGATTGAACGTTATACCTTGCCAGAAATGGGCCAATTGTGGACAGATAGCTATAAGCTGAAAACTTGGCTACAAGTAGAAATTGCAGTTTGTGAAGCCCAAGCAGAATTAGGTTACATCCCAGTTGAAGCAGT
>JBFRWO010000272.1:0-13700 GCA_051439625.1 Crocosphaera sp. | reverse complement strand
TAAAGCCCTATGTTTGATGCTCTCGCCGATCGCCTAGAAGATGCTTGGAAAAAATTACGGGGTCAAGATAAGATCACCGAAGCCAATATGCAAGATGCTTTAAAAGAGGTGCGACGCGCCCTCCTAGAAGCAGATGTGAACCTGCAAGTGGTTAAAAGCTTCATTGCAGAAGTGGAAAAATCGGCGATCGGTGCAGAAGTGATTGCAGGGGTTAACCCCGGTCAGCAATTGATCAAAATTGTCTATGACGAATTAGTCAAGGTGATGGGGGAAAGTAATGTCCCCTTAGCGCAAGCAGAAAAAGCCCCCACCGTCATCTTAATGGCCGGGTTGCAAGGAACAGGTAAAACCACCGCAACCGCTAAATTAGCCCTATATTTGCGTAAACAAGAACGAACTTGTTTGATGGTAGCGACAGACATCTATCGTCCGGCTGCGATCGATCAATTAAAAACCCTTGGAGAACAAATAGAGGTTCCTGTTTTTGAACTAGGGACCCAAGCTAACCCCGTTGATATCGCGACTCAAGGGGTAGCCAAAGCCAAAGAAATGGGCCTTGATACAGTAATCATCGATACCGCCGGGCGACTGCAAATAGACGAAGAGATGATGCTAGAATTAGCCCGTGTTAAAAAAGCGGTCAACCCCGATGATACCTTGCTTGTGGTCGATGCTATGACCGGGCAAGAAGCAGCCAACCTCACCCGTACCTTCCACGAACAAATAGGGGTTACAGGGGCTATTTTAACCAAAATGGACGGGGACACCAGAGGGGGTGCAGCCCTGTCTGTGAGGCAAATATCGGGGCAACCCATTAAATTTGTGGGGATTGGAGAAAAAGTAGAAGCATTGCAACCCTTTTATCCCGATCGCATGGCCTCCCGTATTTTGAGTATGGGAGATGTTTTAACTTTAGTTGAAAAAGCACAAGAAGAGATCGATCTGTCCGATGTGGAACAGATGCAGTCGAAAATTTTAGAAGCAAAATTCGACTTTAACGACTTCCTCAAACAAATGCGCCTGATGAAAAATATGGGGTCTTTTGGTAGCATTTTGAAAATGATTCCGGGGATGAATAAATTAAGTAGCACAGATATTGAGAAGGGAGAAAGCGAACTGAAGCGTACAGAAGCTATGATCAGTTCTATGACCCTAGAAGAAAGAAAAAACCCCGATTTATTGGCAAAATCTCCTAATCGTCGCCGTCGTATTGCCAAAGGTTCAGGGCATCCTGAAACAGAAGTTAGTAAACTGATAAAGAACTTTACCCGTATGCGAGCAATGATGAAGCAAATGGGACAAGGAGGAATGCCAGCTATGCCTGGAATGGGTGGCGGAATGCCTGGAATGGGCGGAATGCCTGGAATGGGTGGAATGTTTGGTCAAGGTGCGGCACCAGGTTTTCGGGGTCATGGGGGAGGTAAGAAGAAAAAAGGCAAGAAAAATAAGAAAAAGAAAGGTTTTGGAAATTTATAGTTAACTTTAAGAGGAATATCTGACAGGTTTATTATCCTGTCAGCCACTTTGTTCTCATAAATTATTTAGTATATCTTGTAAGCAATTATTATTATCAGAAGATAATGAAACAAAATAAAGGGTTTGGAGAACCTAAAAAAACAGTATCCATCAAGTTAATTGAAAGAGAACAAGTAACCGATGAGGGATTAATTGATTTAATTGAAGAATATAATTTGAAATGGTTCGCTAAGGTAACAAAAAATGGTATCACACAACAATGTGGACTAATTCCTTTTAATAATTCAAAGACGAAAAAAACTAAAATATCAGTTCATATGGTTTTTAGTCGTCCTTTTAATGTTATATTAACCCAACAAGAAATAGATAAATTGTCAACAAAAGTGACCAAACAGATATTAAAAGAAGCAGATGTTATTATTACTTGAATTATGGTATTTTTTCTCAAATTTACTTTAATCTAAAAACATCGTAAAAAATTAGGATAATACAGGTAATATGAGGTAATGTTTTGATAATATTAGACAAGAGTTACTAACCACATCTCATGACCCTCAAAACCTTTTCAGGCGAAAGTTATCCCATCGGCGCAACAGTAGAAAAAGATGGAAAACATGGGGTAAATTTTTGTATTTTCTCCAAAGAAGCAACTTTTATCGAATTATTATTATTTGCAGGACAAAATGACCCCCAACCGTCCCATACTATTCCCTTAGACCCTAAAAAAAATCGTACCCATTATTATTGGCATATTTTTGTAGAGGGACTTAAAGCCGGACAAATTTATGCTTATCGGGTACATGGTCCTTTTGATCTCAGTAAAGGCCATCGCTTTAACCCTGAAAAAGTATTGCTAGACCCCTACGCTAAAGCTATTGTCGGATCTTCTATTTATAATCGAGAAGCAGCCAAACAACCAGGAGATAACTGTTCCCAAGCTTTACGTGGTGTGGTGGTAGACACAGAAACCTACGATTGGGAAGGGGACTGGACCCAAAGACCCCGTTTACGTACTCCCTATTCTAAAAGTGTTATCTATGAGATGCACGTTGGAGGGTTTACCCGTCATCCTAACTCTGGGGTTGCCCCCGAAAAAAGAGGAACTTTTGCTGGATTAATTGAAGAGGAAAAAATAGCCTATTTAAAAAGCTTAGGAGTAACGGCCGTTGAACTATTACCCATTCATTATTTTGATGTAGAAGATGTCAAACCCGGACTTCAAAACTATTGGGGATACAGTACCATCGGATTTTTTGCACCCCACAGTTCCTATAGTTCCGATCAAAGTCCCGTTGGCCCTGTTAATGAGTTTCGGGACATGGTTAAAGCCTTGCATAAAGAAGGAATAGAAGTCATTTTAGATGTAGTGTTTAACCATACCGCAGAAGGAGATGAAAGAGGCCCAACTTTGAATTTTCGGGGAATAGATAACTCCACTTATTACATACTAGAAGAAGACCATTCTCAGTACAAAAATTATGCCGGTTGCGGTAATACTTTTCGCGGAAATCATCCTATTGTCGGGCGTTTTATTTTAGACTGTTTGCATTATTGGGTCACAGAAATGCACGTGGATGGGTTTCGGTTTGATTTAGCTTCTATTTTATCCAGAGATTCATCAGGAAAACCTTTAGAAGACTTGCGAGGAACAACCCCAGATATTTTGTGGGTCATCGAATCTGACCCCGTTTTAGCAGGAACAAAACTAATTGCAGAAGCTTGGGATGCTGCCGGATTATACGATGTGGGAAGATTTGTGGAGTTAGCGGACTGGTTTGCTGAGTGGAATGGACCGTTTCGTGATGATGTGCGTTGTTTTGTCAAAGGGGATAGTGGAATGGTTACCCGTTTAGCGAGTCGTATTCTCGGTAGTCCTGATATTTATCACCGCGAAGATGTTGATATTAATCGCAGTATTAATTTTGTCACTTGTCATGATGGTTTTACCCTCAATGATTTAGTTTCCTATAATGAAAAACATAACGAAGGCAATGGGGAAGATAACCGTGATGGAGACAATCATAATAATAGTTGGAATTGTGGGGTAGAAGGAGAAACAAATAATTCAGTTATTAATACATTACGACTCCAACAAATTAAAAATTTATTCACCATTCTCTTTTTATCCCAAGGAACTCCAATGATATTAATGGGTGATGAAATACGACGCACCCAACGGGGTAATAATAATGTTTATTGTCAGGATAATGAGTTAAGTTGGTTTAATTGGGATGGGGTAGAAAACGAATATGATTTATGGTGTTTTGTTCGACGTTTAATCTACTTTACTCAAGGGTTAGAATTATTCAATCAAGAAGAACGGTTAGAGGTTTCTTATAATAGTCCTAACCATCCTCATATTAGTTGGCATGGGGTAAAATTAGGAGAACCAGATTGGTCTGAGGATTCCCA
The DNA here is from genome assembly GCA_051439625.1 of Crocosphaera sp. Taxonomy (GTDB): domain Bacteria; phylum Cyanobacteriota; class Cyanobacteriia; order Cyanobacteriales; family Microcystaceae; genus Crocosphaera. The sequence continues at coordinate 9,812 of JBFRWO010000272.1, read as the reverse complement.
TTGTTTGGCTTTTAGTTTACGTCATCCTGAAAAAAAAGAGTATCTTCACGTCATATTTAATGCTTATTGGGAACCCTTAGAATTTCAATTACCTTGGTTGGGAGATTCAGAGCATTGGTATCGTGTTGTTGATACTTCTTTACCCATCGATAAAACTATTTGTGAATTAGATGTTGCTGTTGAAGTAAACACCGATAATTACACAACTAATGGGCGATCTTGTGTTGTTTTAATGGCTAAACCTAGACATTAATTTTATATATAGTTGTTTAAAATAAGTTTGAGACAGAGTAGTGTGAGTATCCTGCTCACTATCCTAACAATAAGCGAAGTAACTTTTGTCTCATTTTTATTTTAATTAACTATAAATGGAGAAAAAACTATGAATAAACACCCCGAAGATAATACTACTGACTATGATGATGATTATCAACAACGTCAACAAGAAATTCACCTACAGGAAGAAGAACTGAGATTACAAGAAGAAGAACACCGTCTACAACAAGCACGTCTTAATCTTATTATTAATCGCTTGTTAAAAGGAATGTTTTTCTTAGTTAGTTCCTTAGAAACTTTGCTACTTTTAAGGTTTGTTTTAAAGTTTACTGGTGCTAATCGTAGTAGTTTCTTTGCTCAAGTAATTTATGGATGGTCAAGTCCTTTTATTGAACCGTTTATCAATCTTTTCAATGATATCAACTTTGGCAACAATATTATTGAAGTTAACACCATTACTGCGATTATTATTTATGGACTTTTAGGGATTTTAGCAACAAGATTAGTAGAAATTATTGTCGGATAATTAAACAAGTTTCTATTCAATCATTTTGTTTTCTGATTTTGATTGTGTTGATTAATGGTTGTAGCAATATATCCTGAAGGATAGTTTGGAAAAGGTACAACATCAGCAATAATAAAAACAATCGTAGCAGCAATCATAAATCTTACTAGAATAGTCATCAGCTAATTCCTTACCTGGTTACCTTTTTTACTATCTCAGAAATCTAAGCTTATTATCTTCACCTGATCGGGTGAAACTTATGAAGGAATTCAACGATTATCAGGATTAGTTTTTTGAAAAAATAATTTAGTTTTTAATGTTTTAGAACCTAAGTATTTTATTCCGACTCTAAAATCAGTATCATTCAATTTTTGACTCCAGACAACTTCAGCTTTTATCGGGTCAATCTGTTCCATTAACATCAATAATCTTTGACCCTTATATATCTTATGATCGCTTTTAACCAGTAAACCACACCCATCAAAAGAATCATCAATAATCTTTGCTTTACAAGGAGGACAAGTTTTTTCTTTACTAAAAATTATTTTTACTAATTTACCTCGATTTACTTTTATTCTTCTCTGTTTTCTATTATATAATTTTGTATAAGTTGGTGTTAGCGGTTGCATTTCAATATCGTTTGTGTTGAAGCTCATTGTTAAATTAGGGTAAACATTACTGATAGGGTTTAAAACTCAAACATCCAAGATAATGGTAGATAAATCAGTTAAGACATTTTATATATATTTAAGTGTCATCCCTTAGAAAATCCACATCTTATTAAGATCCTAACCATAAGATTTTGTTCTATGGTGCATATCGTATCAATTATTAATGATTTTTATAAATTTGACAATTAGTAAAATTACGTAGTCTCATCAGTTAAAATATAATATTTGTATCCTTAATAACTAGGATTCCCAAAATAAAGCGATAAGTGACCATTTCATTCTTAATTATTTTCTTAAACTTGGGTCCAGAATTTCGGGTAAAATGAAACTAAATCTCGGTATATTTAAGGATAAAAAATACAAATGACAGTCGAAAACCCTATCCCCGTCGTTGTCAATGGTGCTGCTGGTAAAATGGGTCGTGAAGTGATTAAAGCGGTTGCTCAAGCAGAAGATATGATGTTAGTGGGGGCCGTGGATAAAAATCCCAACTACCGTGGCCAAGACGTGGGAGAAGTAGCAGGATGTGGTGAGTTAGAAGTACCGATAGTAGATGATTTAGAAAGCATTTTAGTGGTAGCAACTCAGGAACAAGTACAGGGGGTTATGGTTGATTTTACCCACCCTGACGGTGTTTATGATAACGTTAGAAGTGCCATCGCTTATGGGGTGCGTCCGGTGGTGGGAACTACGGGACTGTCGGACAAGCAGTTACAAGAGTTAGCTGAATTTGCTGATAAAGCGAGTACGGGATGTTTAATTATTCCTAATTTTTCTATCGGAATGGTTTTACTACAACAAGCAGCTATCCAAGCGTCTCAATATTTTGATCACGTTGAAATTATTGAACTGCATCACAATCAAAAAGCAGATGCACCCAGTGGAACAGCTATTAAAACGGCGCAAATGTTATCAGATTTAGGGAAAAACTATAACCCTCCTTCTGTCCAGGAAACAGAAAGTATAGCTGGTGCTAAAGGTAGTTTAGTGGGGGATAATATTCGGGTTCATAGTGTACGTTTACCAGGATTTATTGCTCATCAAGAGGTTATTTTTGGCGCACAGGGACAGATTTATACTTTACGTCATGATACCAGTCATCGCTCTTGTTATATGGCCGGAGTTTTGCTTTGTATTCGCAAAGTAACTGAGTTGAAAAGTCTAGTTTATGGGTTAGAAAAGATTCTTTAATTCCCTGAAAAGTCCCCCTTTGTAAGGGGGATAATTGGGGAGCATATTTTTGAACAAAAATCTTTAAACATTCAGTTCTTTTAAGGCTAATCTAATTTGTTCTAACCGTCGACGATTCAAACCTAAATCAAACTTATTACTACGAGATGCTGAACGTAATTCTATTGTAGATGAATTGGGGGGAAAGTAAAACTCTAAGTCATCCATTCTCCCCCAAAATTTACCTTTTGATTGGACTAGAATATAGTTATCTTTGGTTTCAATTACCTCAGTTCTGGGAACAACAGTTAAAACTTTTAACAAGATTTCTTTGGCTTTATTTCTCTCAAGATGGTAAGAGATAGGAGCAATATAAAATTGACTTTCTTGTTGCCAACTTACCACACAAGCAGCATCAGCAGAACAGGGTAATAAATGACCATCAATAATGCGATCGCTTTCCTTTAATTCTGTTGCATTAGCAATTGAATGGAGAGAAAAAAAGCTCAAAATTGTGACTAAAAGAATTGACAAAAAATAACGGATCATGATTCAATTATTTCTCGTTTTGTAGGGTAGAAAGGTTCGCGACCATTTAATTGCCAAATACTATAAACAAGAACACAAGCAACGGTTATCCAAATAACAGAAGGAAGTATTAAAAACCCTGCTAAAGTAGTTGTTTGACCATAAATTACAGTAACAATAATTGCCGACAACCAAGGTCCAAAAATTACAACAGGAACTGCTGCACCAAATCTTCTTTCTACTGTAAAAATTGTGTTCCAAGTATCCCCTAAAGCTAAGTGAACAACATAGATAACTAGAGGAAAAACTAAGAAATTTTCGCCCATTTCTTGCCAAACTAAGAGAGAAGAAACCATCCTTAAGACACCGATAGTCATCCAAATAATAGGAAATGCTAAGGGAGGTGGGGCCCAGTTAGGCCGAATAACTTCTTTATAGGTTCCTGAATTTCTCGTATTATCTAAGGGAGAAAATAAGCGAGAACGAATAGTTAAGAAAATTAAAAATAAACTTGCGATCGCTGTTGGCAACCAATCAGGGATATCATACATTATGAGACGGTTATAAGCTTGTGACATTGCCCAAAGTGCAAAAACCATCAAGGCAATTTGTGTTAATGTTCCTAATAGATAAGTAATGATCGCTTTGCCATCAAGTTCTTGATTATTGTTTGGGGAGTCTATAGATGATGCTGTTTCTTTGACTCCCATCACAGAATTAACAATGCTTTCAACGATTGGTTTTGATTGACTCATATTTTATTCTCAATCTTGTCTTTTTCTATTATACAATTATTGGGAAACATTTATAAATAATGTATAGTACGAATTTTCAAATAAGTTTAAAATACAGGAGTGTGAGCATCTTGCTCACTATCCTAATAACAAAGTAACTACTGAGAAGAAAGTAAGTAAATTTTGTATCATTTTTAGTTGAATTAACTATATTAATTTTTTTCAACTAAATAATACTCATTCGTCATCCATTGCCTAAAAAGTTCAACAATAATAGTGTATTTATTCTCTTTTTCTTCAATAACATCATGACGTTGTAAACTCTCTAGGATAGGCTTAATTTCTGATTCATTTAACGTACTTTTTTCTAGTAATTCATCAATGGTTAAACCCTGTTGATATGGAGCTAATATTTTGATAATCTCTTGCTGTCCATCCGGAGAAGTTGCAGCTTGATTCCAAATACCATGAAAATAATAACTTCCTTGTTGGAAAAAATTATTATCAATGATAGCTTCTACATCTTCTAAGGTGAGTTTATTATCTGTTTTTTTCTGTTGATTAAAGCGATAGTCATTAAAACGACGAATTAAATAAAACCCAATTAAATTAACTAAATAAGGTTGCCCATTAGTTAAGTAATATATTTTTTCTAATGCTTCTTTTGTATATTGTAAGGTAAAATTTTCATTAGGAGATTCTAAGAGTTGATTTGTAGCAGATTTAGACAAAAAACTAACCAAAATATTGCGGCTAAAACTAGCATAAAAAGGATGAAAGTAATCACTACTCATTTCCTTTAAAGTATGTAAACCAGCAAAAATAAAAGCAATTTTAGGACTCATTTGTACCCAAGCTCGTAAACTTTCCATAAATTCCTTAGAAATTTTCTTTTCCTCAATCAAAGATTCTAATGTTTCAAATTCATCCAGAGCAATAATTAACCCTTGACAAGTCATTTCTTTTTCTATCTTTTTAAGAAATCGTCTAAAAGTTAGTTCTGGTAACTGCAAAAAATCAGCATCATTAGGAGCAGGAATCTCTAAAACTTCGCTAATTTCATCACTCATAGCCATAACAATTTCTGACGCACCTTGCCTAATTTCTCCTAAACTTTGTAAATTAAGATAAGCTAGTTTAATATTCCCATCCAAACAACTATTAATATTCCTGAGAATAGACGTTTTACCCATACGTCTATGACCATATAAAATAACCGATTGTACTTGTGTAGCATTAAGCCAAAGTTCTTTTAATTCCCGTAAAATATCTTCTCTACCAACAAATAATTGACCAAAGACCGGATCACCAATTACATAGGGACTAGAAATAGGTTCAGTAATGGTAATATCCCCAACTTCTGTGGCAATACTTTCTAAACCATCTTTCCATCTCTTGGCAATATTAACAATTAATTCTCTCTCAGCTTCGGGAAGAAATTTATCTTTCTCTGTCTCTTGACTTCCCCTTTCAATAATATTCCGTAGTTCCCCAATAGCACGGTTTAAGGCAGTAGAACGTTGCAGAATAGTTGTTCCTTGTTCTATTTCTTTAACATTAGCAATAATTGTTTTAAATTTATTGATAACTTCCCAGGTATTAGGACGTAAATAAGGAGTTGAAGGAAAACTAGGGAGATTTATTTTAACAATATCTTGCCAATTTTCAGGCTGGTCAAGTGTTGTTAAAATAGTCGCTAAAATATACATTTCTTCTCCATAAAGTAAAGAACAAGTGACTTGAAAGGCTTCTGTTGCTTTTGATGGTTTTTCCTCATGTAAATACCAAAATCCTGCTGCGATTGCATGGGGAAAAGTATCTATTAGTAAATCAGTATTTAAACGAGATTTTAGGTTTCTTCTCCAAGCAGGAAGTAAAAGAAAAAAACCGTCTAAAGCTTCAGATTTTAAAGTATCTCCTAAAGAAGCAGAGCAGTATTTTACTAAATCCCAGTCTTTTGTTATTTCGCTTAACTGCGAGAAACGATAAATTAACTGTTCATCGGGAATTCTTTTGATAGCTTGATTAATGGCTTTGATAACAGGAATAAACTGTAAACTATATTGTAATATTTGATTTAGGTTATCAATTCCTACTTGCCAATCTTCATTTAACCAGTTCTTTAATAAAGTAGAAAAATTAGGCAAGGGAATAATAGTAGTACGAGAGATTAAAATTCTTCGTTGCTTTAGTAACCATGAGGATAAATAACACCCTAGTAGCCAATTTTCAGGTCTTAATAGAAAGATAAGTATCGCAACTACCCACAATATCCCTCCCACCACTCCTCCCAGTGGTATTCCTAGCATCATTCCCCCCACTACTCCGACTACCATTCCTACCGCTACTCCTACTATCACTCCTCCTACTACTCCAACTACCATTCCTACTCCTATTCCTATTACCACTCCTCCCAAAACTGCATATCCCTCTCCTGATGCAAGTTTATAGGCTATTCCATGTGCTACCCCTACCACCACTCCTCCTGCTACTACTAATCCTACTCCTACTGCCACTCCTCTCCTCAGTCCTACTGTTCCTCCCACCACAACTACGTAGAATAGTGCGACTCCCACTGGAAACAAATCATTAAGAACACCAAGTAATTGTAATACGTTGCCGATGAGAAAAGGAACAGTAAGCGTTAATAACATACCTTGTATAGCTAACTGTAATTGTTGAGGATGTTGTTGTAAAAATTGCCATTTTTCTTTCCAGTTTTTGTAATCATATAAGCTTTTTCCTGACCCCCATTTTTTTTCATACCACCCTAAAGCTTGAGGAAAGAAGAAAACCCAATATAATAATAATAAATAATCAAAAGGATTCCATAAATATAATGGACGTTTTAATTTAGGAGATAAATCGAGTTTTGGGACAGAAGTTGGCATGGTTGAGATAAATGGTATGAATTTAACAGTTAACAGTTACCAGTGTTTTTTCATAGGATTAAAGTTCCCCACTAAATTCAGATTAACTGATGACTGATGACTGATAACTGGTAACTGGTAACTGGTGCTAACTGGTTTAACATTTTAATTTATATAATTCATAACAATACTGCATAACTTTTTGGGGATTTCCTTGACTATCATTGATAATGATTTTAATTTCTTCTTCACTAAATTGTATATTAGTTTGAGACAAGCGAAGTTTAATAAAATCTCGTATTACGTTTTCATTCCAAGGGTTTAAAAAAAGTTCTTGACAAATACCTTCAAACGGAGAATCTTGTCCACTATCCGCAAAAAGTTCTGTTAATGGTTTATTCGCTGCTATAACTAAACGAAAAGGAGGATCACTATCATTTGCTAAACTTCTAATTTGACTTCTTAAAGGGACAGTAAACCCTCCCCAAGTCATTTGTTCAATGCCATCCAATAACAATAAAGTTCGATATTTTTTCATTTGACGAGAAAAGAAATATCCTTTCGGTGGTTGATTATTTTCTACAGTAATTCCTATTTCATCGCACAAGGCAAAATAAAAATCATTATCTTCAAATATATTGCCTAAGTCTAAATAAACAACTTTTCTTTCCTTGCTTAATTTATCCATTGCTAATTGTTGTACTGCTTTTAAAATTGATGTTTTTCCTGTCTTTATCTTTCCAACTAATGCTACACTACCTCCCGAATTTAACATATCAAAAATCTTTTCGATAATTTTTTCTCTGCCAAATAGTTGTTGATAATTTTTTATGGGTTCTCTGAGAGGAATAAAAGGATTTTTTTTAACAGTTTGTAATTCTTTTAATTCGGGAAAATATTCATAAATTACTGATACAGGAATTCCTCTCCCTCCTAAATCTTTTCTTGTGTCTAAACTAATAGCAATTAAAGCACAAACTTTATTGGTTCTTAAATTTAATAGCGGGGAACCACTTTGACCATTTTTAACTAATCCTTCCTTAAATTTTAATAAATTATTACCATCAAAACCAATCACTTCATAAGTGCCAACATCTCCATTAACATTATCCCCAGGATAACCGAATGTATATAACTCATCACCAATATTTACGCTTTCTTCTAAAGGTAAATAGGAATGTTTTATTTCTTTATTTGTTAATTCTAATAAGGCTAAATCATACTTGTTTAAATCATCAGAACATTTTATAATTTCAACAGAGTATTTTATTTCATTCCAAGTAGCATAAGCTTGATAAGATTGGAATTTTTGAGCAACATGGGCGCAAGTTATAATTAAACCAGGAGCAACAAAAAACCCTGTCCCGTCATGATTCTTTCCCCCTTCATGACTTAAACGAACAGTACAATTTTTCAACAGATTTATTGCTTGATTCATTGATATTTCCACATAACTATTATTCCGAAAAAAGAGGAATTTTAAAAATAATGAACAATAAACAAGAACATTCATTCTGTATTATACTCCTTTTCCCCTCCTGGGAGGGGTTAGGGGTGGGTAAGGTTAGGGGTGGGTAAGGTTAGGGGTGAGTTAAATTGCTAAATTGTCATTCCGAGGAACGAGGAATCTCTTTAATATACAAATTATAAGAGAACATTATAATTACCATTCCAAAGTAATCTTTAAATTAGCTTCTCCTGAACCTTTCACTAATAATGTTGTTAACTTACCTGATTCTACTCCTACTTTAACACCAAATTCAACACTAGCTTTTTTAGGTTTTACCTTATCTAAAGTCGTTGTTATTGAAGTTGCGATCGCTTCAATAGCATTGGTAACATCATCAAAATCTAAAATATCATCAACACCAACCCTAGTTTCACCACCAAGGTTAATTGCTTCAACTTTTATTTCTGTACCATTGGTAAACTTTAATGTCTTTATCTCATCAGAATAAGTCATAATTCTTGCTATTAAATAGTTACTTTGAGTTAACATTTTTGATTATATAGTAATCTGAGTCCTATATAGCAATTAAGTTTCAGTTGTGAGAAAAACAGCTTTTTGGGTTTAACAGTGTTAAAACCCTACAAGGACGCATTTGTACGGATAAAATAGTATTATGTCCTGATATATTCTCGCTTCTCACATATCATTCTAGGTTCTAACATTCAGAATTTCTGTATTACTAAATATTTTCTTTTAATCCTTGTAAGGTTTGATTTTTATCAATTTCTTTGCCCTGAATTAACACTTTAAACCCACCTAAACCTGTGGGGTTAATTAATTGATGAAGTGCATCTCTACGTTTGAGAATTTCTGGTAAACTATAGTTACCATTGGACAATTCTGATAAGCGATCTCCTAGTCCTAAAGCCATTAAAAATAACCCTTGTTGAGTTAGTCCCACTGTTTCTAATCCTAACAAGTTTCCTTGCTTTTCTAAGGCTGTAAAATTAACATGAGTAGTAATATCTTGCTTTCCAAAATTAACATAAGGGTTGTGATGATGACGATGTTGATAATAGCAGTTTAAAGTACCTTGATAGCGTTGAGAATGATAATATTTTGAAGCAGAATAACCATAATCTATAGTTAATAAATAACCTTTTTTGATTTTATCGGCAACAATTTTTAACCAATCTAATGTCTTTAAATTAACTTCAGTTCGATAATTTTCTGGATAATCATCCGTAGTTAAATCAATCTCAATTAATTGAAAATAATCTAATAATTTAGGAGTAGATATATTTTCAATACTTTCTTTAATTACATTATCCTCCCAAGTAACATAAACTTCTTTTACTGTTTTATTTTCCACAATTATTTGATGAACAGGAAAAGCATCAATCAATTCATTACTAAAAACACAACCAACAATCGAATTATTAGTAATTTCTTCCCAAGACTTCCAACTAATTTGCTCAAATTCCTGTAAATTCTGTTTTTGCTGTTCAATTAATCCTTGAGATTCCTCAACGATAATATAATTAATATTTTGATAAAAATCAGGATATTTATTTTTAAAATAGTTAAGAATATCACCAGCTAAACTAC
>JBFRWO010000271.1:0-3937 GCA_051439625.1 Crocosphaera sp. | reverse complement strand
GTTACCGTATTAATTAAAGATGATAAAATTAAACCAGAAACTATTGCTAAAGAAATAGAATCAATTTGGTATAATTAACTTTAAAAAGTTATCAGTTATCAGTGAACAGTGAACAGTTAATAGTTAGAGTGTTTTTCAATAAGTAATGTAATCACTAACTTAAAACCAAAAACATAATTATGAAATCTTTTGATTCGGGAAACTATGAAACCCATTGTTACTGGATGAAACAAGCATTAATATTAGGACAAAAAGCCGCTAATTTAGGTGATGTTCCTGTTGGTGCATTAATAATTAATAGTCAAGGAAAATTGATTGCTGAAGGGTTAAACTATAAAGAAAAAAATAATGATCCCACCGCTCATGCTGAAATGATAGCCATTCGTCAAGCAACTCAAAAATTAGGGTCTTGGAACCTAGAAAAATGTACCCTATATGTTACTTTAGAACCCTGTATTATGTGTGCTGGTGCGATTATTCATTCTCGTTTAGGACTGTTAGTGTATGGTGTAGATGATCCTAAGTCTGGAACTATTCGTACTGTCCTTAACTTACCCGATAGTGCAGCTTCTAATCATCGTTTATCAGTTTTGTCCGGTATATTAGAAAAAGATTGTCGTCAACAATTACAAGACTGGTTTAAACAGAAAAGAAACAAAAAAAATGATAATAATATACCTTAATTCTATAAGAAACCATTTTCTAAGCGATACCATATCCTTAATAATAATTGTAAATTTCTGAATAATTTTTGAGCGATCGCTAATTGTCTGAGAAACTTTTGATAAAATTGTCTCAATTCTGCCGTTTTTTCTTGTCCTTTCAAAACTAAATCAGGAAGAACAGAAAAAAGTTCATTAAGCTGCTTTTCAAGATTAATTAAGTCAGAAGTTATCTTTTTTAAAGAATTATATAATACCCAGAGTTTGAGCAATAGATAACAATTGATAAACGTAATAAATAAGTTAAATACAATGATAAACAATAGCATTAAATGTTATAATGAGGAGCAGTAAACAAACAAGGGGAATTAGCTCAGTTGGTAGAGTGCTGCGATCGCACCGCAGAGGTCAGGGGTTCGAGTCTCCTATTCTCCATAATAGTTGTTACAGTAAAAATGCTGTAACAATTTCGGAAAATTGAGATAAATTGTAGTAAGTTCACTGGTTAAATTTACTTTATCTTGCTATCTGAGTCATCTACGTTCCTTAACACCTTGTTCTCCTTAAGATATCCCATCAGCTTAGTTATACTCTATCTTGGGGTAATTATCGCCTTAGCTGAAAGTTTAAACCGTTTATGGGGAACCAATGCAGAATTTACCCGAAAAATTGTCCATATTGGCTCAGGAAACGTTGTTTTAATCGCATGGTGGTTACAAATACCCTCTTGGGTGTTGATTGCTGCTTCCTTTATCGCTAGTATTATCGCTCTCATTTCCTATTTTTTGCCCATTCTACCCAGTATAAATAGTGTCGGACGCAAAAGCTTAGGAACCTTCTTTTACGCCCTTAGTATTGGCATTTTAGCCCAGGTATTTTGGTCCACAGGACACCCTCAATATCTAGTGATTGGTATTTTAGTCATGGCCTGGGGAGATGGAATGGCCGCCATTATCGGGCAAAAATTTGGACAACATCGCTACGAAATATTAGGGGTCAAAAAAAGTTGGGAAGGTTCATTGACCATGATGGGAGTCAGTTTTTTGGTGACCAGTCTTATCCTTTCTTGGGTAAATTTACCGATCTTGACAGTCGGGATCGTTTCTTTGATGATTGCTATAGTTGCTATGGCATTAGAGGCTTTTTCTAAACTGGGAATTGATAATTTAACGGTTCCTCTTGGTAGTGCGCTTCTCGCCTTTTATTTAGTTGATGTATTACTTTAGGTTAGGTATAGAAAATCACCATGAGCTTTTCAATTTCTGTTAAACAAAATCAATATCTGACTTACATTCTTGCTGATGAAAGTGCCTTGTCTCGTCTGGAAATAGTTCCCGAAAGAGGTGGGATTATTACCCGTTGGTCTATTCAAGGTCAAGAGGTTTTCTACCTAGATGAAGAAAGATTTACCCACCCTGAATTAAGCGTTAGAGGCGGTAATCCCATCCTTTTTCCTATTTGTGGTAATTTACCCGATGATAGTTATGCATATGATGGTCAATCTTATAATTTAAAACAACATGGGTTTGCCAGAAATTTACCGTGGGAAGTTGTTGAACAATCTACAGACTCTTCTTGTAAACTCACTGTTAGTTTAAAGAGTAATGCTGAAACTTTAGCGGTTTATCCCTTTGAATTTGAGGTAAAATTTATCTATGAACTAGAGGGGAAAACCTTAAAAATTCACCAAGAATATATCAACAAATCTGATAAAGTAATGCCTTTATCTTTTGGTTTCCATCCCTACTTCTTGGTTGGAGATAAAGAAAAATTATCCTTAGATATTCCCGCCTCCAGTTATAAAGCCAAAGGTAGCACAGAAGTTGTCTCCTATGAGGGCAGTTTCGATTTTAACCAGGATGAAATCGATGTGGCACTCAAACCCTTACAAAGTTCTTCTGCCAGCATTACAGACTCATCTAGAAGCCTCAAAATTAACCTTACATGGTCAGAAGATTATTCTACAATTGTCTTCTGGACAGTCAAGGGCAAAGATTTTGTCTGTTTAGAACCCTGGAGTGCGCCCCGTAATGCTCTCAACACCTCTGAAAACCTCACTGAACTGCAACCTGGGGCAAGCTGTAAAGCATTGGTGGAGATTGATGTGACCTCAATTTAAAATTACCCCTTGCTTTTTTTAAAAAGTGATGCTACATTAATAGATGGTGTGCAAAACACACAACGGGTCGCTAGCTCAGCGGTAGAGCACTCGGCTTTTAACCGATTGGTCTTGGGTTCGAATCCCAGGCGACCCACTTTTTATTTTAGTACAAGAGTGCTGCTTAATATTCTCTTCGCATCTTCCCATGATCAAGAGACATTAATTAATAAACAGTCCCAGACCAAACGAGGTTGTACGTAACTTAAAAGTTGTTTTTTAGCAGATTCTAACTTTTTTAGAAACATTTTATCCTGGTATTTTTGCCAATAAAAATACTGTAGATAATTAATTAACCATAACTGTGCATCATTATCTAATTCTTTGGTAATTTCTTTCGCTAATTGTAAAGCATCTAGAGAAGTTTCCGGCATTTTTTTTAACTTTTGTCGTAGTTCAAAAGGGATATTTTGTAACTGTTGCCAAGCTGCGATTGCTTCCCCTGGACTCCCTTGACTCAAACCAATAATATCAGGATGCTCGATAATTTCCTCGTAACCTAATCGACCTAAAATTGTCTTAACATGAGTTTCAGAAAGACGATAAAAAGGTATTTTTTGGCAACGAGAAACTAAAGTAGGTAACAAAGAATCAACACTAGGAGCAATCAAAATTAAAGTTGCTTTTCCAGGTTCTTCTAAGGTTTTTAATAAACCATTGGCCGCAGCTTCAGTCATAGTTTCTGCTGCCTCTATTACTACCACACAGCGAGACGCTTCTAGAGGAGGACGACTCAAAAATTGAGTAATATCCCGAATTTGTTCGATGCGAACTTGAGGAGGTGCTTTACGTTTTAGTCCTGTTTCTTCTGCTTGCTTAGCTGTTAATAATTGTCCCTGATGTAGATAAGTTGGTTCCACCCAATATAAGTCAGGATGATTTTTGTCCCAGACTCGTTTTTTAAGCTTAGTTTGCTTTTCCTCAGATATACCTAAAGATAACAGTAATTGAGCAAAACATTTAGCCCCCAAAGCTCTTCCCACACCACCAGGACCAGCAAAAAGATAAGCAGGAGCAATACGATTTTGAGAGATCGCTTGTTGTAATAAAGTAACTCCAGCAGATTGTCCGATCAATTGTCGAAAATGATTCATTTTAACCAAAAATAAAAGGGACT
>JBFRWO010000270.1:0-11393 GCA_051439625.1 Crocosphaera sp. | reverse complement strand
GTGTGATAAGTTGGGGCAAAACCAGCGAAATTTTACTGGCAGCTTATCATAATGGTTCAACCATTGGGGATACTTTAGAATGGCAAACAGAGGAATTAATGGGTTATTGTTAAGGTTTTGATCTAGAAGATTTGCTTTTTTAAGTGGTCGGACATAAATAAAATTAACTATTTTTATCTTTGTGCGTGTAATCACTGCGTACTCATATCTGTATCGACTATACTATTTTTCAAGGTGCAATACCTACTGCTTGCTTTTCGCCTTTAGGTATATCCTTACTATACCACAATTAATGTCAAGCCCTCCTTAAGGACGGGGTTTCATAGCCAATTTTTCGATGAAAGTTACAAATCTAACCTTAAACTGTAATGCTCTTATGAACTTATTTCTCAATATGGTTCAACAAGAGTTAGAACGTTTATTATTGAATTCAAATCAACAAACAATAATTTACATTCAAACTACAGATGATAGCAATATTAGAGTCTCTAACCTTTACAAAAATCAAATTTGTTGTCCCGTCAAATTAATAAAAACCCTCAAGAATACTAAGTCAATATCTTTTCAAGAGTACGCACCTAATAATTTTTGGACTATCTTATTAAAATGTCAAATATAATATTTATTATCGCATTAAATAAAATTTAACCCACTATAAGAGCGACTTTAATAACGATTTTACTCAATTTTTTATAAAATAAAGCTTGAAAAAAGCCTAGCCAAAACCTCATTTTTTTTGTCCAGAAATCAACCCAAAACGAATTAAACCTCGTTCATAACCTCGACTCATTAACCCTAATGATAATGCCCCTTCTACGGTTTGCCAACCACTGTTTAATAAACCTGCGGTCGCTTCTAAATTTAAAGCAGAGTCAATGACAATATCCCAAAAAGGTGCCACTTCCATCGACCAATCATCTACTTTAAGATTACTGAAACCGCAGTCTTTAGCAATAGTTTCGTATTCCGGTAAAGAGATAACATAAGGTAAATAATAAACCCGATAAATTTCTTCTAAATGTTGTTTTTCATCTTCCGTTAATTCCCCTGCCCAAGAATTAGTAGGACGATGACACCAAGTTGCACAAATAAAAGTTCCACCTGGTTTTAATACCCGATAACATTCTTGAAAAAATTTCGTTTTATCCGGCATATGTTCCCCACTTTCTAGAGACCATACCAGGTCAAAATTATCCTCTTGGAAAGGCATATTTAGGGCATCAGCCACCTGAAACTGTACTGTTTTTTCTAATTTGAACTCACTAGCTCTTTCCGTGGCTCTATTTGCCTGTACAGAAGATAGAGTAATTCCTGTTGCTTTGGTGTTAAATTTTTCAGCTAAATAAAGGGTACTTCCTCCAATACCACAACCCACATCAACTAAGTTAGAAACCTCTTTAATATTAGCCCAAATTAATAGTTCTTCGATTAAATCAATTTGTGCTTGACGACGATCAACTTTATAGTTTCCTCCTCTTCCATAGTAACCGTGGTGCATATGTTCACCCCAAATTTTTTCCCATAAATTACTGGAGGTGTCATAAAATTTAGCGATATTTTCTGATAGATTGGATGTGTTAGTCATGGATTAATTTTTATATTTATTTTAACGGTTAGAAATTGAAGCGACATTATGATGAACTTCGTTTAATAATCGATAGGAAATTCTAAATAATTCTTGACCAGTATGTAAATGAGAGTCATCGTAATTACAAGAAAACCATTCTAACTCTTCAATTCCATCCGCAATATGATTTAAACAATAGTAAAGAATGGCTGCTATTTTAGCTAGTTTCGGAGGGTTAGGTTGCCCTGAAAATATACTTTTCGCTTGTTGTAAATCATGACGAGAACAACGAACATAATCTTGAAAAACAGCCATTAATTCATCATCAAAAGGGTCGGCAGCTAAATCATCAATTTGCTTATTTAAACGGGATAAAATCCCCGAAATTAAGCGATCAATGGGACGATAAACAGTTTTCAACCATTGATCAATTAAACCAACAGAAACTTGTTCAGCAGCGCGACAATTATGATAATAAGACTGGGCTTGGGCTGTCCTCTCTTGTCGTCGAAAAGAAGGATAATTAGGAATCAACTGCTGATCGTAGGTTTGTCGTCTTTGAGGGTCGCCTAAAACCTCATAAGCAGCATTAATGCGGATAATTTGTTCATGATTAGCCGTTTCCCGTCGACTATCAGGGTGAAACCGTTTAGCCAAACGGCGATACGCCTGTTTAATTTCCGTTTGACTGGCAGTCTGGCTAATTTGGAGGATATGATAATGATTCGTAGATTTCATGACAGTCTAAGGAATGAGGACAGCAACCAACCCTTTCTTAATGAACCATGGCCAGTTGAGGCGGTTCTACATCTTGGAAAAGAGGTGTACTTAAGTAACGTTCTCCAAAACTGGGTTGAATCATTACGATCAGTTTACCGATATTTTCGGGTCTTTGCCCAACTTTGATGGCAGCGCATAAAGCGGCCCCTGTAGAAATACCGGATAATAGCCCTTCTTCCTTGGCTAACCGTCGGCCATAACTCATGGCCTCCTCATCGGTGACGGTGACAACTTCATCGATTAATTCTACTTTCAACACCCCAGGTACAAAACCAGCCCCAATGCCTTGTATTTTGTGTCCTCCGGGGCTTCCTCCCGATAAAACGGGGCTGCTAGTGGGTTCAACTGCGATGGCCTGAAAACTGGCTTTTTTCTGCTTAATCACTTCAGCTACACCGGTGAGGGTTCCCCCGGTTCCAACACCAGCGATCAAAAAATCTACCCGTCCATCGGTATCTTCCCAAATTTCTTCGGCAGTGGTCAAACGGTGAATTTCAGGGTTAGCTGGATTGTTGAATTGCTGCAACATATAAGCGTTGGGCAGGGTTTCTACTATTTCTTGGGCCCGACGAATACAACCACTCATACCCTCGCTACCTGGGGTTAATTCTAATTGCGCGCCGTAAGCTTTTAACATGGCCCGACGTTCCTGACTCATGGTTTCGGGCATGGTTAAAATTAACTTGTATCCTTTGGCTGCTGCTGCCAGTGCTAGGGCAATACCCGTATTACCGGAGGTGGGTTCAACTAAGAGGGTTTTACCTGGAATAATTAATCCTTCTTTTTCCGCTGCATTAATCATATTTACGCCAATTCTATCTTTGACGGATGCGGCCGGGTTCATTCCTTCTAATTTGACGACAATCTGCGCTTTACAGCCTTCTGCTTGGGGAATACGATTTAATTGGACAAGGGGAGTATGGCCAATTAACTCAGTGATATTGTGAGCAATTTTCATAGGGTTTGTTTTGGTATACTTAATGACTTATTCTTTGGTTGTATCCCCTTATTGCTCACTTAATCCGTATTTTTACAGTTTTTTTAGAGTTTCAAAAAGTAATAACGTGATAACTGCTCACTGCTCACTCATTTTAGTGATATTCCCATCTTGAATTTAAAATAAATATTAGCATCATTTTTAGTTTTAAGTTAACAATGTTTCTAGTTTCCCTAACACTTCATCCATGATGTCACTAGAAACAGTTTCCACCTTAAATTAAAAATCAATCAGATGGAAACTAATCAATAAATTTTCCTTGCTTATTGATATAACCTTTTTTTGTGCTAAATAGTCCTTTTTTTGTCACTAATGCACGTCCATTTTCAAATCCATCAGCTTCTATAAATTTAGGTTTGATAACTATTTCACCAGTTTTATTAATATATCCATATTTACAGTCATATTTACCCTTATTTTGATTATATTGAGTGTTGACTTTCACTTTAGCCAAACCCTCAGAAAAAGGACTAATCCCATCAAATTCAATAGGAACAATTATCTGACCAGTTTTATCAATATAGCCCCATTTATTGTCTACTCTTACGCCAGCTAATCCCTCAGAAAAAGGACTAATGTAATCAAATTCAATAGGAATAATTGTCTGACCAGTTTTATCAATATAGCCCCATTTATTGTCCACTCTTACTTTAGCTAAACCATCAGAAAAAAGTTCTATTTCATCAAATTGAGGTTCAACAACTACCTCTAGATTTTCATTAATATATCCCCACTTATTATCAATACAAACTTTTGCCCATCCTTCTATATCTTCAGAGAATTCTTTTACATCATCCAAAAGCTGTATCGTAACAGTTTCTCCAGTTTGATCTTTGTATCCCCATTTATTACCTATTGAAATAGGGACTACGGGAGGAATTATTTTCTGATTATCTAAAACAATTTTTGTTGATGGCTTGGTTTTTTCTGGGGATAAAATTGGCTGAGAATCTACAGGTTGAGACTGTATAGAAGTAGTTACTGGAGTAGATATAATTTTATCTTTGGGTACAGAAGTAGAAGGAATATTAGGAGATGTTTCTGGAGTATTTATAACAGGATTAGAAGGATTAATCGGGGATATTTCTGGAGTATTGATAACAGGAGGAGAAGAAATATTAGGAGGTGTTTTTGATGGATTCAAAAGCTTTAAAATCTCAAGAGCAGTCTTAAACCTTTTCTTAATTGCCTTCTGCACCATTTTATCTAAAATCTGTCCTAATTCATCACTCACAGAAGTTGTTAAATAATCTCTCCATACCCAAGCATCATCATAGCTACTAAATAAAGTAAAAGTATCAACCCCTGTTAATAAATGGATACAACTAAGTCCTAAACAATATAAATCGCTACTAAAATTCGTTCTTCCTAACAATTGTTCAGGGGCAATATAACGAGGATCACCGATAATTGCTCCCGTTTTTAATATAGCTGTTCCTGTTGCATGTCGCGCTGCACCAAAATCAACTAAAAAGAATTTATCTTCTTCATTTTCCTGTTGAATAATAATATTTTCTGGTTTAATATCTCGATGAATAACATTATTTTCATGAACAAATTGCACCACAGGTAATAAACCTAGCAATAAATCCCTAATTTTAGCTTCAGTAAATACTCCCTCTGTTTTTAATTCTTGTGCTAAATTATCTCCATTAATATATTCTTGAACTAAATATGAATTACCTTCTTGTTCAAAATGTGCTAACAACGCAGGAATTTGAGAATGTTGTCCTAATTCCTCTAATCTCGACGCTTCTTCATTAAATAATTCCGTTGCTGTCTCCACACTATTTGTACCCTGAGAAGAAGGAAAAAATTGCTTAATCACACAGGGAGGTTTAGACGGTTTATCATTATCTACTGCTAAAAAAGTCTTCCCAAAACCACCTTGTCCAATCATTTTAAGCGCGCGATAACGTTCCCTTAAAAGCAACTTTGAACCGCAAGACTGACAAAGTTGATCTTGAGATGAATTTTCCCGATGCTGACAATCGTTATTAAGACAGTAACTCATAGCTCATAGTATAAGTGAGAAGTTAAGTTTTTAGCCCTTATTTATCTTTATGGTACATCAAAATATTCTCAACTATTGATTTTTTGGGCATAATACTATTATGCTCTTATGACATTTTGAATTTAGCTTCAATGATGACGACTATGGTACAAATAACTGAAAATATCACAGATACAGAATTGCTGCAAATGAGCGTACAAAACCCATAATTACGCTGTAAGTCTGATAGTTTGACTAAATTAAAGGCAAAAATGCAAGAAGATTATGAAAATGGGGTTAAGTTAAGTTGGTTAATTGATCCCCAAAATAAACAAGCTTTTGTCTATCGTAAAGATGCTTCTATCACTCAATATCCAACCCTAATTATATAATATAGATAATGTTTGTTTAATTTATTTTCTATGACTACCACCCAAACTATTCCTAAACTTCTTAATTTTGATGACTATATTAATGATTATCCAGAAGATGGTAAACAATATCAATTAATTGAGGGAAAATTAGTCGAAATGATGCGTCCTATAGGAAAACATGAAGAAATTGGCGGATTTATTGCTCTTGAGTTGGGCTTAGAAATTAGAAGGTTACAGTTGCCTTATTTTATCCCTAATACTGCTGCTATTAAAGCTAAAAGAGCGAATACTGGTTATATTCCTGATCTGATTATTTTGGATAGAGAAAATTTAGTTAATGATCCTTACTGGGAAAAAGCATCATCTATTTCTCTGGGAACTTCTGCTAAATTAGTAATAGAAATTGTTAGCTCTAATTGGCGTGATGATTATTTGAAGAAATTTGATGATTACGAAGCTTTGGGTATGGAAGAATATTGGATTATTGATTATTTAGCTAAAGGATCAGCTAGATATATCGGAAAACCAAAAGAACCAACAATCTCAATTTATCAGTTAATTGATGGAGAATATTACCCTAGTTTATTTAAAGGAGAAAATCGTCTCATTTCTAGGGTTTTTCCTGAATTAGTATTAACGGCTAATCAAGTATTTCAAGCAAGCAGTTAAATATCTTCTGGATTAATCCCTAATTCCCTTAATTTTGTTGCTAATTTTTCAGCCCATTGATGTTCCTGTTCGGCTTTTTCTTTCTCCTCGTTATAACTTGAAAAAGGCTGTCCGTCAGGATGATAAATAATCAATTCGGGTTCTGCTAATTGAAACCTAATCCCTAAACGGGGACTTATCCAATTATCAATTTCCTCGATAATTTCTAACTCTTTTCCGTTTCTTAATAAACCACTAAAATCATTCTTATCGGGGTCATAAATATAATATTCTTCTACTCCATGACGTTCATAAAATAGCAGTTTTCTGTTTATTTCTTTTTGAGTATTCCCTGGTGAAAGGATTTCAAATACGACTTGGGGCGCAATATTATCTTCTTTCCATTGTTGATAGGAACCTCTGTCACCTTTGGGACGATCAAAAACTACCATAACATCAGGTGCTTGTCGTTTTTTATTGTTACCTTCTAGGGGATACCATAATAAATCCCCTGCTACAAATACCTGTTCATCTTTAGCAAATAACCAATCTAAATTAGCTTTAATTGTTGTAATCCAACGGAATTGAACTGTATTATACGCCATAGGATTACCATCTCTTTCTGGATAAATTATTTCTGATTTGTTAACGCTTTCTAGTTGGGAAACCATAGGATTAATTATCAAGCACTGAATAGCTTATATTCATGTTAACACAGACCCAACCTATTATTCCAGAATTCACCCTACAATTATGAGTATTATTATAATCTTTCTATACAGTTTTAATAGAGACGTTATCTCAAACGTCCCTAATACTTTTAAACCAAAAAGTAAATTTACTTTTACTAACGATTTATTATCCAATCTTTAATTAAACGGTTAACTTCATCGGGTATTTCATCGTGGGGACAATGACCTGCTTCTAGGTAGTGTTCTGTTAGATTGGGATAATATTGACGGTATTTTTCCCCTCTTTCTTGTGTATTCATCCAAGGATCTTTTTCTCCCCATAACATTAATAAGGGATGGGATAATTCTTGTAATAATTTGTCCACTGTTTCTCCTTGTGGTGTCTTGAAAACTGAAGCAAATACTTGTGCTGCGCCAACGTCACAAGAAGGACGATGAATGTCATTAACTAATTTATCTGTAACCGCTTCTTGATTGTAATAAACTTTTTTCAGTGTCTTACGAATATTTTTAGGACGGCGCATATATTGGAATAGTAAATTACTCGCCCAAGGTTGTAATAAGATAGAACGGATTGCTTTTTGGATTATATTTGGTTTCCTGGCTTTTTGAGTGTCACTAAAGGGTCCGGCACTATTGAGCAAAATTAGTCCTTTTGAAGTTTCTGGACATTGAGAAGCGACACAAAGGGAAGCATAACCACCCAAAGAATTACCGGCTAAAATAACAGGTTTACCAATAATTTCTGTAATAAAATCTTTTAATTGATCTCGCCAAAGATCACCACTATATTGTAATTCCGGTTTCCCAGAACGACCAAAACCTAATAAGTCAACGGCCCAGACTTCAAAATGTTTTTGTAATTGAGCAATATTTTTCTGCCAATGATCTGTAGATGCACCAAACCCGTGTATTAATAAGAGAGGAGGATGGTTAGATTGTTGTTTTCCAGCTTGGACATAGTAGATATTATGACCTTGCCATTGCCAGTATTGTCCGTTGGGAGAGGTGTTGGAAGAAAGATCAACTATTTGCATGGCGATCGCACTTTATAAAGAAATGTTAACATTCCTTTTAGTTTAACTGGTCATTCTTCAAGTTAACAAGGTTTCTAGTTTACCTAACACTTCATCCATGAGATCATTAGGAACAGTCTCCACGAAATGAGCATTTCTAGCTTGACAGTCAATACTTCTGATTTGATCGACTAAAATAACTCCATAGGTTTCCATAGATGGAGATAACACCACTTCAAAAGGCCAACCTTTTTGACGACTGGTAAGTTGACAGTTAGAAAAATAACTGTAGATATGTTTCATTAAATTGAAACAGAAGGATTATTTAAACAAGGGTAGTAATTACCAATTAACTTGATCTTTAGATACAATAAATAATAATAGTTGCCAATCATCTTTACTGTTTCATGATTCCCCAAAAAATCGAACATCAGCTTCTCACTCTATCGCTTTGCGAGAAAGCAGAAATTGTCCAAAATCTGACAAAAACCCTTATTATAAGGGGGAAAGGTATCACAAAAACTTCTGGTGTTTGTGGGGGAGAAGCTTGTATAAGTGGAACTCGGATTGCTGTTTGGCTATTGGTGGAAGCGCAACAGCTTGGTATTAGTGAGGCTCAACTATTACAAGACTATCCCAATCTTACCGCAGCCGATCTGGTCAATGTTTGGGCTTATGCTGCTGCTTATCCTGAAGAAATTACCGCAGCCATTCGTGCTAATAATGAGGTAGTCTAGTCGATGGCGCGTCTATATGCAGATGAACAATTTCCTAGATTTGTTAGCGAGTTGCTTCGGACTATGGGACATGATGTGTTGACAATGCAAGAAACTGGTACTGCTAACTTGGGGATACCTGATGAAGAGGTGTTAGCCTTGGCTATCTCTGATAATCGTGCGGTTATAACCCTTAATCGCTATGATTTCATCAGATTACACCGTTTAAATTCTCGGCATTTTGGCATTATTGTTTGTACTAATGATAGCGATCGCCAGCGTTTGGCAACTCGTATCTCAGAAGCGATCGCCTATCATAAATCCCTGCAAAATAAATTAATTCGGGTTGTGCGTCCTAACATTTGAAAGTGGTAATATTGCTTTATTTTCTAATAATTAAAACATCATTCTTTAAAAACCTCTGAAAAAGTCAGTCTTAAATAGTTAAGCTAGGCAGATTTATTTATCGTCTATAATTATACTAACCTGGGCATAATACTATTATGCCCCTACGGTGTAATTTTGTAGGGTTTTAACACTGTTAAACCCTCATACAATTGTTTACTACTGTGGGAAATTTTCGCTTTTCAGTTCAGTTCTAAGACAACAATAGAAAAAGGATTAACCTGATAATTATTAGAGATAACATTAGCTTCTTCCACTGACCAATAATTACAGTTAGTTTCTGCCCAAGCTGCTGTATCAATAATCAGTCGCCATTGTTGATTTTCCTCTGGAACAGAAAAAGAAACCGGTTGAGAATACATATTAATTAGTAGCAAGAAATCATGGTCATTAACCTCACTGCCATCGATACGTAACCAAATACAACGATCGCCCTCTTCTAAATCACTATAACCGTCAACCTTCTTAAACTGATAAGTAACATCATCCCCCGAGTCCATATCAAAATCGGCGTATTGATGTTGTCGCAGGGCCACATGATTTTTCCGTAAGTGAGCAACATAACGAGCAAACTTAAACAAAGGGTTGCAACCATCCCTATGCGTCCCTGTGCCAACATTGGCGTGATACACCCCTCCATTTTCCGTAGGAACCGCCTTAGGACTATTTGTGGCGATCATTTGATAATTGTTCCATGTCGCCACACTATCCACGTTATAAGGGTTATTATTACCGTTTTGGGTTCTGGCCAACTCATCCCCCCAAACAACCATCGGGACACCGCGAGATAAGAACAAAATTGTCCAAAAGTTGCGCAACCGTTGCCGTCTCAGGGAAACATCACCATCCGAGTCCCAGGAATCATTGTTATCGTTGCCCCCATCAGACGGACCAAAGGGCCAAGGATTACCATTATTTTTCTGGTTATAACTGACTAAATCCATCAATGTAAAGCCGTCGTGGGCCACTAAAAAATTGATGGATCTTTGCGGCCCCCCTTGATCGTTGAAACTTTCGTAATCTCCGTTAACTTGGGAAAGAAAGGTCATAGTATTGCCGTCTCCCTTGGAAAAACGGCGTACAGCATCCCGATAACGTCCATTCCATTCCCCCCAGCCAAAGGGAAAATTACCCACCTCATAGCCCCAAATATCCCAGGCTTCGGCGATAATTTCTGCGTCGTGTTCCTCTCCCAATCTTTTTATGTTTTGCAGGAGGGGATGTTGAGGGAAAAATTGTCGTTGTTCGTTCCAGTTC
The DNA here is from genome assembly GCA_051439625.1 of Crocosphaera sp. Classification (GTDB taxonomy): domain Bacteria; phylum Cyanobacteriota; class Cyanobacteriia; order Cyanobacteriales; family Microcystaceae; genus Crocosphaera. The sequence goes on along the minus strand of JBFRWO010000270.1, from coordinate 948 downwards.
ATTCTTGCGAAGGCACTAGGGGTTCTGCCTAAAACGGGGGCGAGATCGAACCTAAAGCCATCCACTCCCATTTCTTCTAACCAATAGGTCAAAGAGTCAATCACTAAATTTTGCGTCACGGTATGGGAATAATTGAATTGATTACCGCATCCTGTAGCCCCATCGACTAAACGGTTATCATCGGTCAAAACGTAGTATTCTCTGGTATCAAAACCCCCAAAACAGATAAACGCGGCGACGTTTTTATCTTCGGCGTTTCCTCCTTCTCCGCTATGGTTATAAACCACATCGAGATACACTTCTAACCCTTCATCGTGAAACGCTTTGACCATTTGTTTAAACTCACGAGTGGGTCCACCGGGAGATTTATCATAAGCATAACGGCGATCGGGGGCAAAGAAACCATAGGTCATATAACCCCAATAATTACCCCCTGGTTGGTCATCTGGGTTACAATCGTTATCGATCTCGTGAACGGGTAAAAGTTCGATGGTGGTTAAGCCTAACGCTTTCAGGTATTTAGCCATGTAAGCGGCCCCGAGGTAGGTTCCTCGGTACTCTTCGGGAATATTTTCTACTGCTTCAAACCCTTCTATTCCCTGTAAAATGTCTTGTAGTCGCGAGGATGATTGATGTTGAGTTAGCCCTCGTACATGGGCCTCATAAATGGCTGCATCTTGTGCCGCTATATGGGGTCGATCTCCGGTAGAAACATTGTCTGGGGCGATGACAATGCCTTTGGGAACCCATTTCCCGGTATCGTATTCTCGACTGATAACGCCATGATAATCTAGGCTGCCGGTACAGTACATCTCTCCATTTTCACCGGCTGCTAACATGGCCGGGTTGGTTTTATCATGGGACATTTCTCTAGCGTAGGGATCATATAACACTTTATTGGGGTTAAAACGGTTGCCTTGATCGTCTACATCTTGCTTAAAACCGATG
>JBFRWO010000269.1:0-11435 GCA_051439625.1 Crocosphaera sp. | reverse complement strand
CAAAAATAGAAAAAATGTTAATTTTTTCAGTTTTAAGGGTTGTCTTCTGAGGGAAGATCCAGTTTAGCAAAAATGGGTTGAGGTTTGGTTAACTCTTGAGTAACCGCTAGTTTCACCCATTGGCTATGATGAGTAAAAGGAATAACTTCATTTAAGCGATCGCTTTGATTAAAGTCGACAGAAAAACCAAGTTGTTGATAGATTTTGCTACTCAGGTTAGGAATAATAGGAGCTAATAAATAGGCAGCAAGACGCACTGATTCTAACACTCCATACAAAATCTTTTCCACTTCGGCCTGTTTTCCTTCTTTGAACAAACGCCAAGGAGCCTGTTCATCGATGAATTTATTCCCGGCTCGAATTAAGGTTAAAATCTCCTCACATCCCTCGTTAAATTTGAGGGTTTCATAGGCTTTTATTACCTTTTCCCCTAGATTTAAGCCTATAGTTTTTAGGGGGTGTTCTTGAGGTAATTCTGTTGCTGTCATGATCGGTAATGACCCTTGGCAATACTTTTGGGTCATCCCTAAAGTTCGGTTGAGCAAATTCCCTAAATCGTTAGCGAGATCCGCGTTGAGAATGTTAACAAAACGAGTTTCGTTAAAGTCTCCATCTTTTCCACATTCTATCTCTTTTAAGAAATAGTAGCGCACTGCATCAGCACCATATTTATCCACCAATGCAAAGGGATCTAATGTGTTGCCCAGGGTTTTGCCCATTTTCTGCCCATCTTTTGTTAAAAAACCATGACCAAAAATTTTCTCTGGCAAAGGCAGTTTGGCTGACATTAACATAGCTGGCCAATAGATAGCATGGAAGCGTAAAATATCTTTACCAATTAAATGTAAATTAATCGGCCACCAAGTAGATAAGGCATTATTTAGAGTAGGTTCGGCCTCTGGTTCGAGTAAGGCCGTCACATAGCCTAAAAGGGCATCAAACCACACATAGATGGTATGATTGGGATCGTTGGGAATGGGAAAACCCCACTCCAGATTGACGCGAGATATGGAAAAGTCTTGTAGGCCCTGTTTAACAAAGTTCAGAATTTCGTTGCGGCGGCTGTCTGGTTGGATAAATCGAGGATTTTTTGCGTAGAGTTCCTCTATTTCTGTTTGATATTTAGACAATTTAAAGAAATAGTTTTCTTCGTCTCTCCATTCTGCTTTTTTATTAGTATGAATGGGACAATAACCGCCTTCGAATAATTCTCTTTCTTCTTTAAATTCTTCGCAAGAAACACAATACCATCCTTGTTGTTGGGCTAAATAAATATCTCCATTATCCCAAACTCTCGCAAAAAATTCTTTAACAATTTCCCCATGTTTACTAGCGGTGGTACGACTGAAGCGATCGTATTTAATCTCTAGTTTATGCCATAGTTCCTCAAAACTAGCAACGATCTCATCGCAGTGTTTTTGGGGTGGTAGTCCTTTTTCTTCGGCGGTTCGCTGTATTTTCTGCCCATGTTCATCGGTTCCTGTAATTAAGAGAACCTCTTCTCCTATTAATCTTTTATGACGAGCAATGACATCGGCAATAATGGTGGTATAGGCACTACCAATGTGGGGAACCCCGTTAACATAATATAAGGGCGTAGTTAAAGCAAATTTTTTAGGCTTTGTTGTTTCTGAAGTCATTGAAATTAAGGGGCTTTTAATCAAGACTATCCTTAAACTCCCATATAACTGAGAACCATATTGGCTAAGGATTAATTTTGACTATTCTTTTGTGTATCACTGTTTAATTATTAACTCGATTATATCTCTAATTCCAATAAAAATAATCTTAAGACCCCTATGTTAAGACATTTTAAGCAATAGTAAACTCTAGTTACAATTGTTATTAAAAACTTATTATTATGTTATTTTTCTTAAAAAAAGAGCAGCAATGCATAAAACGTATAGACTTCTTGCAAAAATGTTTTGTGGTATTGTTGAGGGTATTTTGTTTATTTTTGGTCTATTAATATAAAAACTGCTATTGGATATTTCAGCATAATTCTAACTGTTTCATTCACCGTTGCATACCACAGTTAAAAACCATGTACCGTCTTACACAGAGTCCAAAGACTTTTATCCCATTTCAGAGATCAGATCCCGAGAGCATCGTCGGTACGGTGTCAGAAGACAGCTTCTTGTACTTACTGCTTGGATATTTTACCTGCACAAGCTTTTCTTTACAGAACCCCTTATATCAAGTTTTCAAAGTGCAACACCGATTGCTTGATGTTCGCATTTTGGTATATTTTTACTATATACAACTAATATAAAGCCGTCCTTAAGCTTTATTTATTGCCCTAATCTTAATGAAGTCTAATAATCTATGAGCGAGTTCTAATTTAGAACAAGAATCTATAGTTTCTTGTTTCCCTTTATTGTCAATAAAAATTGCTTTATTTGTATTAGTGCCAAAGCCTGCTTCTGGTGTATCGATAGGGTTAGCAACAATAATATCTAAATTTTTTCGGTTTAATTTATTCAAAGCAGGGTTGACAATATCTCCCGTTTGTGCAGCAAATCCAATTAAAGTTTGATGGTCTTTCTTGATGGTTCCTAACTTGGCTAAAATATCAACAACAGGCTCTAATTTTAGGTTAAGGGATAACTCTTTTTTGGGCAATTTATAATTAGTATAATTGGCTGGTTTAACATCAGCTACCGCAGCCGACATAATAATAATTTCAGACTTATCTAAATGGTTGATCATTGCTCTTTCCATTTCCTCAGCAGTAACCATAGGGACTAGGTTATAATTAGGTGATTTGGGCAGTAATTCTGGGGCGATCGCTCCGTGAATTAAGGTGACAACAGCACCCCTATCGCTGGCTGCCTGAGCTAAGGCCAAGCCCATTTTTCCCGTGGAAGGATTACCCAAAAATCGCACTGGATCGAGATGTTCTCTAGTGCCTCCTCCACTGATTAAAATTCGTTTACCCTGGAAATCTTGTTGTCCTTTAGTGTATGCTAGAGATTGTGTCTTAGTCATAATTTCCCTCGGTTCAGCCATACGTCCTGCTCCCAGGCGATCGCAGGCCAATAAACCTGAACCTGGGCCGATAGTATGGTAACGACTCTCTAACTTTAATTGTTGCCAGTTTCTTTGTATAACAGGTTGTTCCCACATTTCTGTATTCATTGCTGGAGCGAGTAAAATGGGACAACGAGAAGCCAAAACCGTATTAGTTAGCAAGTTATCTGCTAATCCGTAGGTTAACTTAGCCAACGTATTCGCTGTTAGGGGCGCGATGAGCAATAAATCAGCTTCTTCTCCCAAAGCAATATGGAGAGGACTGGAGTGTGTCGCTTGCCAAAAGTCTTGATCAGTATATGCCTGATGGCGGCTGAGGGTAGCAACGGTTAAAGGTGTAATGAATCGTTGTGCCGTTTCGGTGAGGATGACGCGAACCTTTGCCCCTTCCTGGAATAAAGAAGAAATAACCTCACAGACCTTATAAGCAGCAATACCACCACTAACGCCTATGAGGATCGATTTAGACTTGAGCATGATTATGCTTCATCATAAGCTTCGATGTCGAGCAAGTATAAATACGGTTCTGCGAGGTCTTGACGTTGAAAAGCGACGGCCCGCAAGGTATGCCAATCTTTGAGAGCTTCAAAAGGATTGGTATAATCATCTTGTTCCAGTCGTTTAGCCAAATCCGCTACATCCTGCTCTGTAAATACAGAAACATCTTGCCCTGTCAAACTTAAGGTTGTCATCCCGCACCTCCTCTGACGTTGCTAATTTTCCTGCCTTTCCTATTGTACCCCCATCTTCAAAAAATTTTGCTATTCTTTTGATTAGTCTTAATTCTTAATGTTCTGATAAGCTGCAATCACTTGTTGTGCGATAGCGGACCAACTATACTTATCTTTGACTAATTGATAAGCATTTTTTCCTTTTTCTGCTCTTATTTTAGGGGAGAGAATAGCATTTTCTATGGCTTGGGTTAAAGCATCAACTTCTAAAGTTGTCACCCAACCAGCGTCATATTTTTTCACATCGGGCCAAATATAAACGCCTTCAGAAATGATAACAGGAGTTCCTGTGGCCATTGCTTCAGCTACAGCAATACCAAAGTTTTCGTAATAAGAAGGCAAAATAAACATATCTGCATCTTGTAGTAAACCCAGTTTAAAATCTCCTTTAACAAAACCTGTAATAGTTGTATATTTAGCTAAAAAAGAATTATTAATTTGTTGTTTTATATTGTCCTCATAAACAGGATCTTGAGGATTAGAACCAGCTAAAACTAAATGAAACTTAATCCCTTTTTCAATCAATTTTTCTGTTGCTTCGATTAAAAAGTTTAAACCTTTTTTGGGGTCAATGCGAGACATAAATAATAATAGAGGTACATCTTGAGGAATACCTAAACTCTTTCTAGTTTTACCTTTTGTCGGTAAACTATCAGGAAAATTAACCCCCAAAGGAATAATTAAATCTTGGCTTTTTACTCCATAACGATAAGAAATATTGGCCTCTTCTTCGGTAGTAAAATGAATAGCAGCAGAACCAGCAATATTCGGGCGTTCCAGAAGGTTGCCATAAATTTGCTTCAAACGTCGTTTTTTCTTTAAATCGGCTGGATCAAGGGTTCCTAATGGTCGTAGAATGTACGGTAATTTCTGATACCTAGCAATAGTTGCTGCTGCCGTTGTTACAGGGGAAAATAAAGCGTGACAATGAGCAAGATCATAATCTTTTGCGTGTTTATTTAACCATTGCAACAGAGGAAGAGAAAACTTATAACGACGAAAGGGAGAACAGGGAAAATAGATAATTTTGTAACCTTCTTGTTCAACAGGAACCCCTAAAGGTACATCTAAAGGTTCTTGTCCTGTATCTCCATTAGAATTAGTAGTTAAAATAGTAACATCGATCCCTGCCTTAGCTAAAGCAGCAGAAAGACCCAAAACCATTTGAGAAGGGCCACCATAAACTAAAGATATAGATGGTACAATTTGTAGAACTTTCATGAGCTATATCGTGATAATGAACCGATTTTATCATTTATCTTGACATCTCCTAATGTTTTTACCATTTAATAATAAGGTAAATACATTTTTTAGACAAAAAATTGGATGAAATTCTGAAAATGTATTATTTATATACTTAATATTCTGCTAATAAATTTACTATGAAAGCTTCCGAAATCATTAAACAATACAAAAATGGAAGACGTGACTTCCAAGGTTTAAACTTGCGAGGAGCAAATTTTGCGGGACAAAACTTATCAGGGGCAGATTTTAGTCATTGTGATATTCGAGGTACAAATTTTAAGTCCGCCAACTTGATATATACAGGATTTATTGGTGTCCAAGCAGGATTACAAAAAAGATGGCTAATTATTCATTTTCTCTATGTCTTACTATTAATGTTTGTATCTGGTAGTTTTGTTGGCTTGATAGGCTATTTAATTTCTCTTATATTGAATCCCAACTTTGAGCATCAGATAGCATCATGGTATAGCTTGATTTTTCTAATATTTTTTAGTGCAATTATCTATCTTAAAAGTCTAGGTATAGGAATCATTAGCGGAGTGTTTATATTCATTTTGATGTTAGCAATATCTGTGTTCAGAATTAATTTTTTTCCTTTTCCTACTGCTCTATTTCAAACCGAATGGCTTGGCTCATCTATTATCTTCATAATAACAGCATTAGGAACTTTATCTATTGGTTTAAGTATTGCTAGAGCTATAGATATGATAGGGAATTTGTCCATTATTTTATTATTAATTACATTTTTAAGTGGAGTAAGTTTTAGTGCTATTTCCTCAGCTCCATCATTGCCTGTAGTTGTCATTGTTGCTCTTATTTTATTTATGTTAGGGTACTTTGTAAGTAAGCGGAGTTTTATAAGTGAAACTATAGATTCTTGGCTACGTAAATTTGCTATTGATTTTGTATTTTTTGGTGAAACTTCCTTCTATGGAGCAAGTCTTACTGATGCAGACTTTACAGGTGCAACACTCAAAAATACTAATTTTAATGAAGCTATTTTAACTCGTATTTGTTTTAAAAATACAGTTAAATTAAATCTTGCTCGAGTTGGACAAACAATTTTAGCTAATTCTACTGTTAGAGATTTATTAATAACAGGAGATGGCTACAAAAAAAACTATCAAGGCTCTGATTTGCGAGGTGCAAACTTGGATGGAGCTAACTTAAACCAAGCAAATTTAAAACAATGCGATCTTAGTGAAGCATCATTAAGAACCACTAATTTAGAATGGGCAAACTTAACAGAAGTTTCCGCATTACAAACAAATTTTACCAGATGTAATTTAACAGGAGCTTGTTTAGAAGCTTGGAATATTGATAAAACTACCATTTTAGATAATGTAGATTGTCAATATGTTTTCTTGTTAGAAAAACCAGATAAAAACGGCAATAGAGAAAGACATCCCCACGATCCTGATAAAGTGTTTCAAGCAGGAGATTTTGAACAACTGTACAGTAAAATCATGAATACAGTACAGTTATTATTACGTAATGGGTTTAATCGCGAAGCTTTTCAAATTGCCTTTCAAGAAATTATGGCAGAAAATCACGAAATTACTTATGATTCTATCCAAGGTATTGAGAAAAAAGGTAAAGATGTGGTGGTTACTGTAGAAATTCCCAAAGATACTTATAAAGGAAACATTGAACATCAATTTAATGAAGCTTACGAAATGAGATTACTAGAAGAAACAAAAGCAAGGTATAAAGCAATATTAAAAGCAAAGGAAAATGAAATTACTATTTATAGGCAGCAAAATATTAATATGACCGAAATACTTATAAATATGACTAATAGACCCATAAATATTGAAAATAACACTATTAATATAGGTCAAGAAATTATAAAAGACAAAATATTTAATGATGAGTATATTAGAAAATTTCTTGAACAAGCAGGAGCAATAATCAAGGGTAACTCATTAATAGAAGTAACTGATATCACAGGAAAATTATCATCTTATACTCCCTTTTATGTGATGTTTATAGAAAGTCCTAAAGATTCAGATATAATTTATTTAAAAGAAATTAGTGAAAATCTAGAAAATAATCAATCACAAACAATTGCCATACTAAGTTATGAAAACCTAGAAGATACTCTATGTAAAATGGAAATAGCAAGGTTAAAATTAAGGTATAATTTTATTGTTATTCCGATTCCTTTAGCCTCTATCAAAGAAGCTTTAATTAAATCTACTTCAATAGGATTATTAGATGAATATGTAGAACGTTATTTACGAGGGGCTGATTTATTTAAAGATCGTAATGCTATTGGTGATACCCTTTGTTTCTATGGTCGTCATCACTTTTTAAATGCGCTAGAAGAAGACCTTTCTCGGTGTCAAGGAATTGCTCTTTTAGGCATACGAAAATCAGGTAAAACATCAATTTTACTTCAATTAAAGCTTTCTATGCAAAAGCATCCTATTATCTATATTGATCTCCAACCTTATGGTGGATATTGTTATGGCGTTAAACTATTTAATGAAATATTAAAACAAATTCAGGACTTACTAAATAAACCGTCGTCTGATAATAATTACGTTGTGGAATTATTTGATGTAAATTCCCCTGCAAAAGAAGTAACATACCAGTTTATTGAAGAGTTTTGTCGATTAGCTCAAATGTTAGAAAAAAATAACTATAATATTCCTATTGTTTGTCTCTTAGATGAAATTGAGAGAATATTTCCTACTGAAAAAGATCCTATAGAAAAAGTAGAAGAATTTAATGCTTTCTTTGGTGCATTACGTCAGTTAAGCCAAACCAAAAAGAAACTTTCATTGTTAGTTGCTGATGTACATCCTGACTTTAATCGTGTGAACATCTGGACTCAGCAAAATGTTCCTACAAATCCTGTTTTTCAGTTTTTTAAAGAGATTCATATTCAACCTTTTGCTTTACAAGAAACTAAAACTATGTTAAGTGAAATCGGTAAATTTATGGGAGTTGAATTTGAAGCAGAAATTTTAAATAGAATTCATCAAGAAAGTGGTGGTCATCCTTTCATTGCGCGACAAATTGCTAGTATGATCCATTACAAAGCGGAAAAACAAGATAAACAAGAGAAGAAGTTATTAAAACTTATTACTAATTCATCATCTGACCCTTACCTAAAACGAATTTTAAAATATTCCGATAGTTTAAAAAATTATTTTCAACAAAATATCTGGGATGATTTAAACAAACGAAACTTTACTACAGCTATGACCATTTTACGTTTGTTGGCTTGCAATTATACCTTAAATGAACCGATAATAGAAGAGGCTTTACTAACTCGACTTAATGGAAAGTTGAGAACATCTCAATTTTGTATATTAGCTTTTTTAAGAGGTGCTGAAAGCCTTGCTATCTGTCTACTTGAAGGTATGATTTTACAAAAATGGGACGCTCCTGAACAATATTGTAGAAGGGATTGTGAGTCAGCTTTACTATGGTTAGAGAATGCAGGATTAATCAAGCACCATCAAACTGAGCAAGAAATAAGCTATAGTCTACAAATTGAATTAATGTCAAGTTGGTTAAAAAGACAAATGACAACAGACGAGAGAAAAAAATGGTTTATCCCTTCGGAAACTTTAAATTAGGTATTAGTGATCCCCGTTTTTTCTTCGGACGTGAAGATATTATTTCAAACGTGATTAATTCTCCTTTTCAAGTACGAGTATTGATGGGAGGGCGAAGATTAGGAAAAACCAGTGTTCTTAATGCTATTCGCTGGCGTTTATTAGAACTTGATGATTCAAGAGGAATCCGCGCTTTACCTGTCATTTTTAATCTACAACAAGAGCAACCTACCAGTCTTGATAATTTTCGTTATCTGCTTATCCAACGCTTAAAAGAAACGATTCAAAATCCTCAACAAGAAGAAGGTTTTGATTTATCTAAAAGTTATAGACGGTTTCTAAGACAGATATCTGATGGTGGGGTCAATCTTTTGGGAATTAAACTAAATATTAGTAATCCTAGTAAGGATCAATCTTTAGATCATGAATATTTTTCACAGGATTTAAGTAATATTATTAAAAATCTACAAAATAATCATGATTGTCGGGGAGTTTGCTTTTTATTCGATGGTGCTGAGTATCTAGTCAAGCAAACTTGGGCTAATGATGCTTGCTGTTATTTACGTTCCCTTAAAGACACAAATAACCTAGCCATTAAACCCTTTTTAGGATTATTTCTTTCAGGTTATAGAGATTTAAAAGATTATCATCAAGCTGTAAGTTCACCCCTATTTAATATTGCAGAGATTGAATGGCTTGGTACATTATCTCCATCAGAGACAGAGGTATTAATTAAATCTCGTTGTCAACCTTATCACGAACAGTTGACAGATGAAGATATAAATAAGATTATAGATTTAGTATTAGAGTGGGCAGGATGTCATCCTTATTTAACCAATCAAATGCTCAACATTATTCTTGATAATAGATTACAAGAAAAAAACACTTCTGATCAATATTTAATCCGCACTCTAATTAAAGAACATCGTCAAAGAGAATTTTCTGCCTGGTGGGATGAAGATAAACATTCTTATGGTTTTGGAGAATTAGAACAAAAGGTTTATCGGGCTTTACTTGAAAAAAATAAAGCAACCGCAGACTTATTAGTAGAAAATATTAACTTAAGCTTGAATGATATTGAAGATGCTCTAAAAGTTTTAGCTGGAACCGGTGTTATCCAGCAGTTAGATGATGAAACTTATAAAATTGGCTCAAAGTTATTTTCTCAATGGGTTATGGATGAAAAATTTAATTCTCAATGCCAACAGCTTTAATATTATTATTCCTTCCTGACTTTTTGAAGGTGTTTGACAAAAAGGACAAGATAGCTGATGCTTATTACCCAGATAGAATAGGCTCAATTAGACAGTTACGACAAAGGGATGACTTACCAGCGCGTATTACTCAAACTTAGCGGTGAAGCCCTCATGGGAAACCTGGGCTATGGCATTGACCCCAAAGTCGTGGCCGACATTGCTCAAGAAATCAAAGATGTCATTAATCATGGCATCCAACTAGCGATCGTTGTCGGGGGAGGCAACATTTTTCGGGGGGTGAAAGCAGCCTCGGCCGGCATGGATCGGGCAACTGCCGACTATGTGGGCATGATCGCCACCGTCATGAACGCTATCACCCTACAAGATGCCCTGGAACAAATGGGTATTCCCACCAGGGTATTAACGGCCATCGCCATGCAGGAAGTGGCTGAACCCTATATCCGTCGTCGCGCCATCCGTCATCTAGAAAAGGGGCGGGTTATTGTTTTTGGGGCGGGTTCGGGGAATCCTTTTTTTACCACGGATACCACGGCAGCCTTAAGGGCAGCAGAAATTGAGGCAGAGGTGGTTTTTAAAGCGACAAAGGTGGATGGAGTCTATGACTGCGATCCTAAGGTTAATCCTAACGCCCGTCGCTACGAAAGCCTAACCTATGGCCATGTTTTAACCCATGATTTACGGGTGATGGATGGGACAGCCATTGCCCTTTGCAAAGAAAACGATATACCAATAATTGTCTTCGATCTCTCGGTCCAGGGGAATATTGTTCGGGCAATTAAAGGTGAAAAAGTTGGAACCATTGTAAGAGGTTTGTGTGATGTTAGATGATCTTAAAAACAATATGCAAAAATCCGTTGAGGCAACTCAGCGATCGTTTAATACTATTCGCACAGGACGGGCAAATGCTTCTATCCTGGATCGGGTGACAGTGGAATATTATGGTACGGAAACCCCCTTAAACCAGTTAGCTAATATTACGACCCCGGAAGCGACAATGATTATGATTCAGCCCTATGATAAGGGCAGTATGGGAGCTATTGAAAAGGCGATCCAGATGTCTGATGTGGGACTGACTCCCAATAATGACGGCAATGTCATTCGTCTCAATATTCCTCCTTTGACAGAGGAACGACGCAAAGATTTAGTAAAATTAGCCAGTAAAATGGCAGAAGAAGGTAAAGTAGCTATCAGGAATATTCGTCGGGATGCTGTTGATCATGTTCGCAAACAAGAGAAAAAGAGTGAACTTTCTGAGGATGAATCTCGTGATCTACAAGATGATATCCAAAAAGCAACGGATCAGTTCACTAACAAAATTGATGGCTTATTAAAATCGAAAGAAACGGATATTATGACAGTTTAAGCGAAAATAGATTACTATCATAATAATAGCCAACCCATAGAGTGACTGTGCCTATGGGTTATTTGTTGGCCTAAATAGTTTATTAAAAGGAAATCTTCATGTTGATGGGACTACCCACCTGGTTAACTCCAAGTCACGGGATTATACTAGCATTATTATTGGGTTTTGCTGTTGCTCACAGTGGACTGGCCGCTTTACGATCTTGGGGAGAGGAAAAAATTGGGGCAAGATTGTATCGAGTTTTGTTTGCTCTGGTGAGTATTCCTTTTGCCACTATTTT
>JBFRWO010000268.1:0-2513 GCA_051439625.1 Crocosphaera sp. | reverse complement strand
GCTATGTCCTATTATTACGAACATAAAGGAGCAATTGACCAGCAAATTGCTGATGATGAAGCTTTTGCTGACGAATTTGAGAAAAATAACCCCTCTAAGTTACAAGCAAAGTTGAGAACATTAAGGTGAGTCAACAGATTAAGTTCCATTTAGATGACTCCCGAAGAAATGAAGGGAAGCGTTGAGTATCTTTAAAAGCGATCGCATTTGAAAACCCTAGTGCTAGATATTCCTGTACTGAAAATCAAAGCTAAGATATTTTGTTAGGATCACAGTGGTTGAAACTTGGTTAATTCCTTAAAATAGAAAGCAATTGTCAATATAATTAAATATTTTATTCCCATCTAAACTGGCCAGTACCCTGGTAAGATTAAGTTAAATATTTGTTAAGAATTCTTTATCAGTGCTGCACAAGTTGCCTTAACCCCATCCTTGACGCTGTTCTCAGGAGTTCATCCCCAACATGACTGCCAAAAAAAAACCCTCCCCCACCTATCACTTATTAGATAATTCTTTTGATAGCGATAATTATTCCCTAGATAAACCGGAAGAAGCTTGTGGTGTTTTTGGGGTAATGGCCCCAGAAAAAGAAGTCGCTAAACTAGCCTATTTTGGTCTATATGCCTTGCAACACCGTGGCCAAGAATCTGCCGGTATTGCTACTTTAGAAAATGATATTATTCATGTTCACAAAGACATGGGCCTAGTTTCTCAAGTCTTTAACCAAGACATCCTGGAAACCCTAACCGGTAGCATTGCTGTGGGTCATACGCGCTATTCTACCACGGGATCAAGCCATAAAGCCAACGCCCAACCGGCTGTTTTGAAGACTCGCCTCGGTAATTTAGCCTTAGCACATAATGGCAATCTTGTCAATACCCTAGAATTGCGTAAAACCCTAGAAGAACGGGGATGTAATTTTCATACTAGCACCGATTCAGAAATGATCGCCGTGGCGATCGCCCAGGAAGTGGATCAAGGGAAAGACTGGTTAGAGGCTGCCATTAGTGCTTTTCCCCTGTGTTCTGGGGCTTATAGTTTGGTAATTGGAACCCCGAAAGGATTAATGGGAGTTAGAGATCCCAATGGTGTACGACCTTTGGTTATCGGCATTTTGGACGATGATCCTCGGCGTTATGTTTTAGCTTCAGAGACTTGCGCTTTAGATATTATTGGGGCTGACTATTTAAGGGATGTAGAACCGGGTGAACTGGTGTGGATCACTGAGGAGGGGTTATCGTCTTTTCATTGGACACAACAATCGCAACGAAAATTGTGTATTTTCGAGATGATCTATTTTGCCCGTCCTGACAGTTTAATGCACGATGAAACCTTGTATAGTTATCGGGTACGTTTAGGGCAGCAACTAGCCAGAGAATCTTGTGTGAAAGCAGATTTAGTGATGGGGGTTCCTGACTCCGGTATTCCTGCGGCCATTGGCTTTTCTCAGGTGTCTGGGATTCCTTACGGCGAAGGGTTAATCAAAAATCGTTATGTGGGACGGACGTTTATTCAACCCACACAACACATGAGAGAGTCGGGGATTAAGATGAAGTTAAACCCTCTCAAAGACGTTTTAAACGGCAAACGGGTGATTATGGTGGATGATTCCATTGTACGGGGAACCACCAGCCGAAAAATTGTTAAAGCGTTGCGAGATGCCGGGGCCAAGGAAGTTCACATGAGGATCTCTTCTCCTCCTGTTACTCATCCCTGCTTTTATGGGATTGATACGGATAACCAAAGTCAGTTGATAGCGGCCACAAAATCCGTTGCTGATATTTGCGAACAGATAGGGGTCGACTCTTTGGCCTATTTGAGTTGGCAGGGAATGTTAGATATGACAGAAGAAGATCCCAATGGTTTTTGTTCCGCTTGTTTTACAGGAGATTATCCCATTACTATTCCTGATGATCTTAAAGGGTCTAAATTGATGTTAGAACAAGTGCGAGGTTAACACGATGCAGCCCTTTGCAGATGTTCCCGATCGCCTTATAGTGATAGGTGAACCCCAGTTTAATCATGCAGTATTGTGAAAAAAATTTCTATTCTTGGCTCCACTGGTTCTATTGGTACCCAAACTCTTGATATTGTTAACCAATATCCCGAACAATTTCGAGTGGTGGGTTTAGCCACTGGTTCTAATGTTGATTTATTGGCTACCCAGGTCAAACAGTTTCGTCCGGAAATTGTAGCTATTCGTGATGAAAATAAACTAGGAAACCTCAAAGATGCTATTGGGACTCTGGACTATTCTCCTATTATTTTAGCAGGAGAAGAAGGGGTTATTGAAGTTGCCGGTCACGGTGACGCTGAAAGTGTGGTAACTGGTATTGTGGGATGTGCTGGTTTATTGCCTACTATTGCCGCGATAAAAGCCGGAAAAGATATTGCTTTAGCTAATAAAGAAACCTTGATCGCCGGGGGTCCGGTTGTCTTACCTTTAGTTGAAAAACACGGGGTGAAACTATTACCTGCTGACTCGGAACATTCTGCTATTTTTCAATGTTTAC
>JBFRWO010000267.1:0-5723 GCA_051439625.1 Crocosphaera sp. | reverse complement strand
TTGTTGCTGACAACTTAAAATTGTCACATAAGGAAAATTAAGTAAATGATTCAGATTAAAGTCCATTGACAATATGGGATAAAACGTAGCTACCGCTACATTTTACCCCATATTGTTGGAAGAGCCTCTAATACAGTTCAATATCAGTTGCTTGTTGACTTAGTTTTTACTTATGTTAACAGATAAAATTATGATGTAGATGTAATAATTTTTCTTGACTTAAATGCTTATTTATGATAATTAAATTAATAGGAAAGAAATCCCATAATAATTCCTTAATTTAATGAATAATTTTTATTTTCGTCCCGAGGACTTACCTCCTCGTACCCCCGTTGATGATTCCTTGCAACGCAACTTAGATCAAGCTGTAACTCGTCATTTTTACGCAACTTGCGATCATCTCACCCAACAAGTTTTATCCCGTGGTGGATGGTACATAACAACTTGTGGTACAGCTTTGACTTTAGTTATTATTTGTGAAACCAGACGACATAATTGGAATGTTTTACAATATATGCCATCTATGGCTAAATATTTGAAGGAATTTGCTCCTAAAACAAATATTCGCATTTATCCTCCACCAGGAGACGGAACACCCTTAGAAATGCGCTTTCAGTTACCAATGATGTCTCGATAGTGAATTCATGAGCAGTGATCTCTCCAACTGCTCATTGCAACCACACAAACTCTCATTATTTTTTATAGATAAACACCAATAGTATAAAAATTACTTATAAATAGCTTAAAAGATTGACATTTTACAAAACCTATGAACTCAAGTCATAATGAGACATAAGCAAGTTTAAGTTTTGTAAAAAGAGTTATTTGGAGGCAGCAGTGTATGGTTGCACTCACCGATCATAATACCCAATTGACAGCATTAAATCGTTTGACCCTACAAACAAGTAATATTGGGGAAGATACCACAGTAATTCGTTGTTTAGATTGGGATCGCGATCGCTTTGATATCGAGTTTGGTTTAAGAAACGGAACAACTTACAACTCTTTTATAATAGAAGGGGAAAAAACTGCATTAATTGATACTTCTCATGGAAAATTTAGACAATTATATTTAGATTGTTTAGCAGGTTTAATCGATGTATCAACCTTAGATTATCTCGTTGTTAGTCATACCGAACCCGATCATAGTGGGTTAGTGAAAGATATTTTAAAGTTGGCTCCAAATGTTACAGTTGTTGGTTCAAAAGTGGCCATACAATTCTTAGAAAACATGGTGCATGAACCCTTTAAAAGTCTAATAGTTAAGAGTGGATCTAGCTTAGATTTAGGAAGTGGACACGAATTACAATTTATTTCTGCCCCTAATCTTCACTGGCCAGATACTATTTTCAGCTATGATCAAAAAACGAGTATTCTTTATACTTGTGATGTCTTTGGAATGCACTACTGTGATGATTATATCTACGATGAAGAACCGGAGCTATTACAAGCAGATTTCAAGTATTATTATGACTGTTTAATGGGTCCTAATGCTCGTTCTGTTTTAGCCGCCTTAAAACGTATTGATAAACTAAATATTGATACCATTGCCACGGGACATGGACCCTTGTTAAAATATCATATTGATCAGTGGATCAATGATTATGGGAAATGGAGTAAAGAACAGGGCAAAACCGATAATTTAGTAGTCATCTTTTATGATGAAAACTATGGTTATGGGGAGGAAATAGCCAGAAATATTGTCCAAGGACTGCAAAAAACCAAGGTAAACATTGACTTAATTGATTTATCCTCCACTGATACCCACGAAACCCGACAATTGGTGTATGAAGCTAAAGGGTTAGTCTTAGGAATGCCTTCCCAGAATAATGATCATAGTCAGATCATTGTCAACACCATTTTAGCCGTTGCTCATCCCAAACAAGCGATCGGTTTATTTGAGTCTGGGGGAGGAAAAGACGAACCCATTTATCCCCTAAGAAATAAATTCCAAGAAATCGGCTTAACCGAGGGATTTCCCCCAATTTTAACGAAAACTGCCCCTACTGCTAACAGCGAAAAAATGGCTGAAGAAGCAGGGACTGATCTAGGTCAATGGATCACCAGAGATCGTTCCATTAAACAGCTAAAAAACATTGATTCAGGGCTAGAAAAAGCATTAGGACGCATTAGTAACGGTTTGTATTTAATTACAGCTAATAAAGGAGAAATTGCTGGCTCCATGTTAGCCTCTTGGGTAATTCAAGCCAGTTTAGAACCCTTGGGGGTAGCCATTGCTGTGTCTAAAGATCGCGCCATTGAGTCGTTATTGCATCCAAGCGATCGCTTTGTTCTCAATGTACTCGAAGAAGGGAACGCTCAAGGGTTAATGAAACACTTTCTGAAACGCTTTGCACCAGGGGCAGATCGCTTTGCAGGTATTAAAACCTATCCGGCTGAAAATGGTTCTCAAATTTTAGCCAATGCTTTAGCATACCTCGAATGTGAAGTTATCAGTCGCACTGACTGCGGCGATCACTGGATGATTTATAGCACAGTGCAACGTGGTCGAGTTTCCAAGGTTGACGGTTTAACAGCAGTGCATCATCGCAAAACGGGAACCCATTATTAATTTGAGTTAGGAGTTCGGAGTTCAGAATTAATATTTGTCTACTAACACTCCCTCTGCTCCCTCTGCTCCCTCTGCTTTCTCTGCTTTCCTAATTTCCTAATTTCCCTTTTAAAACTTTAAAATCATGTACGAATCTTTAAAAAATACCTCTTCGCAGCGCAAGAGTTTGGTGAACATCAATCGTATCGTCAACGTCCTCGAAGTAATTCAAGATGCTATTGTTATCTGTTTATGTTTAGGACTTTTTTGCTTTATGGTGTTGCAACTGTACTCAATGGTATTGTCCTTGTTGCCACCGTTGCAGTTTCATGTGGTGACGGCTGATATTTTATCCTTGCTCATTTGGGTGGAATTGTTCCGTTTACTAATTATTTACCTCAAAGAACAAAGAATTTCCATCGGTGTAGCTGTAGAAGTAGCCATTGTCTCAGTTTTACGAGAATTTATTGTCAGAGGAGTCCTAGAAATTCCTTCAACCCAAGTATTAGCTACCTGTGCCTTTTTACTGGTTTTGGGGCTACTAATGGTGATTCGGGTTTGGCTTCCTCCTACATTTGAGGGTATTGATCCCGAACACACCGTATCCCAACGCCATCAACAACGTTCAACGGATACAAAAGCACAAACTAATGGTAATCACGCCATTTTATCCAATAATTAAGAGTTCGGAGTTCGAAGTTCGGAGTTCGGAGTTCGGAGTTCGGGGTTCGGAGTTCAGAATTAATATTTGTCTCCCCAAACTCCCCCTGCTCCCTATACTCCCTATGCTCCCCACACTCCCCACACCCCCCACTTCCCCAAAAAATAACCTACTATAATCAAATGCTCACCTCAACCTATATGACTAATCGTCCCCGTGATGTTCAAACCGCTAGCATTGCCGAAAATACAACTATTTTTCGCTCTCGCAGCTGGGAACGTCTTAAATTTGAAGTAGAATATGCTCTATGCAAAGGGACAACAGCTAACGCTTATTTAATTGAAGCAGATAAAATTGCCTTATTAGATCCTCCTGGGGAGTCATTTAGCGAAATTTTCTTACAAGAATTAGAAAATCATCTAGCTTTATCTGAGATAGACTATGTGGTTTTAGGTCATGTTAATGCCAATCGCATGGCTACCCTAAAGATTTTAGTGCAGAAAGCCCCTCAAATAACCCTCGTTTGCTCTAAACCGGCAGCTAAATCTTTAAAAGCAACATTTCCCCATTGGCAGGACAAAATTCAGGTGGTTCGTTCGGAGGATAGCTTAGACTTGGGGCAAGGCCATGGTTTACAGTTTACTTTTATTCCTACCCCTCGCTGGCCCGATGGACTGTGTACTTATGATACTCAAACTCGTATCCTTTACACAGATAAATTATTTGGTCTACATCTGTGTCATAATGCTTTGTTTGATGAGGACTGGAAAGGGTTAGATCAAGATCGCCGTTACTATTTTGACTGTTTACATGGGGCGCAAGCTAAACAAGTTACCGAAATTTTAGATAAAATTGAGCCATTTTCTGCAAAATATTATGCACCTGGTCACGGTGTAATAGTAAAGTATAGTTTAAGTCGTTTAACCTACGATTATCGTCAGTGGTGTCAACAACAACAGTCTCAAGACTTGAAAGTGGCATTACTGTACGCTTCTGCCTATGGAAACACTACTATTATGGCTCAAGCGATCGCTCAAGGTATTATGGATCAAGGGGTGGGAGTAGAATTAATTAATTGTGAGTCAGGGACAACTGAAGAGATTACCCGTGCTATTCAAGACTGTGATGGCTTTGTGATCGGTTCCCCAACCTTGGGAGGTCATGCACCGGTACAAATTGAAACTGCTTTAGGTATTATCTTAGGAAATGCTAGTAAAACCAAGTTAGCAGGGGTATTTGGCTCCTATGGTTGGAGTGGAGAAGCAGTTGATCTAATTAGTCAAAAATTGCGAGACGGTAACTATAAGTTGGGTTTTGAGCCTCTGCGAGTTCGTTTTACTCCCGATGAAGCGGCGATTGAATCTTGTCAAGAAACGGGGGCTAATTTCGCTCAAACCCTGAAAAAACGCCAAAAACAAGGGACTGTAGCATCTGGGTTAACTAGCGTAAAAAGCGATCGCACAGAACAGGCCATTGGGCGTATTATCGGTTCTTTGTGTATCATTACTACCTGTCAAAATCACACCCACCAAGGGTTTTTAACCTCTTGGATCTCTCAAGCAACGTTTAATCCACCTGGATTAATGATTGCTATTGATAAAAAACACTGGAATGAGACAGATTTTGAGGCAGAAACCCAATTTATTGTCAATATTCTCAAAGAGGGACGTAGTGTAAGAAAACATTTTTCCGAGAGTAATAGTAGTCCCTTTGACCAACTGGAGACGGAAACTGCTTCTAATGGTTGTTTGATTTTAAAGGAGAGTTTAGCCTATCTTGAATGTACCGTACAGCAACGGGGAGAAGCAGGCGATCGCTGGTTAATTTACGCCTTGGTTAAGCAAGGAGAAGTGTTGCAGGGTAAAGGGTTTACGGCGATCGCTCATCGGAAATCAGGACAACAATTATAACGGTTATAACTGTTATATTTAAGGTTCGGGGACTGGTTAGAATTTATGCTAGTCCCTGAAAATGTTGTTGAAAATATTGTTGATATAAGCGACAACTAATGATAACTTTATGACCTTGAAAATGAACTAATCCTAAACTTTGTAATTTGATAGATTCTACCAAATCTAATTCAATGGGTTGAGAGGTAAGAACAACTTTTTCTAAAGCCTTTAATAACCCAGTATTTTGTTGTTTGACAGCCCATAATTGTCGTTGAAGATGATCAAGATAGATATTAGAAATAGCATGATTGTCAGCAATTAAAAGCTCATCTAGGGTTACTTTTTCTAGAGAAATATGATACAAAGCTAATTTTAATAAATAAGGATTACCTCCTACTAAATCCATTAATTTTTGCAATTGCTTTAGTGACCAATTTATGTTGTATCTTTTTGCTAAATCTTGAACTTGTTGAAGTGTAAACATGGGCAAACTAATAGGAATTCCAACATTAAAGGGAGATTGGTTAAGATTTAATGGAATGTAAACTTCAGCAGAATGAACCACAATTAAACGTAATTTTTTCCATATATCCTTATTTTTTCCTTCTTCGTGCCAAGC
>JBFRWO010000266.1:0-2881 GCA_051439625.1 Crocosphaera sp. | reverse complement strand
GAATATGCTAAAAAAGAAATTCGTCGTAGTCTTCTCAAAGCGGTTGCTATTCCTGGTTATCAAGTTCCTTACGCTTCCAGGGAAATGCCTATGGCCAGAGGGTTTGGTACAGGAGGACTCCAAATAACTCTCTCTTTGGTAGGTGTAGGAGATACCCTCAAAGTGATTGATCAAGGTAGCGATGAATCGGTTAATGCGGTGAATATTCGTAAATTTGTCGCTCAAACTTGTCCGGGGGTTAATCTCACTAAAAAAACCGTCGAAGCCGATATCATTCAAACCCGTCATCGTATCCCTGAAATAACGATGAAAAAAGGACAAATTTTGGTGTTACAAGTGCCTTATCCTGATCCCTTAATTGTGGTTGAAGCAAACGAGGAAAAACGAAAAATCATGCACGGGGAAAAAGATTACGCTCGTTTATGGGTCAAACTATACGAAGATATGGTTAAATTCAACGAAATTACAATTTCTCACCGTTATCCCACCTGTGTTAATCATTATTATGTTATTGATCCTTCTCCCATTCCCCGTTTTGATGTTCCTAAATTAAACAATTCCCCCGTTTTACATCTGTTTGGAGCAGGTAGAGAAAAGAAAATTTATGCCATTCCTCCCTATACTCAAACTACACCTTTAACCTTCCAAGATATCGGTTTTCGAGTTGAAGATTTTACCGATGAAAACGGAGAAAGACGAGCTTGTAGTCGTTGTGGTTCAACAGACAGTTATTTAGATGAATTGCAACACAAAAGCGGAGAAAAAATCTATCAATGTTCTGATAGTGACTACTGTAACTCTCAACTAAGTACCCAGACAAAAATAAAGGTTCCTGATTTTAGCAAACAGGGAACTTCTAACAAGGGAGAGGATTAACCAATAATGTAAATTTCTTCTCTTGAGTTATTTCATTTGTCCTACTACTTATAGCGTTTCTTGAACTCAGGAAGTACATCTAATATCTAAATCCTAACTCCAAACTCCTAAAACTAAAAAGCTTTGTACCTCACAAGACGCGAGAACTGCTATATAAACAGATAAAACTAATTAAAACTTATGGAAAAAATACTAGAAGTTAGAAAATTAACTAAAGTTTATGGTGAGGGTTGCTCTCAATGTTTAACATCCACGGGAGCAGAATATCACACCAATATTTGTCCCCATTGTGGCAGTATTGTCGCCACTGATAACCTCAACTTTGATCTCTATCCAGGGGAAATTTTAGGCATTATGGGAGAGTCTGGGAGTGGTAAATCAACCCTTGTTAAAATGCTCTATTTTGATGAAAAACCAACCTCTGGACAAGCAATTTTTTGGGATCAAGGGGAAGCTTATAACCTCTTCCAACTTAATGCTGCTCAAGGAAGATGGTTACGCCATCATAAACTGGGAATGGTTTATCAAAATCCCCATTTAGGTTTGAATTTTAAGGTTTCTGCTGGTGGGAATATTGCTGAAAGATTATTAATGAATGACTGTTTTGAATACGCTAAAATTCGTCAGAAAGCCAGAGAATTATTGGATCGCACAGAGTTTCCGATTCCAAGAATGGATCAATTACCAGGTCAATTTTCTGGAGGAATGCAGCAAAGGGTACAAATTGCTTGTGCTTTAGCAACGGAACCTCCATTATTACTTTTAGATGAGGTTACAACGGGATTAGATTTATCGGTACAAGCTCGCATCCTTGATTTAATTCTACAATTACAACAACAATTGAATGTTTCAATGATTGTTGTTTCCCACGATTTAGGGGTGATTAAATTGTTAGCAGATCGTACTTTAATTATGAAACAGGGTCGAATTGTTGAATCAGGTTTAACGGATCAAGTATTAGAAGATCCTCAACATCAATACACCCAACAATTAGTTTCATCCGCTTTATAGAGAGCAGTAGATAAAGGACAAGTTTCGTAGCTGTACTTCATCAACTCAAGAAACGTAATATTTAGGGTTGCCTGTATAGTTTTTATTATTACATCAACTGTTAATAAAATGAGTAGTATTCAGCTAAAAATAAGCAGAACATTGATCAACAAATTCTGGGAGCATCTCATTTTTGTAAAAGCATTATACAAAGTAATGATAAACCAAGGCTTTCAGCACCTCTTAGAAAAGCTAACGTGTAAAAATGGGATGCTCTCCAAATTCTAGTATTTAGTATAAAAAAATGACTCACACAAAAAAAAATATGTCAACTAATCTAATTTTAAAAATTGAGAATTTAAGTAAAGTCTTTTTTCTCCATGAACAACAAAAATTTATCCCTTCCGCTCAAAATGTTTCTATCAAGGCTTTTTCAGGAAAAATAACGGCGATAACAGGAGATTCAGGTGTGGGAAAATCAAGCATTTTAAAATGTGTTTATGGGACGTATTTAGCAAGTCAAGGTTCTATTTTTTATTATACAAAAGACGGACAATGTTTAGATTTAGCCAGAGTAGGTGAACAGCAAATGATTCGTTTACGGAAAAATGACCTTAGTTTTGTTACTCAATTTTTGCACTGTTTACCGAGACAATCTACCGTAGATGTGGTAGCAAAACCTCTGTTTGATTTAGGGATGGATCAAACAGAAGCAAGAGAAAAAACTAAACATCTCTTATCAGAAATAAAACTCCCCGAAAGATTATGGAATTTGTCCCCTAGTACATTTTCAGGGGGAGAAAAACAACGGGTAAATATTGCCAGAGGGATGATTTTTTCGCCTCGTCTTTTACTTTTGGATGAACCTACAGCTAGTTTAGATAAAGCTTCCGTGGAAAGAGTTGTTAAAATTATTGAACGGATTAAAACGTCTGGAACAGCAATTTTAATTATTCTCCACGATCCCGATTTAGTTTCACGTTTAGCTGATTTTGAGGTTAAGTCTGTCTCTTAT
>JBFRWO010000265.1:0-7449 GCA_051439625.1 Crocosphaera sp. | reverse complement strand
TTTCTGCTTCGGCGGGATCTTCACGTAAGGTGACAAAAAGCATCTGAGACAGTCGCATTCAGGGGTTCCTCGCAATTACCAGATAGTTATTATCGCATTTTTTGGGGGTTTCTACCAAGTTGTTAAGTATTATCTCTTTTATTTACTAGGTAGTTGTTAATTTAAACCCCGTCGTTAACGATGGGATCTTATGTAAAAACACTGATTTTTTTTATAAAGATTTGATAAAGTTACCCATTTTTTATGAAGATTTAATAAATTTAATAATATTCAAAAAAATTAGACAATTTCCACTAAGTATGCGTATAATTATGGATAGAGAAAAATATAAAAAATCAGGCATCCGTATTTTCTCGTTATTTTGAATGCGCCTAAATTTCTTATCAGTTTGCTTTTCTATTTAGAGAAATAACTGGTTATTTAGTGTGCTTTATAGCTTTTATGTTGAGGATTAAATCATGAACTATTATGTAAACCGTGGAGCTAAACTTCATATTAATATCATGGAATTATTAGTAAAAGAAGAAATTGATAAACAACTGAAGTATTACCCAAATAAAATTAAAAAATACATAAATAAAGTTGAAGTTGCTACCTACGCTCTCAATCGCTTACCTGCCCTTTATGCCTCTAGTTTAGTAGGAAAAGAGCATCAAAAACGAATAGGACAGCAAGAATATAAAGAACAAATAACCTTGGCTGTTCGTCGAGCTTTAGCTGCTATTGAAAGAGACCCAATCAAAAAAGTAGTTCCTCTTGTTTCAGAAGATTATACTCAACAAGAATTGGCTAAAAAATCCTTAAGTAAATTAGAAATTATTTTAAAACAAAAAGGCATTATTAGTAACAGCCAAAAACTTTCTTGGGAAAATTTGTATAGGGTTCTCTATCCATTAGTTGCTAGGTTGAAATCTCAAAATATCAGCAAAGAAGAGCAAGAATTTGCAGCGTTAACATCTGTTTCTAGTCAGCTAAGTGGCGAATTATCCCGAGGCTATAAGCCATCTCAAAGGAGGAGATAAAAAGAAATTAACACTTTAAATTATTACCAGTAGTAAAGTTAGCAAAAATAAATTGTTTAGACCCCCTTCTTCTTAACAGTCAACAATATTATTTGTAATTCTCAAGATTTTCTTAAGCTAATTTTCTGAAAAAAAGTGTTAGTATTGAGGACGAAAAGAATTAAATAATTCAAGTGTTAATCTTAATATTCAGCTTCATAAATAGGATACAACCTTTAATTATTCCCCTTTGTTTAATAACAGCTTGGGTGTTTATTTTGGTATTAGGCAGTAGTGTGATCGCTATGATAGTAGATGTCATAAAAAGAGCGAAAAAAATGCACAAAATTCCTTGTAGTAACTGTCAATATTTTACTAATGATTACCGTTTAAAATGTCCTGTTAATCCGTTTCAAGCAAGTACAGAAGCAGCTATTAATTGTCAAGATTATCATAAGCAAGAAAATTAAACATGAAAATCGGAATCATTGGTTTAGGATTAATTGGCGGTTCATTAGGATTAGACTTACGCAAATGTGGACATATTATTTATGGTGTTTCTCGTAAAGAAAGCACCTGTCGAAGAGCATTAGAAAGGGGGGTTGTTAACCATGCAAATATTGACTTAAGCTCTCTGTCTACTGTTGATATTATTTTTATTTGTACTCCTATAGGGTTAATTTCTCAAACCTTAAAACAATTAACTCCTCATTTAAACTCAGAGACTATTATTACTGATGTTGGATCGGTTAAAACTTCTATAGTTCAAGAATGTGAGCTACTATGGCCTAATTTTGTTGGGGGTCATCCTATGGCTGGAACGGCTGAACAAGGTATAGAAGCAGCACAAGAAAACTTATTTAAAAATGCTCCTTATGTCATTACTCCAACAGAAAAAACCAAGGAAAATAGTATCAAAATCATAGAAAAAATAGCTCAATCTTTAGACTCTATTGTATATAGTTGTTCTCCCGAAATACACGATCAATCTGTTGCTTGGATTTCCCATTTACCCGTGATGATTAGTGCTAGTTTAATAGCTGCTTGTTCGCAAGAAAAAGACAAAAATATTTTAAAATTAGCTCAAAAATTAGCGAGTTCTGGTTTCAGAGATACCAGTCGTGTTGGAGGAGGAAACCCCGAGTTAGGGGTGATGATGGCTAAATATAATCAAACCGCTTTATTACACGCTTTACAGGGTTATCGTCAACAACTCGACGAGATCACAGAATATGTAGAGACTGAACAATGGGACTCCTTAGAAAAATTACTGAGGATAACACAAAAAGAGCGATCGCCATTTATCCAACTAGAAAAAAATTTGGAAAATAATTCTTAATTTTTCCGCAGAAACACTTAATTGCCTATATAATTTTATAAATTCTAGATAAACTTTGTACAAGGTTTTAAGGTCAATGGCTAGTAAGAATACTGTTCATCCGTTTCAGAAGGTTCTTGTGAATTTTAGCTTAATTCTACTAGGAATTTCTGCTAATACGGCTTTTTTCAGCTTTATGGTAACATTGTTGCTAGGAATCCTATTTCTAGGCTGTTTGAACAGTCAAAAAGAAAAATTTGCCTTGAAGACCCAAACTATAAAGAAGGAGAAAAAACTAGAAAAACTACCAATTTCCTAAGTAAATAGCTGAAAATAAACCTAAAATAGGAGATAAGAGCATTAATTGTAATTTTTTCCTATTCTGGTGTTGTGTTCTAACCGCAATTTTATAGTTAAATTTACTTAACCACTGAGCAAGTCTAAGTAATAACCTTGTTCCCTACGATACAATACCCATAGGGTTGCAGTTGTAAACAGTAACCCTATATGTAGTGTATAAATTCCTGTTAAAAATGACAGATCAGCCCCTCGGTGCCGTTGTTCAAGGTTCCCTTTCACAAGGGTTAGAAGTTCGTTTACATTCTGATGTTTCCGTCGAACAAATGCGAGTGGGAAAATTTTTGGTGGTGCAAGGGGTGCGATCGCGGTTTTTCTGTTTGCTGACAGATGTTTCTTTGGGAACCGCTAACCCTCGTATTTTAGCCAACCCTCCCAGTTTTCAAGATACATTTATGAGAGATGTCTTAGCTGGAAGTGCTACTTATGGCAACGTGGAACTTGCACCCATGTTAATGTTTACCCCCACAGAAGGGGAGAAAAAGAACAATTCTCAAACCGAAGACACTTCTTTAGGATCGTTTCAAGCGCAAACTAATGCTGATTTAGAACTGCTTCCAGTTAAGACCATACCAACCCATTTTAGTCAAGTTTATGAAGCTTCTGAGCAAGATTTTCGGGCGGTTTTTGGTTGGGAAGATGACCCCACACGGCGCAATTTTGCCATCGGACAACCATTAGATATGGATGTACCGATTTGTATTGATTTAGACCGTTTTGTTGAGCGTAGTAATGGGGTTTTTGGGAAGTCTGGAACAGGGAAATCTTTTTTAACTCGTTTGTTAATTTCTGGGATTATTCGTAAACAAGCTGCGGTTAATTTAATGTTTGATATGCACTCAGAATATGGGTGGGAAGCAATGAAAGAAGGGAAAGAAGTTTCCACAGTTAAGGGATTACGTCAATTGTTTCCTGGACAGGTAGAAATTTATACGTTAGATTCTGAATCTACTAAAAGAAGAGGGGTTAACGACGCGCAGGAATTATACTTAAGTTACGATCAAATTGATATAGAAGATATCCGTTTAGTAGGACATGAATTGGGTATTTCTGAGGCAAGTTTAGATAATGCCAACATTTTAGAAGCAGAATATGGTAAGACCTGGATCATGCAGTTATTAAATATGACAAACGAAGATATAAAAATGTTTTGTCAAGAAAAACAGGGTCATGCAGGGTCAATTATGTCCCTACAAAGAAAGTTAATGCGGTTAGATAACTTAAAATATTTGCGTACAGCTTGCCCCCATAATTATATTAATCAAGTATTAGAATCTTTGGATGCAGGAAAGCACGTTGTTATTGAATTTGGTTCCCAATCTAATATGCTTTCTTATATGTTAGCCACTAATATGATTACTCGACGAATTCATGGGAGTTATGTCAAAAAAGCTGAGCGATTTTTACAGACAAAAAGTCCGAGCGATCGCCCCCGACAATTAGTGATTACTATCGAAGAAGCACACCGCTTTTTAGACTCTAAAATTGTTCATCAAACTATCTTTGGAACTATTGCTAGGGAGATGCGAAAATATTTTGTTACCCTCTTAGTCGTGGATCAAAGACCATCAGGAATTGATAATGAGGTAATGTCACAAGTAGGGACAAGAATTACTTGTTTACTAAACGATGAAAAAGATATTGATGCTATTTTCACAGGAGTTTCTGGGGGACAAAATTTAAGATCGGTGTTAGCAAAGTTAGATTCTAAACAACAAGCTTTAATCTTAGGTCATGCTGTGCCGATGCCAGTTGTTATCAGAACTCGTGCTTATGATCAACAATTTTATGCAGAAATCGGGGAAACCGATTGGTCACAATTACCTGATGAAGAAGTGTTTGCAGCAGCAGAAACTGCTAGGGCCGAATTAGGTTTTTAATTGCTCTCATGATTGAACTCGCTCGAATTTGCGATCGCCTCAATATACGAACCACTGAGGTAGTAGTGCAGTGTGGTGGAAATAACCCACCAGTCGAAAAAGCCTCAAACCCTTACCAATCGATACTTTTGCCTTTTGCCTTTTGACTTTTGACTTTCGCGTAGCGGCACTAGCTACCGCTAACACTAAATGGAACTTTTTCCCATTTACCTTACGTCCTGTGTTGAATATTAATAGATATTAAATTCATGTTATATCCAACCACTCTTCCTGATACATTGACCTATGGTAGCCTGTAATTACAGGAATAAAAATTGCCGCTATTATTGTAAATAATATTTAACTAACATCATGAAAATATTAGTAACTGGTGCTGCTGGATTTATTGGCTTTCATTTGAGTCAAAAACTTTTATCAAACGGAAATGAGATTATTGGCTTAGATAATCTAAATGATTATTATGAGGTTTCTTTAAAAGAAACTAGACTGGCATTATTAAAACAAGAGAATAATTTTAGATTTTATCAATTAGATTTGGCTAATAAAGAAGGTATTGAAAAGCTATTTCAAGAGCATCAATTTGATGTTGTTGTTAATCTTGCAGCACAAGCAGGGGTAAGATATTCAATAAAAAATCCCCATGCTTATATAAATAGTAATATTGTGGGATTTATCAACATTTTAGAAGGCTGTCGTCATTCAAAAGTTAAACACTTAGTATTTGCTTCTTCTAGTTCGGTTTATGGAGAAAATAAGAAAATACCCTTTTCAGTCTATGATAATGTGGATCACCCTATTAGTTTATACGCAGCTAGTAAAAAATCTAATGAATTAATGGCTCATACTTACAGTCACTTATATAATTTACCGACAACAGGACTCAGATTTTTTACTGTTTATGGACCTTGGGGAAGACCGGATATGGCCTATTTTTTATTTACTAAAGCTATTTTATCGGGTCAACCTATTAAGGTTTTTAATCAGGGTAAAATGAAGCGAGATTTTACATATATTGATGATATTGTTCAAGGAATTGTCAAAGTAATGAATAAAGTACCACAATCTGATCCTAAAACCAGTAAAGTTCCTTACAAAATTTATAATATAGGTAACAATAAACCAGTTGAACTATTACGTTTTATAGAAGTGATAGAATCTTGTTTAGGGATGAAAGCTCAAAAAAATATGCTTCCTATGCAGCCTGGAGATGTTCCTATTACCTATGCTGATGTAGATGACTTAATGGAGGATGTGGGTTTTAAACCGAACACTCCCATTGAAGTAGGGGTTAAAAATTTTGTAGATTGGTATAAAGATTATTATCAAGTAAAGACTTAAGTTTGTTTCTCATGAAAATACTCCATATTTGTTCAGTTGATTTTACTGTTCAAAATATCTTAATATGTAAGAAAAATTGAGACAAAGTACATCATCTATGATTGTCATTACAGGGGTAACAAAAGGACTAGGAAGAGCATTATCTGAGGGCTTTATTAAACTGGGATATACAGTAGTCGGATGTGGTCGTTCTCTTAATGAAATTGAAAAACTTAATCATTTATATCCAGATCATAAGTTTGATGTTGTAGATTTATCTAATAATCAAGAAGTACAAACATGGACTAAAAAGGTGATTGAAAAATGGGGTAGTCCCGATTTTTTGATTAATAATGCAGCGATTATTAATCAACCTTTACCCCTATGGGAAATCAGTGAGGAAGAGTTTGTTCAATTAACTGATATTAATATTAATGGGGTTGTTAGAACAATTCGCGGTTTTTTACCTGCAATGATTCAACAAAAAAAGGGAATCATAGTTAATTTTAGTTCAGGATGGGGACGTTCAACATCCCCAGAAGTTGTGCCTTATTGTACGTCAAAATGGGCTATAGAAGGGTTATCTCAAGGTTTAGCTCAAGAAGTGCCTAATGGTATAGGAATTATTGCTCTCAATCCAGGAATTATTAATACTGAAATGTTGCAAACTTGTTGGCCAGATAATGCTTCTATGTTTGAATCTCCTTCACAATGGAGTCAAAAAGCTATCCCTTTTATTCTAAAATTAACAGCTAAAAATAATGGTCAATCCCTCACAGTACAGTAATATCTATGCCTAGTCTTTCGATTATTATTCCTACTCTTAATGAAGAGAAATGTTTAGGACGAACTTTATCGTCTCTAAATTTATTAAAACCATCCCCTATGGAAATTATTGTTGTTGATGGTGGCAGTCAAGATGAGACATTGAATATTGCTAAAAATTATGATATAACTCTCATTACTTCTGCGACAAAAGGACGTGCTATTCAAATGAATGATGGTTCAAAATTAGCGAAGGGAGATTATTTATGTTTTGTTCATGCTGATACTTTAGTTCCGTCTGATTTAGTGACTATAATTCAAACAACTTTGTATAATCAGGATATTGCTGGTGGTGGCTTTATTTCGTTAATGAAAGGCTCGAAAAATACACGATGGGGAACTTCTTTACACAATTATCTTAAAACTTATTATGCACCTTTATTGTTTCGTCCCCGTCTCTTTTTTTTCAAGGGTTTAAGATTATTATTTGGAGATCAAGTTATGTTTTGTCGTCGCAGTGATTTCTGGAAATGTAACGGTTTTGATGCAAATCTTCCTATCATGGAAGATGCTGATTTATGTCTGAGATTAGTTGCTTATGGACGTATTTGTTTGCTTAACCGTGTGGTTGAGTCTTCTGATCGTCGTGTGGCTAAGTTAGGCTCATTTAAAGCTAATATAATATATCTTTGGATTGGTATTCTTTGGGGTTTAGGGGTTAGTGCAGATTATCTCAAACAATTTTATGCTGAGATTCGTTAATTTATTATGAAAGTTTGTTACTCTTTAAAATGGAATTTATTAAATTGGT
>JBFRWO010000264.1:0-6825 GCA_051439625.1 Crocosphaera sp. | reverse complement strand
AATCCACTATTTATGGACATATTGCGGCCTTAATAGAAATGAATCAACCTATTGATGTTGATAGCTTGGTTTCTGAACATAAAAAAGCCATAATTATTAAATGTATTCAAACCATTGGCGATGGTGCTTTAACCCCTTTAAAAAATCATTTAGGAGACGATTATAGCTATGGGGAAATAAAATTAGTTCGTGCTTGGTATCGACGAGAGAATAAGTAATAATTTAGTTAAGGTAAGGTAAAAATATAATTAGATAGGGTTGGTTTAATTTGATATATAAAATTTTCTAAAGAAATTGGATATTCCTCAGTACAATAACTGGCAAAAGTATAAATAATGTTTAAAGAAGATCCATAAATATACGGTAGTTTTTATACAATTTTGTTTTTATTATTTAGAAGATTCTTGAAGAAATAAAATTCTTGAAAAATTAGGGTGAGATGACCTTATCAACAGCTTTACCAAAATCTACAACAATGAGTCTCTGGGTATTTCCTGGCCAGGGTTCTCAAAAATTGGGGATGGGAATTGATTTGCTAAAATTTCCTTTAGCAAAACTAAGATTACAGCAGGCCGAGAATATTCTCGGTTGGTCAGTTTCGGATGTCTGGAACAGTCAGAACACAAAATTATCCAATACGCAATATAGTCAGCCGTGTCTTTATGTTTTCATGACACTTTTAGCTGATTTAATGAAGCGATCAGGCTATGAGCCATGTTTGGTTACTGGTTACAGTTTTGGAGAATATGTGGCTTTGTATGCAGCCGGAGCTTATGATTTTCACACTGGTTTAACATTAATCCAAAAGCGAGCAGAAATTATGTCTCGGTTACCTCAAGGTTCAATGGCAACTTTAATTGGGTTTGAGGCAGATAAACTACGAGAAGAAGTTGTCAAAACTGCCGATGTTTGGTTTGCCAATGATGATCCCAAATATGCAGTTATCTCTGGAACTTCTCAAGGAATCGCATCAGTTTTATCCAATGTCTCAGTTGAGCGTGTAATTCCGTTAGAAGTTAGTGCTGCTTTTCACACACCTTTAGTAGAATCGGCTGCCCAAGAATTTCAGGCAGTTTTAGAGACTACCCCGTTTAAACTGTTATCTATTCCTGTTTTTTCTAGTACAGATTTTGTTTTTAGTCTCAACAGAAATCAACTTAAAGACAGTTTAATTAGACAAATTACTCGACCTATAAAATGGCAAATAATTTCCCAATTATTAGTACGTCAAGGTATCACAAAAGCAATTCAAATCGGCGTTGGTAAAGGACTACTGAAACCAATGAAGAATCTTGATCCTGAGTTAGAAATTAGTAATATTGGGTCTACCGAAGATATTGATAGTCTGGTCATTCGTGATCAATTGAGAAAACTATCCATTCTCAATCCAAAACTTATTGAAAGATAACTTGGTTCGACTAAAATCATTCTATGTATCCTATTGATTCCTATTATTTTTATTTATTTTTGAGAGAGAAAATCATGACAGTAGCAATTACTTTTCAATACCCCAAAGAAACACAATGGCAAGAAAACTATCAAATTTTAACAGAGCAAATTGAAAATTTACGGGCTTATTTAGTGTTACCATTAGGAACAAGAGTTACTGATGGTACAAAGATCGGAACAATTATTGATAAGAAAATCTCTTTGACCGATCATCCAGAATTTGTCGTCCTTTGGTCAGAAAAGTTAACTAAAATAGAAGAACCGAGACGACTCAAACTAGAACCTATTATTAATCCCACTATTGGGATCGGAGATATGATTATTATCAATTCTAAACATCAAACACAAGCAGAAGAAAGCTTTGAAATTAAGGAGTTTCAAGGAAATGGTTGGGTTTTAACAACCACTGAGCAACGGTTTCATAGTGACTATTTTTATGCTTTTAGAATGGTCAATGACCGATAATAATACCTAAATTTTATGATAGGATTTAGGATAACTGAAGAGTGGTTTTAATTTCATTAATTTGTTGTTTGATCCAACGATTAATTACTAAGAATTTATCATTTTCTAATTCAGTGCTGATGGCAAAAATATGACATATTTCGTCTATTAGTTGGTAATATTCAGATTTTGTAATCTCTCCTATAACTAGACGAAGTCTAGCAGATACACAGCCTAAAGCCGCTTGTTCATCGATTCCTTCGATGATAGCTTGTAATCGAACTTTAACGATAAATTGATCAATGGTGCTTTCTGTAAACATTTTTGATGATAATGGTAGATTTTCTATTATTATGCCCAGTTTTTTTTGAAAATCTGTGATATTTATAAAATTATACCTTGATCTTGATCACATTATACCTTGATCTTAATCACATTTTGTTGAATCAATGGGAGTTTTCCCTTAATAGAATACTAGAAATATGCAGCTAGGTAAAAAATATCAAAAAGTCTAATTTTCTGGCTCATTCTGGTTTTTAGATGTTTGATTAGCGATCGCTAAATCTCTCAGGGTTTTTACTTAATTGAACTAATAATTTACTGTTTAAAATAGTTATGATTGACTATTTACTTTTGTTGAACTATTGGGAACATTTATAGTA
Organism: Crocosphaera sp.; assembly: GCA_051439625.1. Lineage (GTDB taxonomy): Bacteria > Cyanobacteriota > Cyanobacteriia > Cyanobacteriales > Microcystaceae > Crocosphaera. Next base: position 4,270 of record JBFRWO010000264.1, on the reverse strand, counting down.
GTCCATATAGTAACAAAAATTCTCTCTAGTTCATGAATACAATATTAGTCGTAGATGATATAAAGGCTGAATTAGACCTTCTCAGTCAATATTTAATTAAAGCAGGTTATCAAGTCGTTACTGCAAACGATGGTAAAGAAGCTTTAGAAAAAGTTATTGACAACAAACCTGATGCTATTTTAACAGATTGGATCATGCCTAATATGGGTGGTTTGGATCTCTGTCGTCAACTGAAGAAAAAACCCGAAACAGCAGATATTCCTGTGGTTGCTTGTACTGCTAAAGATCGTGATCTGGACAAGATGTGGGCAAGCAAACAAGGGGTTAAAGGGTATGTTGTTAAACCCTGTAGCGAAGAAGAAGTTGTTACTGCTCTGCAAACCGCTATGACCTAAACAAATGTCTGTTTTCAGGAGTTAGATTTAGGAATCATTAAAAAAGAAGCTTTCCTAACTCCTAACTCCTAACTTATAACTTCTAACTCATATTAATATCATGTCAACCACTGAAATAAGTTCCCTTTCTAGACTACAAGAACTCCTTCCCCAACTGTTTGAAACTCCGCAAATACAAGGAGAACCTTATTTAAGTTGTCAACTAACTTCTCAAATAAATGGTTTAGTTTCTATGGAGTTTGTCCAAGAATCTTTATTAGTAGCTGGAGAACAAATAACCATTCTTCCTAGTATGTCATCCTTTGTAATGGGTTTAATGACTTCACGTGATCGCGTTTTTTTTGTGATTGATCTGCCTCATTTATTGGGTTTATCGTCTCCTTTTACTTTACTACAAACCTATCAAATGATTGTAATTCGTGCTTCATCTTTGATGTCCCAAACAACTAATAATGAATTATTATTAGGGTTAGCTGTTCCTCGTATTCAAGGAGTAATCAGGGTTATTTCTGACAAGAGAGAAACTGATCAAAAAGATTTGCCAGAAAGTCTTTTGCCTTTTATTCAAGAAACCCTAAAAGAAGGAGAGAATGCTTTACATATTCTCAATTTAATTAACATCATTAAAAAAGTTAAAACAAATTAATTGGTCTATACTTAAAATATTTTTTAAAAATTATTGACAAATAGAACGTTTTTTGAGTCAAAATTTATTTTATTTAACCTGATTTTAACAACCCAAAAGGTCATGACAACCCACGAAAAATTAAGAGATGTAGTGTCAGACAATCAACCTGACCAACAAGATAATTCTACTCAAGAAACAAAGCAAATTTTAGCTTCACCTCAAGAGGAAAAGCAAAAAAATAGCCACAGAGCAAGTACCCTTCGGAGTCGCTTATTAAAAACTATTGTACCCACAGTATTAGTTCCCTTATCGGTGGCTAGTACCATAGGGATTAATGTTATTAATAGTGATAAAAAAGCTGAAACCTTGAAAGGGGTAGAAAGAACCGTTATTGTCACCAGCGTTTTAACTCAAAATTTTCTGAATGATGCGTTAAATATTAAGGAATTATTGGTTGCAAGTCCTTTTATTTACCAAAACTTACAAGCAGGAAATGAACAAGTAGAACAGCTAGGATTATTAGACAAATCTATACAAGAATTAGAAGCAGAATTTGCTGAAACTAAATTGTTGAATTATAACCCAGAACTAAATAATTATCTACAAACTATTGCTCAACAAAATGGACTTTCTGAAATTATTTTAACGGAACGAAATGGGTTTAATGTTGCCTATAATATGCCTAGTTCTGACTTTGTACAAAGTGATGAAGACTGGTGGCAAATAGGTGTAAAACAAGGGGCAACGGTACTCGAAGCAGACTTTGATGAATCAAACCAGGCGAACATTTTAGAACTGGTTAACTCTGTTGAAGATATGCAAACAGGAGAATTATTGGGTATTACAAAAATTGGGGTTTCTCTTGCTAAACTCCATGAAAACCTTAACATCAGCATTGGGAATAACCTTTTAAACTCCCAAAGTCTGCAAATTATTAATGGAGAAGATGGCAGCATCCTCGAGAATTTTTCCACAGAAAGGACAGCCAATGCAGAAAGAATCGTTGGTGGGGCAACAGTTGGCCAAGTTGTTGAAAAATTCTTAGAAACCCTCAATAGAAATGATAATCCCACTCAAGAAACTATAGCCCCATTTTTAGCAGCCTTAAAGGAGAAAGCTGGTATTACTAATGTTATGTTTGAAGCCCAACACGCAGACGAAAACACAAGAAATTTAGTAGGGAAAACAAACCTCCTGTGTTTCGAGTTTGGGGGAAGACATTTCCTCTTAAAAAGAATTCCCAACACTAAGTTTGTGGTGGTGTCTTCCGTTGCCAAAGCAGAAATTGCTGCACAAGGACGGAAACTAGCCAGTATTTTCGCTGTAACTGCCTTAATTTTAGGAACTGTTGCCACTGGTCTCATCATTCTTTTATCCCAGAAATTGTCCGAACCCTTAGCTAAGTTAGTAACTAAAGCGCAACAGGTAGCAGCCGGAGACTTAGACGTTAAAGCACCCTTAGAAGGGACTCAAGAAACTCGCATTTTAGGGGAAAACTTCAATAACCTCATAACCAAAGTTAAAGGACTTGTACTCGAACAAATAACTGTTGCGCAACAGAAACAACAGGAAAAAGAACAACTGGAACTAGAAATTTATCAACTACTAGAAGAAATACAAGACTCAGTCGATGGGGATCTCACAGTTCGCGCTAGTTTAACCTCCATAGAAATGAGTACCGTTGCTGACTTATTCAACGCCATTATTGACAGTCTGCAAGATATTGCCATTCAGGTGAAAAACTCTAGTGTTAGGGTAAGTAACGCATTAGAAGAAGATAAACAGTCTATTCAAGCTTTAGCCCAACAAACCATCCAAGAAGCCGAAGCAACTGAAAAAACCTTGGGATCGGTAGAAGAGATGTCTCAATCTATCCAAGGAGTTGCCAAAATTGCTAACCACGTATCAACTCTCGCCGATGATACCTACGGGGTAACCCAACAAGGAGCCAAAGCAATGGATGACACGGTGAATAGTATTGTCAGCTTAAAGACAACTATTGCCGAAACCACTGAAAAAATGCAGCAATTAGAAAAATCCTCCCAAAAGATTTCTCAGGTTGTCTCCTTAATCGAAGAAATGACCTTAAAAACCAACCTCTTAGCCATTAATGCCGGACGTTCCGGGGAACAGGGAGAAGGATTTGCTATTTTTGGGGAACAACTAGCCTTATTAGCGGAACAATCTGCGATCGCAACTAGAGAAATTGCCAATATTGTGGCCAATATTCAAAGAGAAACCCAAGAAGTAGCTTATAACATGACCTTGGGAACCAATCAGGTCAAAGATACCACCCAATTAGTAGAAGCCACCAAAGGGCAGCTAGAACAGGTTTTAGACCGTTCTCGCAGCATTAACGACCTGATGAAATCTATTTCCGAGGCGACCATTTCCCAGACAGACACCTCCCAAACCGTTACCCAGTTAATGGCAGAAATTGCCCAATATTCCAAACAAAGGTTAGCTGCGTCCGAAACCGTCGCCTATTCTATGGAACAAACCGCCCAGGTTGCCCAAGAATTAGAGGCCGCCGTTGAACAATTCAAAGTTGAAAAGTAATTAAACATCAATCATGTAGGGGTCATTTCATTTATCATTTATCATTTATCATTCGTTTGGAAGTAGGCTTGAAACCGCTCCCAAACTTCTTTCTCCCTAAAGGAAGAGGCTTGAAACCAAAATGTTCAATGTTCAATGTTCAATGTTCAATATTTGGTCATGTAAAGCTCAAAAATCATCTATATCGATTCTTAAATGGAGGATGATCTGTTATAAAATTGAATCTTTAACAGCTTACTTAAAATCAAAATGAAAAAAAAGTTGTGGTTTTTTATTGGGTTCATTCTGCTAGGAATCATCATCGCCCTTACCTTATCCCAGTTACCGCCCAATTGGTTTACCCCCGATATTCTCGTTAACTTATCGAGCATTCTTACCCTCATTTCTTTCAGTGTTCGTAGTATTTTGGCATTACGCCTTCTCGCCATTGGCGCACAATTGACCTTTATCCCTTATTGTTTGTTGCAGTCACCCCCCCTCTGGATACCTGTCTTGTGGAATTTACTGTTTATGGGGGTTAATGTTGTCAATGTGATTATCCTATTACTCGAAAGGCGACCGGTTAAACTGAACCCAGAAGAAGAAAAATTGTACAATTTAGCGTTTAAAAGCCTCAGTCGTCGGGAATTTCTCAAAGTGCTGACTTGGGGAGAATGGAAGGAAGGAAAACCCGAAGAAATTCTACTTG
>JBFRWO010000263.1:0-9977 GCA_051439625.1 Crocosphaera sp. | reverse complement strand
TTATTTATGAAGCCATACTTAAGTATTATCGCTATCATTACAAACATATAATCTTACTCCATAGAAAAACGTCATGAAACTATCAATAATAAAGCCAGATAACTTATTGGCTTATGTAACAACTGCTACTTTTTTCTTCAGTATGACTCTAAGTTCCTCCGCATCCACCACATCGTTGAAAAAATATGACAATATTAATCTCCAACAATTCAACGAATGTATAAAACCAGCTAGTTCAAATGGTTCAGAACAAGGTTGGGCTCATTATCACGGCGAAAATCAAGGTAAAGTTGAGTTAAAAGTTAGAAATCAACCCATGATTTCTGATGGAACAATTGCAGCAACCTTAAACTATAAATTTGAACCATCAGAAGAACTATTAACCTTAGAAATCAAGAAAAAAACCAAATTTATGTTTGGTATGATCGAAGCATCTGACGAACAAATATGGGAAGGATTTGACGGTTTAGTAAAAAAATGTCGCAACCATAGTTAGTTAGAAAGGGAAAGACACTCTTACTCTTTCTTCTGGGGCGGGTCTTTCTTGACGAATATCAAAAGAAGGTGAGCCATTTCTGTCATTAATGCGGATTCTTGTTTGAGGTCTTCTTTGTTCTTCTACCCCGACAGTCAAGCGACCATTATCACCATAAACCCTTACATTTGTCCTGCCACGACGACGGCGTTGATTAGAAAAATCAACCCGAACATCATCTCCCAGTTCGATAATTTGAGCATTAACAATCTGTGTACCTATAAAGGGAGTGAGAATCAGACCAAGGGTGAATAATCCAAGCATAGAAATCCGTTTCATAGGGAATTCTCCAAATCGAACTTAAGACATCCTATCCTAAATATTTTGGGGCTGACTTCCCCCAGTTGCATGATTAACAATTAAGAGTTTTTACGGTTAAAATTAACCCACGGAATTAAAATCGTGGGTTTTTCTGATACGAGGAACAAAGAACTCAGGTAAGATGGTATCAATCAATAAAAAAACAATAATTAATAAATTTAATTATATAAATAAGCAAATAAATGCGCTGTTTAAACTGCCATCTGGATAACCTTCCCGAAACAACCCAAATTTGTCCCAATTGTGGGGCGCAGGTTCCTAAATTGTTACAAGAAGTGTTACCCCAAGGAACCCAACTGAGATCGCATACTTATTGTTTAGAAAATGCTATGGGAAAAGGCAGTTTTGGAATTACCTATAGTGCCTATCATACCGCATTAAAGAATCCCGTTGCCATCAAAGAATTTTATCCTGTAGAATATGTATCGCGAAATATTGAAACCAAACTATTAATTATTCCCGAAAAAAATCGAGACAATTACCAAAGAAATTTATATCATTTTTTAGAAGAAGGACAGATATTAGCTAAATTAGATCATCCCAATGTAGTTAAAGTGAGGGATTTATTTGAAGAACGGGACACAGCTTATATTGTTATGGACTTGGTACAGGGTAAAACCTTACTACAAGAAATAGAAAATCAACCGAAAAAAAAGCTATCTCCAGAGAGAATAGAAAATATCATTGGACAATTAGTTGATGCCTTAACAGCTATTCATTCAGCAGGAATTTATCATCTTGATCTCAAGCCAGAGAATATGATTTTAACCCCGGATGATCAGCTAATTTTAATTGATTTTGGAGCAGCTACTTTAGCCAGTGATGCTAAACGAAAAAAGACCCGTTCTTTTACAGAATGTTATGCAGCACCAGAAATTATGGCAGGGGGAGAAATTGGACCGCAAAGCGATTTATTTGAAGTAGGAATGATTCTCCATGAACTACTAACAGGAGAACTACCACCGCCAGTCATGAAACGAGCTTTAGAAACCGATCTTTGGCAGCCTCAAGGGTTAGATTATCCTTGGGATATGTTAATTGTAGATGCCCTGAGAATTAAAAGAGATAAACGCAGTTCTAGCGTAGCCCAATGGTGGGAAATAAGAAAACAAGAACAAGTTAATCTAGTTAGAATTGAAGAAAAAACTATCGAGAATTTACAAGGAAAGTTTTCTTTACCTTTATTAAAACAACAAGGGATGGTAAGAAAATTGGGATTAGGTCGTCTGAGAAAAGTTATTCCCTTTAATAAAAATCAGGCCCTAGTTATAGAAGCATCAGGAGCATATTTATTAGATTTTCACAACCCTATTAAGCAATGGGAAATTGACTGTCCAACTTTCTGTGCAGCTATCAGTGAAAATAAAGAAATATTAGCTTTAGTTTGGCAACAAAATATATATTTATGGGATTTAAAGCAAGGAAAAATATTAAGACAATTACAAGGTCATTCTAAAAAAATTACCGATGTAGCTTTTAATAAAGATGGTTCTTTATTAGTCTCAGGAAGTCTCGACGAAACCTTTATTATTTGGGACATTAAAACAGCAAGAAAACGCCACGAATTACCCGATCCTATGGGTTCTATAACCGCCGTTGCTTTTAGCGAAGATAATCAATTTATTGCTACAGGTTCCCATACGGGAATTGTGAGAATTTGGGGAGCTATTTCTGGTCAAGAATGCCGATGTTTAGAAGGACATAAAACAGCAGTAGAAAGCTTGATTTTTAGCCCAGATAGTAAACTATTAGCTTCGGGAGGAAGAGATAAAACTATTAGTTTGTGGGATGTTACTTCAGGAAAATTTCAACAAATATTAGAAGGACATCAAGACTGGATAACGGCACTAAGTTTTACTAAAAAAGCCGATTATTTAGCCTCTGCATCCGCAATTAATGATAAAAATATTTGTATTTGGTCTCTCAGAAAAAGACAAAAAACCCAACAACTACAGGGACATAATAACAGTGTTCAAGCGATCGCTTTTTGTCCCGATGAGCGTTACTTGATCTCAGCAGCATTAGATAATAGCATCCGTCTCTGGGATAGAGAAACAGGAACAACCATCAAACAACTAGAACAACATAATAATTTGGTGTATAGTGTTGCTTGTAGTAGGGATGGTCGTTGGGTAGCGATCGCTTATGGTGACTGGACGATACATCTTTGGGATATTATTAAACAACGAGAAATTAGTTGTCTTGAAGGTCATGAAAGTACAGTTTCTAGTTTAACCTTTTGTCCTGATAATCAACATTTAGTGTCCGGAAGTTGGGACGGAACTGTGAGAATTTGGGATATTTATACAGGAAAATGTAAACGCATTTTACAAGGTCATCAACATTGGGTTAGTAGTGTTGCAGTGAGTCCTAATAGTCAATGGGTTGCGTCTGGAAGTTGGGAGAAAACGGTTTTTCTTTGGGAGATTACTAATAGTTTGCCTAATTTTAAAGGAAGTAAACCAAGTCGTATTTTAAACGGTCACTTAGAAGATATTGAAGGGGTTGCTTTTAGTCCTGATAATCAATTAATTGCAAGTTGTAGTAACGATAAAACTATTAAAATATGGGAGGTTTCCTCCGGTCAACAAGTTCAACAATTAGAAGGTCATAAATATAGTGTAGAAGATGTGGTCTTTTGTCCTGACGGTCAATTTATTGCTTCTGTTAGTCGGGATAAAACTGTTCGAGTTTGGCACATTATTTCTGGTAAAGAAATTCATCGTTTTCAGGGTCATACTAATTATGTTAACTGTGTTGCTTATAGTTTAGACGGTCATTATTTGGCTTCAGGTGGAAAAGATAAAATGATTGCTATTTGGAACTTGGTTTCAGGAGAATTAACCCAATTAATTCAAGGTCATACTAATGAGATTAATAGTCTTGCTTTTACTGGAGATGGTTCTTTTTTAGTTTCCGGGGATAATGATGGAGTGGTTAGGTTATGGAAATTAGAATTAGAGAAAATTGAATAAGTCAGTGAACAGTGAACAGTTAACAGTTATCAGTGAAGAGTTATCAGTCTTATTATTGGGATAAAATTGTTATTCTGAGGAACGAATAATCTTTTTAATTTCCTAGCTGTAATGAGTAGTTTTATGGAAAATTAAGCCCCTCAATTTTTCAATTAGAATGAAGGGCTTTTTTTATAAAAATTAGCGATCGCACATTTCACAGACTTTCTCATTCAAGGTTAACTGATTAACAAAATGAGAAAGGTCAGGTTTGAGATTAATGAAAGAAAACAAGTCTAGTAAAAAACTAGCAATCATCAGATAATGGACAAATGTTTGTAAGGGAGTCATTATTGATTTCTCCATAACTTCAATTGACACCCCTGTTATATCAGTGGACAACTATCCAACCTAATATTGGCTCAAAATTGCTAAAAGGTCGTATAAAATGGGTTAGAAAGCGTGGACAAAATCACTCTTTTGGATGTCCACGAAAAAATCAGTGATTTTATGAGAAATTTCTCCGAGTAATATGCCAAGAACTAGCTGGGCCGATTATGATAAAAATAATTTATTGGCGATCGCAGATGTATTATTAGATGTCGCCAATTTAAAAATTGGTGTGGATGAAGACTTATATGAAAGCTTACAAGTGCGTTGGACTGATAGCGGTCATAAATTAAATTTTAAGGGTACAAAATCTGGTTTGCTTCGGTTATTGGAGGAACATAAGATTACAATCGAGATAAGTTCAGGACTCCGTGGTACAACGAAACAAAAAGAAAATAGACTACAAAACTTTTTTCAGGTTCTCAAAGAGTTCGATTTTTGCAAGATAAAAGAACCAAAAGGAGCATGGTGGGAATTTTATCTTGATTTTGCTGGAGTTAAAAGAGAAAAGACATCACTATTAATATTTTTAGCCCAAGCATGGGACGAAAAGAATCCCAAAAATGATAAAAAACCTGAATTTACTATCAATTGGCAAGTAATTTGTCAACAAGCTTTAATCAATAAACCATTACAGACAGTTGCAACAGAAGAGGGTTTTGAGCTTGATATTTTTGTCCCTTTGGGGTTAATGGAACGTAAACAGCAGCAACGTCGACCCATTGATCAACAAATCGAGAGAGAGCAAGTTTATGAGGTGGAAGAAAAGGCAGAAATAACCCGTCGTTTTCAACATGAAGAATTTTTGAACTATATCGGGTTAGGAAGCAGTCAAGGAGAGAGTGATAAAAACATTGCTATTATTGGGGAACCAGGGGCCGGAAAAACCACTTTATTGCAGAATTTAGCCCAAATTATTAGTGATCAACAACAAAGTTTACCGATATGTGTCTCTTTGGGTGCGTTGTCGAAGGAGGAGTCGCTAATTAGTTATTTGGAAGAGAGGTGGTTAGCAAATGCGTTAGCGGTAGGTGAGGTAAAAAAGTCGGTTAAGGATGAGTTTTGGCAATTATTTGATAAAAGACGAGTCTGGTTAATTTTAGACGGTTTAGATGAGCGATCCGTCAATTCTCCTGTAGAAGCGTTAACCTGGATAGAAAATGAAGTGCGACCGGCTGATTTACAAAAAGCGCGGGTGGTGGTGTCTTGTCGAGTGAATGTCTGGGATGCCTATACTACGCCATTACGGGAGTTTGTCACCTATAAAACCTTAGATTTTACCGATCCTCAGCGAGATCGCTTTATTGCGCAATGGTTCAGCAAAAAGGGGAATAGTGGGTTAGGGGAACAGTTAATTGCTTGTTTGCAGGAAACCGGACGGGAACGGATTCGGGAGTTAGTTAAAAATCCCTTGCGGTTGGTGTTATTGTGTCAAATTTGGTCATTAGGAGAAGGAGAGTTACCGGAAACCAAAGCGCAATTGTATCAGCGTTATTTGACTTATTTTTACGAGTGGAAACAGGAAAACCCTGATTTAAGGATAAAACGCTCTTTACAAGCTGAGTTACATCGGGGTTTAGGAAAATTAGCGATCGCTAGTTTAGAGAGTGAGTCTCGTTATCGGTTAGGGGAAAGTTTTGCGATCGAGCATTTAGGGGAGAAATTATTTGATTTAGCGGTAAATTTTGGCTGGTTAAATATTGTAGATCGGGATAAAGCAACGGATGAAGCAGTTTATGCCTTTTTTCATCCCACCTTTCAGGAGTTTTTTGCAGCTTTGACATTAGGAGAAAATGGCAATTTTCCCCAAGCAGATGAAGATTATAAAGCTGCTAAAAATTTGTTTTTAATGGTTTTTGAACCTAAATGGAAAGAAGTCGTTTTACTTTGGTTAGGACGAAAGGATATAAATAATGAGGAAAAAGAAAAGTTTATTAAAAGTTTAATTACTTTTGAAAATAACTGTGGTGATTTTTATGCTTATCGTGCATACTTTCTTGCTGCTGCTGGAATTTCTGAATTCTCAACTTGTTCCTTTTCAGATGAGATTGTTCAACAAATGGTTCGCTGGGGCTTAGATTATACTTATAAAAAGACAGGAAAATTGTCAACATATTTCCCTTCAATTGAAAAAACATCTATTGAGGTTTTACTAAATTCAGATCGAGGTAGAGTCATTAATGAACTGATTAATTTGATTAGTATATCTGATAATAAATCAGCTTGCCGACAAGCAATAGAAATTTTGGGAACAATTGGAATAAATAACAAAAAAGTAATCCAGTTTTTACTTAGTCTAATTGATACCCAAAATAATAACATTGATCAAAATTCGTTAATCGATAGTTTAAGAAAAATAGGCGAAGGTAATTTAGATATTATTAAAGCTTTAATTGATTTAAGCCTCAAGGCAAAAAAAGATACCATTCGTGAATTAGCTGTAGAATCTTTAGGGGATATTGCTCAAGAAAGTCCTGAAGCTAGAACAGCTTTAATTCACTTGATTCGCCGTGATAAAAACATATCTATTCGTAAATTAGCTATAGAGACTCTAGGTAAAATTGGATTAAGTAGTAAAAGTGCAGTTGATGTTTTAATTAGTATCATCAACAAAGATAATAGTGAAATTGAAGATGAAGAACTGATATATTTAGCAGGGGATAGTCTAATAAGTCTTGCAATATTCGATAAAGATGCAAAATCTGCACTTGATAATTTAGTTGATACTCTGATTAAAAAACTTGCTCAAAATAACTATGATATACGATGGGAAACAATAGAAGGTTTAGCAGTCGTTGGTAAAAATAATTCAAAAGTAATCTCCGCCTTGATTAATTTAATTTATCAAGATAAGAGTGAATCCATTCGTAGGGAAGCAGTCAAAAGTTTAGGATTTATTGCCAAAGGAAATAAGGAAGCAATACAAACTTTAATTGATTTACTTAAGGCAGATGATGAAGATGAATATATAATAAGCGATGCTGCAAGAAGTTTAGGGTTGATTGCAAAAGATGAACAAAATGCAATTATCGCTCTAGAAAGTCTTATTTATTCAAATAAGAATGATGATAACAGATGGCAAGCAGCTTTTAGTTTAGCAAAAATTGGTATAGGTAATTCATCGGCAATTTCTGCTTTGATTCATATAATTCGCAATGATAAAAATGAATTAAACCGTGGAATTGCAGTAGAAGGTCTTGGAAAGATTGCACAAGAAAATTCAGAATTAAAGACAGAGGTGATTACAGCATTAATTGAGGTTTTGAGAAACAAATCAAAAGACTATTACTATTATCAAGTGATAGAAAGTATAGGAAAAATTGGTCAAAATAATGAATACGCAATATCAACACTAATTGAATTAATTGAGCAGAAAAAAAACACGAATATATACGATTCTAGTAGGGTAGAAGATGCAGTAGATAGCCTAGCAAAAATTGCTATAAATGATAAAAATGCTATTCTTTCATTAATCAGCTTAATTAAAACAGCTAAATATGACACTACTCGTTGTAAAGCCGTAGAAGCATTAGGTAAAATCGGAATAGGTGATGAAGATGCAACTTCAACCTTAATCGAGCTAATTTTTACAGTTAAGGATAAATCTTTTATCTATGAAGCGGTGCCAAGTTTGAAAAGTATTTTAATCAAAAAATCAATGCCAAAAGTTGTTTCTTTAGTAAAAAATTATTTATCTGATGAAACAAGAAATAGCAACTATTTTAGCTATTTTGATGCCTATGAAATAATCTGGCATTGCGCTCAAACTTTACCTTATCCCGAATTTTATCAAGCATGGTATGGACATTCTCATCCTGCTCTTAACCCTATTAGTCAATACCTTCTCTATATCAACACTCCATCCCTCAACCCTTACACCCTCCCCGAACTCACCCAAGAACTATGTAACCTCATCCACCAAAAACTGAACCATTACCCCATCCCCGAAGCTAACAACCTCCCCCAACTGAAACGCCATCTTCTCCCCCTCATCGCTGAAAACCCCCAATTAACCATCATTTTCGCCAACGCTGACCCCAGTGACACTCTTTTGCATCTCTGCCAACAACTCAACCGCACCATTCCCATTGCCTGGATCACTGACACACCTTTAACCAACCTACAAACCTTTTCCCCCCAACAACCCAACCTCCTCCAAGCTATTTTAAACTGGAAAAATCGTTCAAATTTAGACAACTTTTAGCATAAATTTAGGATAGATTAGAAGAAGAATAGGAACTGAATAACGATTAAGGTGACATTCATTATGGTATTTACACCCTCTATTATTCACAGCGATCCTGATATTCTAGGAGGAACACCCGTCTTTACCGGAACTCGCGTACCCATCAAAACCTTACTCGATTATCTTGAGGCAGGGGATTCATTAGATATCTTTTTAGATCATTTTCCTAGTGTTAGCAAAGAGCAAGCGATCGCCTCTCTTGAATTAGCAAAGGAAATGTTAACAGCTTATGCGAATACTACTTGATGAATGTACCCCACGACCTTTAAAACGTGAATTTACTGATTACGATATTCACACAGTTTTTGAGATGGGATGGTCAGGGAAAAAAAATGGTGAATTGCTAAGATTGATGAGTCAGAATGATTTTACAATCCTACTCACGACTGATCAAAATTTGCGTTATCAACAAAATTTACAACAAATTGGCATAGCCGTTATTGTTCTTGTTGCACCTAGCAATAAACTTTCTGATTTATTGCCACTCATCCCTGATGTTCGTAATGTATTGAATAGTGTTACGACTGGAGAAGTTATTGAAATCAGAGGTTTCTAACGGTTATTTATTGTCTTGATAACTGAAGACTTACCTGATGAAGAATAACTCATATAAATAACTTACAAGCTATCTAAATTTTTAAGGAGTTAGGAAGCTTTCATTAAATTAGAAAAGGAATGAAAACTAATTATTAATCCAATAAATCTATGTTACAAATAACCTTAAAAGAAGCAGAAAATCAACTTCCAGAACTCCTCAAAGCTGCCGCAGAAGGTCAACAAGTTATTATCCAAAATAATGAAGGTTAAGACTTTCAAATTATTTCACTCCCTACCCATTCTCAAAAACCCCAATATGGAAGTGCAAAAGGTGTCGTTAAAATGCTAGATAATTTTGATGACCCTATCGAAGACTTTAACTATCAGAAGCAGGTTATCTTTTAGAAATGTTTACTAATAATAAAACTCTTGATGTCATAGTAGTTCCGGTTTCTTGGACAACACCCATTAACTAGCGATCGCATTAAACATAAGCAAAAGTTATATGAAATTAGAATAACAAAGAAAATAAAAATATTCGGCTCTCTTTACATTTCGCAATGTGTGAGAAGAGTTATCAATAAGCAACGAGTTTACGGGCTTATGGTATGATATTAGAGACTGATACTCAAGGCATAGTATATCTGCCTTTAAAACAAGTCAGAATATTCCTATTACTCCGTTGTGTGAAACTATCAACCATGCAAAAAGAAGGGTAATTAGAGAAAAAATAGGAACTTTTTTGAGCAAGCGTACTAAATTAACGTAAACGAATGTAAACCTGCTCTTGACAAAATACACAAAATAAGCATTCCTGTAAGGATTAACGGCCGTTGACCCCTACGTAAATTGATATAAAATAGCATTCTAGTGCAGCTTGGCGGAAGTAACCCGTCAGTTACTCATAATCTTTAAAACCCTTAAATTTCCAAACGAACGGCTTGGCAAAATGTTGATTAAAGTAATCAATAAACTTGAGAATTTTTTGGGATAG
>JBFRWO010000262.1:0-18414 GCA_051439625.1 Crocosphaera sp. | reverse complement strand
ACGCTGAAGCAGGAATTATGGACTTTTGGATAGTTAACTTAAGGGATAAACAACTAGAAACCTATAGCCAACCTTATCAACTATCAAACGGACAATATAATTATAGATCGCAACAAATTTATTTACCTAATGATGTTATTAACTTGCCCCACTTTGATAATATTTCCTTAGTCTTAAAACCCTTTTTTGTATAGCATTTTCCTCTCCTCGAATAATAATTATCCATTATCCATTATCCATTGTCCATTATTAAATAGGAAATCTTTTCAATAGAGTAATCGCTTCTTTAGCAGTTGTAATTAAATGACCCGAAATACCTGGGGTTTGGGGAATTTGCCAAAGAAGATCAACAGTACGCCTGAGCAAACGAACTAAGTCCCCTTCGTCCAAACTGGTATTTTCACAAAGTTCCTGCCAGTCACCACCCAAGGCCCATTGTTCTACTAACCCCATCAATTCTAACTCTAACCAGACAGGAATAGTAATTTGATAGCGTCGTTGGGTTTGGTTCAATAAGCGGCGCATTTCCCCAAGACTCACCCCGTTTTCTGGAGACTCTTGAAACAGACTCAACACTTCTGGAGAAGGTAAATAGTTAGTCCAAGTATCGGGACGTAGGGTTTCGGTAATAATAGCACTCACCGCAGCCGCTAGTTGATGGGCTTCAAGATGGTTTAACATCCCTGACATCAACACCATCCCTAACCATAACTGATTTTCTCCCCGCATAGTAGCCGCCGCTTCACCGAGGGCAGTAGGAGTATAATTATCTAAAGCGTTAAATTCCCGTAAAATCTCGATTAGATTGAGAAATTCTTGCCAATAATAAGATTGATTGGACTGTAATTTTTGGAATTTAATTTGTCGGTTATGGAGTTGTTCCCGTAATTCTAAACGTCGATGATGGGACTTAAATAAGCGTTTAAAATCTTTGCTTTTGGTTAAGGGATGATCATTAAGTGAACTCTGCACATTATCGATCTTTTCTTGTTGTTCAATAACCTCTGGTGGGGTGATTCTTCCAAAAGCGCGATCGCTCATTTGTTGGGTGATTTGCTTAGAGTTTTCATCACCTTTTGGTCCTCTACCTAAAGATAATTTTCTGAGATCCGGTAGGGTCAAATTATCCGCAAAAGATAGGGGTAAAGAAGCCCCATAAAAGTCAACAATATCTCCTCTTTTTACTAAATACCAATAGTTATTATCCCCCAAACATAACAAATCAAAACCTTGTCCCGATCCCGGAACCATAGCCACAATGGTAGCTAATTGAGGGGTAGATGTTCTTAAACGTTTGCCTTTTAAATAAACTAAATCCCCAATATTTAACTTACTCAATTGACCGGCAATTTCTTTTTTACGCTTTTCTTCTCCCTGATCTTCGAGAATTTTCAAAAGTCGTTTTTCTTCTTTTAATCGAGCTTTCAATTTCTCATAAGCGAGGATATCTTTTTCTTGTAGCCCTCCTAATTCAATATCCAGTTTTGCTAATTCTGTACTCAAACTAGCGATCGCCTGTTGTTCAGGTTCTAATTTTAATTGGGCTAAATATTCAGCAAAACTTCTTTCTAAAAGGTCTTTGGCTTCCTGTAAACTGTGTTTTTGCAACAGGTTTAAGACCATGCCATAAGAAGGAGTAAAACAACTTTTTAAAGGTTCAGATTGGGCAGTAGCTAAATATGCTGCTTCTGTTGCCCCTTCAAAAGGGGTTTGAATAGTGACCACATAGCCCACCTCATCCATCCCTCTTCGTCCGGCCCGCCCGGCAATTTGCAGAAATTCTGAGGGACTTAACATACTGTGTCCTGTATCGATGCGTTTGGACAAAGCAGAGATAACAGTGGTTCTTGCCGGCATATTGATACCGGCCGATAGGGTTGCCGTGGCAAACACAACTTTAACCAAACCCACCTCAAACAGTTGTTCCACTAATTCTTTCCATAGAGGTAAAATGCCCGCATGATGGGCTGCAATACCTCTGGTTAAGGGTTCAAGTTGTTCTGAGCGCACTAACTGACACAGATCAGCTAAAATCTGGAATAAATGGACTTTGCTCTCTTCATCCTCTCCTAAATATCGAAAGAGATCGGACTGGGGTGAAAGGGTGGCTAAAAAGTCCTTTAGGGGTTCGTATAATGCTGGGTTTTCTGTCCCTACTGCTTCGAGAAGATCGACTTGTAGATTGGTGTTTTCGGCTAAAAAGAAGTTGAGCAGGTTATATTGTAGGGCGTGGGCTTCTTCAGGAGAGACTAACATCACTCCTTCTAACTTTTGCACTGCCCGATCGCATTCTCGACGGCTAAAGATAACATAGATGGCGGGTAAAAGGTTTTTTGCGTACAGTTGCTTAACCACCATCATCGGGGTAGGACATTCACTGCGTTTAACCCTTCGGCGTTTACGGTTTCCTTTAGGTTTGAGGCGATTATTAATGGCTGTTTGTTTCTGGTTCAGCAGGGGATAGAGTCCATTTTTTTGGCTGAAATAGAATCGCAGGGGAACGGGGCGAAAATCTGAGTTAATCAGTTTACATAAACTGACAGACGTTTTCTTTGGATCAACGTTTGGGGCGGTTTTCCGAACTTGGTTAATCCATTGGGTTAAGTCTTCTGGGTTGCCTATGGTTGCAGAGAGGGCGACTAATTGAATGCTGGGGGAACAGTAAATAATTGATTCTTCCCAGACGGTTCCCCGACCCCGATTACTGATATAGTGGCATTCATCTAAAATCACCGTAGCCACATTTTCTAAGGAAGTTCCCACTTGACCTATGGGGGTTTCATAGAGCATATTACGGAAAATTTCTGTGGTCATTACTACGATCGAAGCGTTGGCATTGATGACCATATCTCCTGTAATTAACCCCACCATCCCTTCCACGACTCCTGCTTCTGTGGTGGCAAATTTATCTTGGAAGTCTCTAAACTTTTGATTAGATAAAGCTTTGAGGGGAGTGGTGTAGAAAACTCGTTGACCCAGATGCAAAGCCCGATAGATGGCAAATTCTCCTATAACTGTCTTCCCTGAACCGGTGGGGGCGCAGACAACGACAGATTCCCCTTGATGCAACGCTGCGATCGCTTCCTCTTGAAAGGGATCGAGTTCAAAGGGAAATAATTCTTCAATCTTAAGCTCAGTAGAGGTTAATGGTTGTTTCACTCAAAGTTACGTATTTAGGCTATCACAGGTTAAACCCTACTTTTATTTTAGGGGAAAAATCCCTGATTTTTTAGGTTCAGCCTCCTAAGTCCCTAGTTTCTAGTGGGGGCTGGATGACTTGATTTTTGGTTAAGATATTAATCTTAACAATTTTTCTGAGGAATTAGGGTCATAGCTTGCCAAAACTTTAATTTTACTTTACAATTAGGATAGCAATAAATCCCATCAATATCGATTCAGATTTTGCTGAGAGAAAAGAGATTACTAAAAAAATTTAAGCTACAACTGCTGCGGTGGATTTCCTTCACTATACCTACAAACAACAAATAAATAACAGATAGCTAAACATGACAACCAAGAAAAAAGTTGATACGGTTCGCCACTATCTTCAGTCTATTGGTAAAACCCCCTTACTCTCTAGTGCTGAAGAGATTAAATTAGCCGAAGACATCCAGGTAATGTTGCCTTTATTAGAAAAGGAGAAACTGAGCCGAGAAGAGGAAAAAATTGTCGCTAAGGGACAAAAAGCTAGGGAGAGAATGATCGAGGCAAATTTGCGTCTAGTGGTCTCTATCGCCAAGAAATACCTTAATTCTGGGTTATCTTTATTAGATTTAATTCAAGAAGGAAGTTTAGGTTTAATTCGAGGTGTAGAAAAATTTGATCCTGCTCGTGGTTACAAGTTTTCTACCTATGCTTATTGGTGGATAAGACAGGGAATAACCAGAGCGATCGCAGAACAAAGTCGAACCATTCGTTTACCTATTCATATTAACGAAAATCTCAACAAATATCGTAAATCTATTCGGGAATTAACACTAAAATTAGGTAGAAAACCGACCCAAGCAGAGATTGCTGAAAACATGGAAATTTCTGTGGATAGGTTACAATTTCTCCAACAAGCAGCTTTTAAAACTAAGTCCCGTAGTTTAAATGTTGTCATTGATGAAAATCAAACCGAGTTGGGACAATTATTACCTGATGAAGATAGTGTTTCCCCTAATGATTTTGTTAAACAAGAGGAGAAAATTTCTCAGATAAACAATCTTTTAGACAGTTTAACACCAAGACAAAAAGAAGTAATTATTCTTCGTTTTGGTTTGCGAGATGGTAAACAAATGAGTTACAAAGCTATTGGGGAAAAATGTGGTATCAGTCATGAAAGGGCCCGTCAAATTTATAGCCGCGCCTTAAAAATTTTACGGAAGAAAACAGGTGAAGGGGAAAAACTAGCGGTTTAATGATGGTATTTTCTATGCTATTTTTAGGGAGAAAACTCGTTATTATGATATAATCCATCTTTAACAATGTACATTGTTAATTGATAAGTATTTTCTCCCTAAATAGTTGTTATGATTTTTCTTACTTTCGAGGCAAAAAAGTTAACTGAAAAAACATCCCTTGACTTAGTTGATAAAATTAAGTTTGAGGATATTACCACTCCTCTATCTCCTCAACCCATTCCTACCAGTTATGTTTTGCAGGGAGAGAAAAACCCACCTGTTTTACTTTTGCACGGTTTTGACAGTTCTTTATTAGAATATCGTCGTCTTTTACCAATTTTATCTCAATTTCATGCTACGTGGGCTATTGATTTACTAGGATTTGGTTTCACTAAAAGAAGCAGTGATTTATTGTTTAGTCCTGAAACAATTAAAACCCATTTATATTATACCTGGAAAACTTTAATCAAAGAACCATGTATTTTGGTGGGTGCTTCTATGGGAGGTGCAACAGCGATTGATTTTACTTTAACCTATCCAGAAACTGTTAGTAAATTAGTGTTAATTGATAGTGCCGGTTTAGCTGCACCACCGAAGATAGGAAAATTTATGTTTCCTCCTTTAGACTATTTATCAACAGCTTTTTTAAGTAATCTGAAGGTGAGACAAAAGATTAGTGAATCTGCTTATTATGATAAAAGTTTTGCGAGTAAGGATGCACAACTTTGTGCTGCTTTACATCTTAAATGTGAACAGTGGAGTCAAGCTTTAATTTCTTTTACCAAAAGTGGTGGTTATGGTTCGTTTAAACAAGAAATTGCCAATTTAAAACCAGAAACAAGGGTTATTTGGGGAGAAAACGATAAAATTTTAGGAACAAAAGACGCTAATAAGTTTAAAGAATTAATCCCCAATAGTCAATTAATTTGGATTCCAGAATGTGGTCATGTTCCCCATTTAGAAAAAGCAGAATTGACAGCCAAAGCTATTCTTAATTAAGGTATTCTTTGTCCGAGAAAATCACATATTTAACCTTCAATAAAACTAGCTAGTTTAGATAGGGAACAGGGAACAAGATTTATTTTGACTGTAACTGATTGCAAATTTATTTTCCTTGTTTCCTTAGTAATATAAGAATAAATTACTTAACTTAGACTGAAAAACATTTAAACAACCTATTGACAAATTAGAGAACAAACGTCACTCCGTCACCCAATATAGAATCATTTAGATTCTTAACAGCTTATAACCCAGGTGTTGCTTGTTCAAATAAAGAAGCAAAGTCCTTAGTAATAACCGCCGAAGAATCATCTTCGGGTTTAGTAATAACATCAAAAGCTTTATTTTTAGCTGTAGTTTCTATTAGTGATTGTACCACTAATTCTGCTACATCTTCTCTGGGAATAACTGTAGAAATACCATTAGGAGGATTTTCTAATAAAGTATCATTTTTACCCACAATTAACTCTCGTTTTCCTCCCGGTTCATTAATTAATCCTCCAGCACGAATAATAGTATAATTAATACCAGAATTAATTAAATATTCTTCTGCTTTCCGCTTCCAAATTAAAATGTTGCCATTACCTATTTTATTAAGGGGATGATTAGGGTTTGTTCCTCCCATAGAACCTACTAAAACAATCTGATTAATGCCCAATTTTTTAGCAATATCTATCTGATTTTTTTGCCCTATCCAATCAACTTTTTCCGGCATTCCCCCTGGTTCAAACTCAAATTCTGGTGGTTTTCCTTCTTGGGGAGGTGCTTTCATTTTAGGGACAGCACTGGTGACAATTACCAAACAATCACATCCTTTTAAAGCAGTTTCTAAACTAGATTCATCGCTAATATTTCCCGTGAAAAATCCTTCATTTGAACCAAATAATTCTTTTACCTTTTCAGAATTTATAGCGAAACCAAATACCTCAAACTTATCAGAAAGTTGACGAAGTTTGTTAACCACTAATAATCCTGTTCTTCCTGTTGCACCTGTAACAAGAACTCTTTTTTTCGACATAATTCACCAATAATAGATACTCAATTTTTAGCATAAGCTTTAAAGGGTATTTTTGGCAACTTTATTGTAATTTTTGTTTGTATGAACAGGAACACGGCATTTTAGGCTATAACAATTATTACCCTTGTGTTATCCTCTTCAGGACTCCAATTTCAACCCTATCGGTAAAAATATGAGATAATTAGAAGGTCTTATTTGATTACTATCTATGAAAAGTCTATTGAAAACAACTTCAATCATTTCAGTTCTTACAGTTGCCTTAAATGTAAATACTGCGAACTCAGTGCCGATAAAACCTTCCCTAGAAATAGCACAACAAAACTCTTCTATTGGTCGAGAAATCAGAAGCTTCTTTGAAAGTGGACGCTTAACCTCAGAAGATAGACTATTATTTCAAAATCCTCCGGATGGTATTATTCCTGTTAGAAGTCAATCGAATAGTTGGCAGTTTATTGTCTTTAAACAAGGAGGTGTTTCTTTCTGGATGCCACCCGGTATTTTAACCAATGATGAGGTATTATTGGCAACAACTTTAGGTGATATTAGTTTTCGTAGTTTAGCCTCTCATAGAGAAAATCAAGAGTATATTGCTGCCTACGCAGAAAATTTGACAGATGAGCAAGTGGAAAATATTGACGTTCTATTAGAAGCAATAAAAAGTGAAATACCACCAGAACAAGGATTTCAATTAACGCAAGAAAGGGCGATTTTTTTAGATAAAAATGTAGGTAAAGAACTGACATTTAGCAACCAAAAAGAAATAATTATCTTAAGACTTTATCTAGTTGGAAATCGTCTTTATGCTTTAGGTGTTCGTTATCCAAAATCTCTCACAGATACTCGCAGTAGCAGAAGTTTCTTGAATGGGTTAGAATTATTAGATAATTAATGATTTAATTTGATTATGGATTATGATTCCCCAAGAACTGAAAGACAGCAACAAGCTGTTAACCAAGCAAAGAAAATCTTTCTTATCTTGTTAGCAAGTGGTTTATCTCTCGGCGTTATTGTTTCTGTTGGTGTTATTGCATTGATGAACCATTTTGGTTTAACCGAAAAAAGCAACCAAATGGAAATAATTCAAGAACAACTAAACCAATAAACTGTTTTATTAAGCTATTTTTTTGTTAATTATAGCGTTTCTCGGACTCATGAGGTACACCTAACATCTAACTCCGAACTCCGAACTTCTAAAACTAGAAAACTATGTACCTCAAAAGTATGAGAATTGCTATATAGTATTCAATCATTACCAGTTTGGACTGTGGATAAAATCCCAACATTTTTCCTCATGCCAAATCGAACCATCTCGTTTTTCGCAATCTTCTTCTGTGTTAATATAAGGAATAGAAGCAGGGGAAACTTGATCTGATTCTATTGGTAGTTGAACTTGATTCATTCCTACTCCAATTAACTGTCCCACACCAAAAGTTGCCACACCACCAGTAACAATGGCAATCACTAATTCTGCTACACGGCGAATTAGTTTTGTCTGGTTAATTTCTGTGTTCAGATAATTGAGTTGTTTCTCAACTTTTTCTTGACTTTGACGTAACTGTTTAGCTTGGGAAAGTAAACGAGTTCGCATGGTTTCTAAATCAGATTTTGATTGAGAATTTTCTGAACTTTCAATGGTGGTTAATAATTTCTCATTATTATTAAGTAACTCTACTACATTATCATTCAATGTTTCTAATTTTTGACTAACCACAGAACCGAGATTAATCGCTATTTTTGCCACTAAACTATCATTTTTTTTCCGTAACTCCCGTAAACTGTCCCGTTGAAATACAAAAATCTGACAAGGGGTTAAAGTTCTTACTGTTGCTTTGCGAGGACGTTGTAAAAATAGGCCCATTTCCCCTAAAACTGAACCCTTTTTTTGTTTAGCAACTTGTCGAAGTTGCTGCCCAGAAAACCCTTTTAAGACTTCTGTTTCTCCTTGCAATAAAACAATTAAGGCATCGCTATTTTCTCCCTCACGCATGAGAATAGTCCCAGTATCAACGGTTTTCATCGTACCTATTTCCGCTAACCTTTGTAACTCTTCATTGTTTAAATCTTGCCCCAGAGAAGTATCTTGAAGAATCTCGTAAACTTTTCTTAATTCCATGTTCAATAGTTAAATAATTAAATCTAAATGTTATCCATAATAAGTTTAATTATTTTTTGGATAGATGGGAACTAGAGGAGTAAGAGATTGAAAAAATTGATAAATTAGAAGCGACTTCTCCCCACACTTCCCACACTTCCCAAACTCCCCACACTTCCCAAACTAAGCAACACGGGGTAAAACATCTTCCCCAAGAACAGACTCATAGTAGCGTTTTAACTGAAGAGTAGCTGCGGCCCATCCCCATTTTTCTGCCTCTTGCCGGGCATTGCTGCGCAACTGTTCCCGTTCCT
Organism: Crocosphaera sp.; assembly: GCA_051439625.1. Classification (GTDB taxonomy): domain Bacteria; phylum Cyanobacteriota; class Cyanobacteriia; order Cyanobacteriales; family Microcystaceae; genus Crocosphaera. The sequence continues at coordinate 9,609 of JBFRWO010000262.1, read as the reverse complement.
CTGTGGCAGCTAAAAGGCGTTTTGTTGCGATAATTGACCCATTTGGGTCTGTGGGTTCAAATAGATAACCATTCACCCCATCAGTAACAATATCAGGAATACCTCCAGAATTAGCTGCTACTACAGGACATCCAGCAGCCATCGCTTCTAATAAGACTAACCCTAACGTCTCCGTTGTGGAAGGGAAAATAAACGCATCCGCCGAAGCAAAAGCAGAAGCCAATTCCAAACCTTGCAGGTAGCCGATAAAATGGGTCTGAGTCCCTGCAAAATGAGCCTCTAACGCTTCCCGATGGGGTCCGTCGCCACCAATTGCCAAATGTGCCTCTGGAATGGCTTCTAACACTGGTTTAATGCGATCAATCTGCTTCTCAGCCGAAACCCGTCCCACATATAAAAGTAAGGGTTTATCAGGGTTGCCTCCCGATAAACGCGATCGCATTTGTTTGGAGACTAAATGGGGTTGAAACATCTCCGTATCTACTCCTCTTTGCCAGAGATCCACCCGTTCGATATCATGAGTTTCTAAAGCTTCTACCATGGCCGTCGATGTGCAGAGGTTGAGACGGGCTTGGTTATGGGCTAATTTTAGCAGTTCCCAGAGTACTCCTTCTAAGGAACCTAAGCCATAATGTTGTAAATATTGGGGTAAGTGAGTGTGATAGGAAGCTACTAGGGGAATATTCAAGGTTTTAGCGTAATAAATTCCCCCTAATCCCAAAACCGCAGGGTTAACTACATGGATTAAATCGGGTTTAAATTTTTCTAATGCTTTACCCACTTGAGGGGTAGGAATGGCTAATTTTAACTCAGGATATAAAGGAAGGGGAATACCTTTAACACCATGAATTTTTGCTCCTTTATGTTCTCTTAACCCACCGTCAGGGGAAAAAACTAAAACTTGATCACCGTTGCGCTGTAAATGGTCAACTGTATGTCGTAAACGGGTTACAATACCATCAATTTTAGGTAAGAAAGTTTCTGTGAATAGAGCAATTCGCATAAGATTTTCAATTTTTTTGCATAACCATCAATATATTAGGCTATATTGGGTCATTTGAGTCAAGAAAATCGATAATGGATAATTTAATCAATTTTCTTTTCAATAACTAAAGTTGAACCTACCCATGCACCAGTTGCATCATAATTACGAATTAATCTTTGACGTTCTTTTTCATTGACTAACCAACCTATTTCTAAAAAGAAGGGTTTACGTAATTCCAATTTTAAGGGTGCATTGGTTGAAGTGCCATCAGGTAACAATAAAATTTGTCTAGAATTATCTCCAGTATTAAATACTAGCTTATTGCCTTCAATATTTGCTGTTGAAGTCAGAGTTTTTCCTGGAAAAGTTAATTGTTGTTGTATTTTATTATTATCAATTTGTTTTACTTCTAAACTGGTTTCAAATTTATCTGTAGGGCGCAAATAACGATAAGCAGTATAAGCGGTTCCTTGCCATTTTCCTAGTAATTGATTTAAGGTTAATTGAGGACGTTCTTGAGCATTAGTGCCACCGCGAAACTCTCGAATTAAAGTAATACTTGAAAGCTCATTTTGAGGGTAGTATAATAACACACAACGTAAACGGCGATCGCCTTTAATAAACCCAAATTCTGAGCCAAAATCAGCAAAAGGGGCTAATTGAAATGACCCTTTAGAGAAGCTTCCTGTCTCAAAGAAAATGATTTGTCTCCCCAAAGAACGGTATTCTTGTGTATAGTCTTGAGTTGGATTTTCATCATAACTATCACCACCAAAACGACGCAAACGAAACTTAACTAATTTATTGTTTTCTAATCCTTCTAAACTGATAATAGAGAGAGTAGAATCAAGTATATCACCTTGAGGAGAAATTTTAGTAAAAGATCCTCGCCATTCTCCGAGATTTTTTAAGAAATTTTGCCAGTTATTTTCAGCCATTTGTTCAAGGGTTTTTATTATTATCTTTATTTAGTATACTAACTAATTAGACAAATGGAAAGTCAATATTAGTATAATCCGTAAGCGTTTAGCAATGCTAAACTAAACCTCAGTTAAACATTGTTATCAACTTCATGTATTTCATTTATTAAAATCCAAAAACACTTTATTGGAAAGTCGTGATCATTATTATTGTTAAATTCTAAAGATTGACTTCTAATCCAAGCATTTGCTACTGTAGGGAAGCGTGTATCTTTATTTTTATCAACTTTTTCTGCTTCTTCCTTGTTATTTTTACGTTGATCTGATGAAGCTGTTAAATAAAGACATTTTCCATAAACAAAAAACATAAAATTAAATCCTATATGTCCATGACATAAACATCTCAAAGTTTCCAGATCACATTGATTAGTAATATTCAAATAAGTTTCAAATTTCTTAAATAACTTTTTAATCCGAAGTTGATCAAGGTTAAATTTTTTGTCTAGGATTTTCTCCCATTCTTCTAAATTAATTTTAACAGACGTAGAGGTAATATCTATACATTGCCAATCTAGAGATTTCTCTAGGAAATCCTCAATAACCCTAAGTAAATTTTCAGATAAACCAGCTAAACTCAAAGCACAGGCTACTCTGAGAGTATGAGCAAATTTAGATTCAAATATTTCAAATGCTTCTAGATAAAAATCACTGACTAAATACTCATTAAATGCTTCTTTCAAGGTTGATATTTCAAAAAAATAGTTTTCAATGGAATGGCCTTTACTCCAAATTAATCTATCATTTATTTTATGAGTTTTAAGATTATCTTTTAACTCATTAGTGTACTCAAAACCTCTAAACTCTCGATCAACAAATCCTAACACTCTATTTTTAACACTTGATGATTCTTGAGTAATTAAATCGCATATTTTCTCTATTTTAGCTCTATTTCCTAGTTGTCCTTTTATTTCTTCTGCGGTACCTATAATAATATTTTTTAATGAATGTAATTTTTCTTCTGAAATTTGAGATGCGTTTTTTGTTAAAAAATTGCGAAGAAGAATAAAAAAAGCTTCATCTTCGGACCCTTCTAATAATAAAAACCTATCCCTAGAAATAATTATTTCAGTAAGGTATTCTTCAGGAGTTAGTTGCAATCCATTCATAAAGTCAATATTTTGTCTAAGTTTTTAAAAGGAAATACTGTCAAAATCATCATCTATTATATAGATTTGATCTTCTTCAATGCTATCAGTATTTATATTAGCGTTTGCTGTTGGGTGCAGTTCTAATTCTATCATTTTATCTCGATATCCAGATGCAATAACAGGAGAATGAGTACAAATAATTAGTTGTTTTTCGCCAAGTTGTTTAACCATTTCTGGTAATAATTTACGTTGCCAATCAATATGTAGTGAAATTTCTGGTTCATCAATTAAAACAACCCTACCATCTGTCATGTGACTAGCTGCATAAATTAAACCCACGACTTGTCTCTCTCCAGATGATAAAATTTGTAGGCTATTAATGGCTTTTTCATCACCTATTTTAACGCCTAAACTAGCCCTACCTTGAGATGAATTTGTAGAACCTATTTTTAATTGCTTTTTCTCTAAAAATTCATTGACAGATTGCAAATAGGTTTCAATACTATAATAAGCGTTTGTTTGTCCCTCTAGTCTTTGTTGAAGAGAATCTCTATAAACATCTAAAAATCTACTAGAAATCGTTTTATATTGTGGATCTGATTCAAAGGAATTTAATTGTTCTACTAATTTTTTATAGACATTATCCGCGTTATCAAGATTAACTTGAAAAGGTGAGTTTTGTAATTTTTCTGAAAGTTCTGTTATTTCTTTAATAACCTCTTCTGGATCTTTTTTGTTATCGTCTGTATCAGATGATTGGGAAATAGCTTTTGAAAATTTAATAAATGCTTGTGAAAGTAAATTTCTATCAAGATTAGCAATTTTTAATTGAGCTTCTGTTAATTCTGAATTAATATGTTTTTCTATTTCTATAGGAGAGGGATACTCTAGTTTAGGGACAAATTTTCCAAATAGAATACGCGCTAATTCTGTTGATCTTTCTGAACTTCTTAGAACTTTTCTAAAATTAGGTGATTTTCGCGCAAATCGTCTAATTTCATCTTCATCTATTGTAGCCCATGCCTCAATCATTGTTCTAAAAGCAGGAAAATAAGTTGCTTTTAAATCAATATCAATATCTTGCTTTATATCAAGCTTTTCTTTTAAAGATAATGGATTATAAGGTGGCACACGAGTCATTAAAATTCCGTTATGGTCATAGAATTGTTCTCTTTCTTCCAATAATTCTGAAAAACGGTAAGAATCTACTTTATCTTTGTTAATAAAAATTTGGGTTAAGGTATCAGAATGAGAGCTTGACCAATGTTCTTGTTCTATTCTTATTTCTGTGTCATCATCTAATATAATGGTTAATTTCTGAAATTTTAAATAGCCAAAACGTCTAAAATCTTCATTAACTGCATTTGCGAGAATATGTAATAAAGTAGTTTTTCCTGTACCGTTACTTCCATGAATAATATTAATTCCATCGTTAAAATCAAGAGCAATATCAAATCTTCCGTGTATTCCAATGGCTTCTAAACGCTTGATAAATCGAGACATAACCTTCACTCCTATTGCAGTCTCAATAATGGATCATTATGATTATAACTCAACTTCTTCTATTTAATTACTGTCTAGCTTGTCCTCAATGCACTTAAGGAGTTCTTCTCTAGGATAAGTAAAAGTAGAAGGTTCATTAATGAATTATACTCCTAATAGAATGATTTTTCTTATGTCCCCAATGTAGTTGCTAGGGGACTATTTTTATTTTATGCCTAAACTGCTCACTGCTAACTGCTCACTGTTAAATAACCCTTTCATTCCCCCCATCTAAAGGAACTTGTGCTGCCGTTGTTTTCTCAAATAAACTATCGCACATACTTGCAGCTAACTCGGCTACATCATGACTGCTAATTTCCACTTTTAAAACATTATTTGTCTTATATTCTTCTACTGTTAAACCGTATTTTTTTGCCCGAGTTTCTAACACTTCATCGGTCCAAATAGCTGTATCAAATACCCCGTTAGGATGAATAGAATTAATACGAATGTTATCTTTACCCCATTCCAAAGCAGCTACACGGGTTAACTGGTTTAAAGCAGCCTTAGACGCAGAATAAGCAGCCACCCCTGGCCCCGGTGCTGGCACATTTTTGGAGCCGATAACCACCATTCTACCCCCGTTAGGAGCCATTTTTAAGAAGGGGTGAACCTCTCGCATTAACACTAAATTAGCATCCAAATTAATGCTCATAATACGTCGCCATTGTTCCGTAGACAGGGCAGAAATGGTGCTACTAGGAGGGAAAATACCAGCGTTGAGGATCACCATATCAATGCCCCCAAAGCGTCTTACAGCCGTTTCTAGGGCTTGCTGAATGGCTGTTTCATCGGTGAGATCACAGGCAAGGCCACAGAAGTTGGGATCTTTATATAAATCTGCGATCGCCTCGTTAATATCTAACCCCACCACGGCAGCCCCTCGTTTCAACAGAGACTCCACGCAAGCTTTACCAATACCGGACGCTGCCCCGGTTACTAGGGCAACTTCCCCAGTAAATGGCGGTGTTTGCCCTCCTTTAGCTAGTTTTGCTTGTTCCAGTTCCCAGTATTCTACATCAAAAATATCTTGAGGGGGTAAAGCTTGATAACCTCCCAATAGCGTCCCCCGTTGGATAATATCGATGGTATGGTCATAAATATCAGCCACGATGGCCGCAGCTTTGGCATTTTTGCCGATCGCAACTATTCCCAAATCTGGATCGATAATCACCCTTGGTGCAGGATCAACCATCGTTTTCTTGTCCTTAGCCTGGGTTAAATGGGTTTTAAAGTAGCTTTCATACTGGGTTACATACCCCTCTACATCCTGACCTACTAAGGGGGTGCGTTTGGTGCGAATGACGTGATCGGGAGTGGCCGGTCCCTGTTGAGAAATACTGGCAATATCTTCTCTTTGGGCAAAACTCAGGGTTTTCTCGGTTTGCTGTAGGGAGAGAATAACGGGAAAACCCGCAGCAACGGACACTTGATGACGTAGTTGCGCTAAAGTATTACCAATAGAGGTTTTGGTGTTATTTACAGCTTTTTGGGGAATATTCCAAGCTTGATGACGGTTTAGATAGTCTTCTGCCTCGCTAACTAACTCAATCATCCGTTCATAAGATTCTTTGGCCGTATCTGCAAAGGAAAAAATACCATGATTCATCAACACCATACCAATAGTATTATCGCCTTTTTGTTTCTCAAATTCTTCGGCACAGAGACGAGCGAGGTCAAAACCTGGCATAATGTAGGGGATAATTACCAAGCGATCGCCGTATATTTCTTCGATGCGCTGTCTTCCTTCTGCTGTGTTGGTAATGGTAACTACCGCATCAGCATGGGTGTGATCTACATATTTGTAGGGTAAGATAGCATGGAGGATGGTTTCAACCGAAGGTGAAGGAGCATTAGCTCGAATCATCTGGGTTTTCAACTCATTGACCATCTGAGAGTCTGATAAGCTGTTAAGTTTCGCTAATTTTAACAAATGAGGCATTCTTACCCCAGAAAAACCCCCTTCTTCTATGGTGGCTAAGTCCCAACCACTGCCTTTAACATAAAGTATATCTTCTCTTTCTCCAACAATATTATCTTGTTGTATTTTTACCGATGTATTGCCCCCACCGTGCAATACTAAAGAGGGGTTTTGTCCTAATAATCTAGAAGTGTAAACTCTCAGGGCTAAATCTGTTTTATATTTAGCTGCGTCTTGGTCATTCCATAAACTTTTCATCAGCAGATCGGTTGAGCATCAAATATCTATCTTCCTTTACTTTATAACAATTCGAGACGAAAAAACACCCAAGATAATCAAATTAGTTTATCTTGAGTTATTGAGTAGTCTTTGAAAGTTTAGAAATCAGTTAAAACTTAGTTACTGCAATTAATTTTCTTGAGAATCTCCGATTAAAGAATTATGCTCATTCATAGCGTCTTCCCACTCTAACATTGGGTCAACTTTTAAATCGGTTTCTTGTTCTAATAATTGACTAACAAAGTTTTCATAGTCTTCTAAGGTATTGAACATAGACGGTGTTTCAATTTTATACATTTTAACCTCTTATTTGGTAGATTAGAACTCGTTATTAAGCGAGTATTTTAAATTATGTAGTTAGGGCATTCTTGAGAATGCGAACTGCTCATTTTTTCATGAAAACTGCAACATTAACATTATTTTAACAAGCTTAGTATAATTTTTAATCCCTGTCTAAAATACAGTGCTACAGTTTCACATCTAAAATAAAAATTTTATGGTTTAAAAACAACATCTTAACCCTAATTTTAAGCTTGATTGGTCAAGATGTAAACTCGAAAAGATACGTATTTTAGTCCGTATATTTATCAGAGAAAAAATACTGATTACAGTGAAAATATATCTGGAAAGATGAAAAATTAACACTTAATGAGGGGAAGAACTGCTATAATAACGGATGGAAAATCAACTAATCCTATTTCAACCATACTTAGATGATGCCGAAATCATGGAAAAAGCTGTTAACAATTAGCGCAATTTTAGTCGCTGATGCTATGCTACTATCAACTAGCATTACTCTAGCTCAATACCAATCTCGTTCTCGCTCTTATTGTGAAAGTTACGCCAGAGATTATGCAGATCGCTATGCTAGAGGTGGTTTCTTTCGAGGAGGAGCAAGAGGGGCGGCCAGTGGCGCAGCTATAGGGGCTATTATAGACGGGGGAAGAGGTGCCGGTACAGGAGCAGCCATCGGTTCCGTTGTCGGTATCATCGGCGGTAGTTCCCGTCGTGCTTCTGATTATGATAGCTTATTTCAACAAGCCTTTGATGATTGTATGCGGGGCGCACCCTTAAGATAAGCATTAATTTCAACAATAAATAAAAAATGAGGAGTCATCATGAAATCAATTAACAAACTATTAGCTATTATCCTATTATCAACTATCATTAGTCCATTGTCTAATTTGTCTAGTTTTGCTCAGGATGAAGCAGAAGATACTAAGGTTGAATTAAATAAAATTAGTTGTCGAGAACTTTTAAAAATGCCAGGAAAAGATCGGCAATTAACTTTAGTCTTTTTTCATGGTTTAATGGCAGCAAAAAATGATCAAATGATTATTGATAGAGTGGCTTTAAGAGAAGCAACTAATAAAGTTACTGATTATTGTATAGATAATCCCAACTCCATGTTAATGACAGCTTTTGATGAATATCTTTAAAACTGCTTAATTTTCAAAGTTTAATGTATTCTGATACTTCAGTATAAGAATACTTTTTCTATCAACATATAATTGATAATTAGTTTAGGTAGAAGGTGGGCAATCATGATTCAAGTTAAAACCTTAATATAAATATAGTATTAGCATTGCTCACCCTACAACATTCAGTATAAGAATACTTTTTTTGTTAACATATAATTAATAATTAATTTAGTTATATTCAAAGTCAAAACCTTGATTTGAAAATAGGTGTGAGCAATGCCCACCCTAAACACTTTATCCATTGTTAATTATTAATTTTTAATTGTCTATAAATAAAACTATGATTAGTCAATCTCAACCCCAAAAAGAACCAACTTTGTTAACCATTATTCGTTTATTAAGATGGGATAAACCAGCAGGAAGATTAATTTTAATGATCCCTGCATTATGGGCTATTTTTTTAGCAGCGAGGGGACTTCCTCCTTTACCTTTGATTGGGGTTATAATATTAGGAACCTTAGCTACAAGTGCAGCCGGATGTGTTATTAATGATCTCTGGGATAGAGATATTGATCCTCAAGTAGAAAGGACAAAAAAACGGCCTTTAGCTGAGCGATCGCTTTCTATAAAAGTGGGAATTATTATCGCTTTTATCTCCCTTGTTTGTGCTGCTATTTTAGCCTTTTATCTCAACACATTAAGCTTTGGTTTATGTGTTGCTGCTGTTCCTTTTATTGTCTGTTATCCTCTTGCTAAAAGAGTTTTTCCTGTTCCTCAATTAGTGTTATCTTTAGCTTGGGGTTTTGCAGTGTTAATTAGTTGGACTGCTGTAACAGGAAAACTAGAAAATTATACTTGGATATTGTGGGGAATAACTGTATTTTGGACATTAGGTTTTGATACAGTTTATGCCATGGCTGATCGAGAAGATGATCAAAAAATTGGAGTTAATTCTAGTGCTTTATTCTTCGGAAAATATGCAGGGGAAGCAGTAGGAGTTTTCTTTGCCATTACCGCAGGTTTATGGGCTTATTTAGGGATTATTATGGACCTAAATATAGGATTTTGGTTAACCTGGAGCATCGCTTTATTGGGTTGGATGATACAATATATTAATCTAAGTTCCCCTGAGATTCCTCAAGAAACCTATGGGAAAATATTTCGTCAAAATGTTATCTTAGGATTTGTTTTATTAGCCGGAATTATGGTTAATATTCTCTTTTAAAGATGTTTATATGGTAGGGGTCATCGGCCGTTGACCCCTACTTTCAAAAATTAATCAAAACTACGACGTAATAATGGTTTAATAGTTAATAAAATAAATGCATCAAACCCTACAAATATAAACAAAACCCCAAGAAAAATAATCTCAAACCAAGTAGTTTCTATAACA